>NZ_JBHXNK010000049.1:0-38169 GCF_042719755.1 Nocardia sp. NPDC058519 | reverse complement strand
GCTCGGATTGCTGCTGCCGCACGAGCACTGGGCTGGCGCTCGGCGAGGTCGTGGTTCACGGCGGAGTCGGCGGTGCGAGACCACCGGCAGGGGCACGCGACGGCGACATCGGCGTCCGGGGCGGACAGCCAGCCGTTGCGGCAGTTGTTGGGGCACCGGTCCTCGTCGGCACGCTCACCGGTGCGGTCGTGGCTCATGAGACCGACCTCAGCGAGGGCGTGCCGGGGCCTGGCTCGTCCTCTGGCGAATCAAGATCAGGTTCGGCACCCTCGGCCTTATGTGCCGCGTACAGCTCGCGTAGCGGCTTACGCCCGGGGCGCGGACCGGTGTGGTCGCAAACCTTGCGGGTGATGTCGTAGCCGTCGGGGTCGCATTCGGTGCACGCGGCGATCGCTTGGGCGCGGAGTTCGGCTGCGGCGCGGCGGCTCTCGACGCCCTGGCGCTTCTTGTCCCGGTCGACGTCGGTCTCCCACCGGGCCCGGCGCTTGCGCGCTTCCCCGCAGGGACCGCACGCAACGGTGGTCGGTGCGGCGAGGTGCTCGGGGCAGCGCTCGGGCGGGGCGGCGAGGCCGGGCTTGGTCGCGACGCGGGCGATGATCGCGTCGCCGATCGCCTCGCACTCCGGGCAGCCGTCGACCCACCGATCGGGGTGCTCGGGATGGAACTGGGAGGGGGTGGGGGTCAGTTCGTTTGCGGCCGCTCCCCTATCACCTACCGAACGATTCCCCCCTAGGTCGACCCCTATAAGGGATGGGCTTGGGATGGGGTTGAGCGAACTTCGCGGGCTGTTCGCATCGTGTTCGGTCTGATGTTCGCGCGAACTGGTGTCGTCCACCTGGGGCGATTCGGAAAATCCCTCTTCGGATGGTGCGCTCATGTCGTTCTCGGAAATAAATCGTTCGCTATGCAAACGGTCGTTTTTCTCCGAAAGAAATTCGGACATAGGCGGTTCGGTTACATCGTCGTTCGCGCGAACATCACGCGAACCAGCCGACTTGTTCGCCCGAACATTGCGCATACGTTCGCGCGCCTCGTCCCGCTTCCGCTCGACGTCAGCCTTGGTGAACGGCTGCCGCTCCTCCCACTGGTGGAACTGGTAGCCGCCATCGACCTTGTCCCACAGGCGAACCTGCACCAGCTTCTTCGCCTGGGCAGGAGTGCCCATCGACGCGATCATGTGGTTCGGGATGAAGCCGTCAGTCAGCTCACGCGAGGACCACGAACCGGCACGGGTCCACAGGCCGATCGCCGCGTTGCCCGCGGCCACGATCTTCGAGTGGAAGGCGGCGTCGTCGTCGACTCGAAACCAGGGCATCAGGCACCCCCGGTCTTGTCGGCCCACAGATCCAGGTCATCGACACCGCGCCGGCGGTTGCACGTCGAGCACGCCGCGCGCAGGTTGGCCGCGGCGTCGTCGCCGCCGAGGGAGTACGGCCGGATGTGGTCGAGCTCCAACCAGATCCCGGCAGCCTCATCCTCTGGCGCGCCGGTGGGCGCCGGGGCGAACTGATGGGAGCAGTAAGCACAGGCCCACCCATGCCGCACGTACACGGTGTGCCGGATCTCCTCGTCGATGTTCGGCCGGGCCCTGGGGCGCTGTCCGGCTTCGACCCGGCGAAGGCGCTGGGCCGCCCGGTTCGCGTCGATCCTGGCCAGCCTGTCGAGGACATCGGCGACAGCGGCCGCGACGATTGCGGACTCGATGGCGTGGGATTCGGTGATGGCACGCCGCAGCCTGTTCGGGTTCTTCTCGACCCCGTTGAACTCCATGAAGCGCGGGACGAACAGCTCCTCCTCGACCTCGTCGAGAACAATCCACCCGACCAACGCCAGGCGCCGGAGGTTGTCGAGTACGTCGACCCGCTCCGCGCCTGCGGTTACCAGGGCGATCCTTCCCAGGAACACCGGCATCGCCCCCAGCGCACCGAGCTCCGGACGCAGGCACAACGTGAGGAACGCGCCCTGGAGCGGCGCCGTCAGCACCCGGAACTCGTCCTCATTCCACAGCCCACTCGGGAACTGCACTGACTCAGCCATCAGGACACCGCCAGGAGGGACATCTGACCGTTGCCACCGAGGCGCTTGTGCAGCTCAGCCAGGCCCTTGGTCGTGATCCGGATCGTCGGCGCGGGCATGCGCATCTCACCGGACGACTCGTGCAGGAACGGCGAACCCAGCTTTTCGGTCAGGCGACCGTTGTCGACCTGGGTCTGGTACGCCTTCCACGCCGCGGCGCCGCGGTCGCGGTAGATCCAGCCCTCCCCCTGCATGAACTTGAACAGCCTGTCCCTGCCGATCGTGATGTTCGGATCGCGGGACAGGACCTTCGCCGCGTCGGCCACCGCGTAATCACCAGTGGACTCAGCGAGATGCGACCATGCAGACGCCGGCGCCTCGAGTGCGCGAGCGTGCTGCTCCGCCTCAAGACGCGCCGCGTGCTCGCTCTCCCTCGCCGTCTCAGCCTCGATCACCATCTGCGCCAGCGCCTTGCGGTCCGGCAGCGCGGTGACCGCGGCGTAGCTGCCCGTCTTCCGGATCGTGGGCAACACCTCGGCGGTGATCCATCGACGGAAGTCGACGGCTTCCGGCTTGTCCGACCGGAGCACGAGGGCGTACATCCCGGACTCGCTGACGACAGCCATCTCCTGCGCGCCGCCAGGGGTGTCAATCCGATTGACCCCCTTCTCATCCGAGGCAAGGCGTTGCAAGGCCATGGACAGATTGGTCAGGCCGAGGATGTTGCAGATGTCGCGGGCGACAAACCACGGCTCGCCGTCGAGCACGACGGTGCGCACGATCGCATCGGCATAGGTGAATGGCATCA
Organism: Nocardia sp. NPDC058519; assembly: GCF_042719755.1. Taxonomy (NCBI): domain Bacteria; kingdom Bacillati; phylum Actinomycetota; class Actinomycetes; order Mycobacteriales; family Nocardiaceae; genus Nocardia; species Nocardia sp. NPDC058519. Next base: position 35,345 of record NZ_JBHXNK010000049.1, on the reverse strand, counting down.
GGTTGGTGCTCATGAGGTCGCCTCCTCGGCGGTCAGATCAAGGTCGGCGCGGAGTGTGGACGAGAGGGGCGCAACGGGCGCCGGAGCTGCGACGAGGCTGCCGTCATCCGCCAGGAACACCACGCCGTGCAGCGTGGAGTGGACAGGGATCACGACCGGGGTGTCCCACCACGGGACGTGGAAGCCGGACACGCGGGCGGCTTCCGGGTGCTCGGTCACCCAGCCGTGGCAGCCGCGGACACCATCACCACAGAGCCACACGATGTTCGACGGCGACCAGGGACCGCCTTGGCCGCGGTTCTTCCGGTGATGTGCGGTGTGCCCCTGCATTCCGCAGCGCTCACACAGCCCGCCAGAGCGCTCCGCGACCAGGCGGCGGGTGCGCTTCTCATCGCGCTTCATGCGCCCTCACCCCGACCGGCCACGGCGTACATGGCACGAACGCTGGCGCTCACCGACTGCCAGGACCGAAGCTCCTCGGTCAGCGCCTTCGCCAGCCGGTCGGCGTGCCGGTACGCAGCGTCCGCGACGTCACGGGCGGTGCGCTCCTGCTCGGTAGCCAGCTCGGCGCCATACCGCTTCTCGTGCGCCGGGCCGTCGTGCTGCATGTAGGCGCGAGCGAACGCCTGGTCGTACGCGCGGTCCGCGGTGAGGAACTCGGAGTAGCGGGTGTCGCACACGCCGACGCCCTTGGCGATCCGGTTGGCACAGTCGCGGATAGCGCCTTCGATCGCGACGGGGTTGTGGTCGGTCACTCGCCACCGTCCCGGTAATAGGCGGTCAGCTTCTCGATGGCGGCCGCGTTGGTCGACGTCCTCAACTGGTCACCGTTGTTGTCGGCAGCGAACTTCGCGGTCGCCGCCTTGCTGTCCTTGCCGAGCTGGTTCATCAGCCGCAGCAGCTCGGTGCGAGCGAAGTCGTGGGCGGGCAGATTCGCGGCGGCGACCGCGGTACGGTTTCGCACCTCATCCGCCGACGCGATGCCCGCCTTGGTGTCGGCCGCCAGCGCAGCAACGAGAGCCCTGCCCCACGCCGAGGTCTCGGCGTTCTGCAGCTCGGAGCCGCGGGTGTACGGGGTCTTGCCTGGCACCTGCTCCCACGCCATTCCGATGCCGGGCATCGTGTCCTCGGGGGTGCGGTAGAACGCCGCGACCACAGCGATGTATGCCTGGCCGTCGATGACCTGCACCGAGTACGGTTCGCTGACCACGGCAGGCTGGAACGACCCGTTGGGGTGGAGCTTCTCGCGCACGTCGGCGATGCGCTGAGCAACCTCGATGTAGTCGCCGAGCTCGATCTTCTTCTTGTCCTCAGCCACGGTCACCACTTCCTCAATGCCCACGAGGGCAGATGCATCCGGTTGGTTTGGTCGCCGTAGCCGGGCCATTCGCCGGCGGCGCGGCACTGGTCCCACAGCTCGATCCCCTCGGTGACGATGCGGTCGCCTTCGGCGATGTCGTCGGGTCCGAACTCGTGCAGACAAACCAGATAAGGCGGGGTCTTCTCCTGGGCGATGAAGGTGAAGCGCTTGACCGTGTAGCCGAGCTCGGTGATCACGCGCCGGTAGTGGGCCTCTTGGACGTGGTAGCCGTACTCGGCGGCCGACTTGGGGAAGCCGCGGGGACTGGCGTCCTTCGTGGTCTTGTAGTCATCGATCTCGACTTCCATTGCGTCCTCATCGACGCGGATGGAGTCGAAGCGGGCACGCAGCATCACCCACGTGGCGGGGTCCATGGCGTAGGCAGTCATCTCCGACACGGCAACGGCCAGCCGGGCGGCGACTTCGGGATGAGCGAGCGCGACCTCGACCATCGCGCGGACCCGGTCGGCCTGCTTGGTCAGCAGTGGGATCTTGCCCAGCGCACGGGCTTTGGCCCGTTCCTCCTTGGCGATCTTGGATTGCCAGCTGGTCTGGTTGACCTCGTGGATACCGGCGCCGGTGCCGAGCAGAAGAGTGTGCGCCGCGGTGCCGATATCGAAGTCGTCGTTGTGCTCACGCTCGGCACCGATGAACTTCGCTGGGCCGCCAACGCCAACGAGCGTCCGGACTCCAGTGCTCGACAGGCTGTCCGTGTCAGAGTGATAGACCAGCTCGGGGATGTCGGGGTACAGACCGGGCGTGGTCGGCGCGGTCATGCGCAATCGCTCGGCCTGGTGGGTCTTGCAGTCGCAGACCTCGGCATCGAGGTCGGTGTACTTGCAGATGTCGTTAGCCACGGTCGAGGACCTCCTTCACTGCGTCGACGAGATCGAGGGCGAGGCCCTCGGCGGAGGACGTGCTGAGCGACAGCCGGATCGCGTCCGACTTCGGATCGGCTTTGAAGTCGATGACGATCCGTCCAGTCGGATCGGTGTCGACAACTGCGGACCGGTATCCATCGGTGAACAGGCGGCGCTTCATGCGGCGGCCTCGTCACTGCCGATGTTGCGAAATCCCCAGCGCATCAAGGTCCTTTCATCGACCTGGTACCCGGACAGCAGCCAGCGGATCGCCGACAGATGACCGAGGCCGAGGAACTCGCGGGCGAAGTTGTAGTCGTGGTGAGCGCATCGGGCGCGGTCGAGGGAGTCGAGCCGCTGGCGACCGCCGCCCCAAACCGCGGACGAGGGCAACGGCAGCGGGTGGGAGATCCCCGCGGCGCGCGGCAGCGACATCTCCACCACCCACGCCGAGTAGTCCGCGTTCGGCTGAGCCTGCACAGTCATGCCCTTGGGCAGGATGCCGAGCTCGGTGTAGGTGTCGCGGGCGATCGTGAGTGTGTGCATCAGCGGCCCGCCCGCGTCGCCGCATCACGACATTTGTACGAGCAGAAGTCCCGCAGCCCGCACTTGCCGGAGATCGTCAGCAACGACAGCGGCCCACTGCATTCGCGGCACCCACGCGGGCGACTCTTGTCCTCGGCCAGGCCGAGCATCGTCAGAAGGTCGGCACAGTCACCGGCATCAGTGGCGTGCCGCGCGACGGTCAGTCGCGCAGCCTCAGCGATGCCAGGCTCGAAGTCGTCGGCCACGTCCAGGCCCGCGATCATGTCGAAGTCGTCAGCCACGACGGCACCCCTTCCTGTCGCAGAGGACGGCGCCCCGCTTGGCCAGCACAAGGCTCACGGTCTGGGCCGTGGCCTTGCCGCACTTGGTGCACTGGGCAGTGACCATCTGCGCCCGGACCGATTCGACGTTGGCTTCGGCCCGGCGGTGCACGGCGCAGGATGCGCAGCTGCAGGTGATGAGGTCCATCACGCCACCCCCAGCTCACGTGCGATCTGCAGGTCGCGGGCGCGATCCCACTCGGCGCCGGGATCGGTCTGGTCGACCGACTCGTCCTCGTCGTCCTCGGACTCAGCCTCGGGGTCGAACTTGACGGTCGCGATGTAGTCCCGGATCGCTTCGATTCCGTGCCAGGGCATGGGCATCTTCGCCTTGGCGGGGTTCTCGCGCAGGTCGGAGCGGACTACGTAGTAGAAGCAGGCGACCACGAAGGCCAGAGCAGCAGCGAGGCCAGCGATTTGGATGGCCATCAGGATGGGATTCACTGGGCCTCCTTCGACAAGGCAAGGCGGGCAACGGCCTCGGTGAGCAGACCCGCAAGGGTCTGGGAATCGAACCCACCGAGAAGCTGCTGAGCGAGCGTGATCATGTGGCTCATGCCGTCGACGTCCCCGTCGCACGGGCATTCGATGTGGGAGTCGAGAAGCCACTGGACGATGTGGTCGAGCCGGGTGGACAGGTCGGCGCGGATCAGGTCGTACTCGACGACCATCGCGGGGTCAGGCCAGCTCATCGCGCACCACCCATCGGCAGCGCGAAGTCCAGCTCCGGGCGCCGGCGGGCAGACCGCGGCTCCGGCCGGTCCCAACCCTGCACGTCGGCAGGGTCGACGCCGTCAGCCAGCTGGGCGAGGACCCACCGCGGGTACTGCGCGGTCGGGTAGTCCTCTGGACTCACCTGGGGCGACACGTCCATGGCGTCGATGCGGGCGAGGAGTTCGTCGACGGTTTCGCGGTTCTCGCCGAAGCTGTGGCGGGCATGGCGCCCGAGGATGCGGCGGATCATGCCCGCACCGCCGAGCATGTGGCCTCGGCCCGCGCAGACCAGGTAATTCCGCAGTCGACGCACTGCCCGTACATGCTGTACGGGTGGTGGCACGTGGGTCGGGCAGCAGCCTGCTCGGACTTAGCCTCCGCGATCTCAAGCTTGCGTTCCAGCTGGGCGATCCGCTCGGCCATCGACGCGACGACCTCATCGTGGTGATTCCGCGAGACTGGCTCGGCGCCGATCTCGATGTGCAGACGCTCGATCAGACGCAAAGCTAGAACGCGCAGCGCGGCGACGTTGTCGGTGTCGGTCTGCGCACGGTGTGCGCGCAGCCAATGCCAGTCACCGTGGTAGCGCTGGAGATACAGCTCAGTCGACGCGAACGTCAGTGTGGCCCGCAGCTCGACGGTGTTGTCGCCGTCGGTGACGAGGTGCTTGCCGATCCTCTGCGCGATGTCGACGCGGGTCTTCGTGGGATACTTCGGCTGCGTCATTCGGTAGACTCCTTGCTTGAGTGAGTGATGCACGGCCGCCGGGTTGCCCCCCGGCGGCCGAACTCGTTTACGGGGTGGTTGAGTTGGAGGGCCCTGCCGAGGTGGTATCGGCAGGGCCAACCCCGCGGCTGGGCTGCACGAGCACCAGACGCGAGGAGGTTCGGGGCACGTCCCGTCGGGCGCTCGTCGCGGCGTGATGACCGCGGGCTGCACCGAGGGGACGCACCCGACCCGCGTCGGCGGCAGGGGGGTGCGCCGGGCGGGGGTCTTTGGCGAGGCGAATGACCGCGCCCAGGACGAAGCTGATCGGGATGGACGCGAGGACCAAGCAGCCGACAGCGAGCAGGCCGAAGCCGAGGACAGTGCTCATGCGGCGCCTCGCTCGACTGCAGGCTCGCGAAATGCGTTGCGGATAACGAGGGCCTGGCGCTCGGACAGCGGCACCCACTTGGCGCGCTGGGCATCGAGCCATCGCTGCTCGGCGGGCGTGACCTCGCGGGCGCTCATGCCGCATCCTCGGAGGCAGACTCGACCTTGTCGATCAGTGAGGACGGGCGGACTTCGAGCGCGAGGGCAATCCGAATCAGCTGCCCGACTCGAGGATCACGCTCGTCCCGCTCGAAACGGGCGATGGAATTCGCGCTGACGCCGGAACGCTGCGCCAGCTCGGCTTGGGTGATCCCGGACCTAGCACGGGCCGCCCGCAGATTCGCGGACACCCACCCGGTTGAACTGGTCTCCATGCGAGATAGTCAATCACCCATTCGGGTGTACGTCAACACAAAACGGGTGAATGCCTACGCAATCGTGCGTCTGGGACAATCACGTGTCCTAGGTTGCCTAATCACCCATTTGGGGGTCACAATCACCCATATGAGCGCAGAAGATGACACAGCCGCGCCCGAGTCGGACCACATCGAGGCGGCCCAGCGGGCGGTAGCGGCCCACCTTCGGGCAGAGCGCGCACGCGCAGACCTGAAACAGTCCGAGCTAGCCGCGGCCGCAGGGTTGAGCACCAACACAATCAGCCGGATCGAGACCGGAAGCCGGGATATGACGCTAAGTCAGCTGATCGCCATCTCGGCCGCCCTCGGCGTCAGCGCTGCCGCCTTCATCGACGCGGCGCAAGCTGCGATGAAGTAGCTGGCTCGCCTTCACGCCTCGCTCGTTCGCGATGGCGATCAATGCCGAGACGCTGGCTAGCCGCGAGCGTTGACCAGCCGCAGCCCGACCCTTCGTGGACCTCACGCTTCCGGACGGAAGCTGTGACGCGACGACTGCCCGAGTCGATACCCCCGCACCGGGATGCGTCGTCGCATCCCGGTCTGGCGCTGAATCTTTCACTGAGAACCCCTCGCAACTCATCGCCCCGAACCGCGACCCCCGGTCGGTGCACCAATATTCCGAACCCTAGTCCGCTTTATGTTTCAAGTACACAAATATGGGTACTCGGTGCGTCACATTTCGGTAACTGCGCCATATCCCATGGATAGCCACTTCGCTATGTCAAGATGCTGGAACAGTCATATGACTGTGCGCACACACGCGAAGTCACGATTCTAGGAGAGGCGTGTGACAAGTTGGACCAACCGAAGGACCGTCGCCGGAAACTCCGTGTCGCACATGCGATTACGATCCAGGCGCATCGCGAAGCAACCGACCTCACTCAACGCCAGCTAGCAAAGCTGACAGACATCCCACTGAGCATCTTGCGCAACATCGAACAGGGCAATCGGCCGGTCACCGCGCCCGAGATGGATAGCATCGCGCACGCCCTCGGAATAGAGCCAGAAGTCCTCACTATCGAGGGTCGCCAACTTATCGCGCGCGGCGAGATCCCCGATCGCGCACAACGTGCCGCCGATGTATGGCGAACCGCACTCGGTGACTGAAAGATTCCCACGCATTTGCCGATCGATAACCGGGCATTCCCGTTAGCCTACGAAAGATGATGAGCGCCATTCTCCCGGCCGCTGTGCTGGCCGTCCTTGTGCGCCTGGCGCTTCGGCACGACACCCGCCAAGAAACTACGTGGGTATTCACGGCAGGGCTGACCGCACTCGTCGCGGGCTGCGTGCTCGGCACCGAGTACGTCGGTGATCACGGAATCGACGTAGCAGCATCAGATCTGTTCGGCGAGAACATCTCCGACCTGCTACGTAGCGTGTACCTCGTGGCGGGATGCGCATGCATCGGCCTGATCGCACTGCACGGCATCTACGGCGAATGGGCGCCGGACTCCCTGACCAACTACCGCCGACGGTGGCTCATCACCTGCGGGGTGGCCGGCATCATCCTGATCGTCACCTCACGGGCAGGGCTGGCGCTCACGGTCCCGGTCAGCGACGAGCTCGAGCTCCTCGATGTCGCGAGCGGAATCTACAGCGCGACCTTCTACGTCATCGTCGCGGCGACGGCCGCTTTGGTCGCTACCGCCTCAGTGCTGACGGTCCGCCTCGACGGGTGGCGGCTCGTGCCTGTCGCCACAGGTCTGGTCGGAATGCTGGGCGCCAGCAGTGCGGTGGTGACGCTCCTGCTGCTGCTGGCACACCGTGAGTGGCTCGCGGCGAATCACGCTGTGGTTGCCACCGGTTGGGCGCTGCCGCTGGTCGGGATCCTCGCAGCGGCGGGGCTGTGGGGAATCATCCGCGCGGCAATCAAGGAGAGGGCACAACGCGCCTGAGCGGATCGGCCCCTGCGGTCGGCGGTCAACTCTCGTCGCTGAATACCACCGCGCGCGATGGGCTGAGGCTGCGACGCATGATGTCGTAGCGCTTCTGCCCCTCGCGCTCCGCCGCGATGATGCGCTCCCGCTCCTCCAGGCTGGCGGTCTGTAGGTACGCCTGCACCTCCCGCACTCGAAAGTCGATCGGGTCGCCACCCTCGGCGAGCGGCACCGGCGGCGGCAGCTCGGTGGGCATCGGCTCGTCCGACCCCACCCACTGCAAGTGGACCCTCCGGGGGTTCAGCATTCGGGTTCCTTTGCCTCCCTGAAATACCCGCACCTCGACCAGCGCGCGAACCACCTGTCGCCGCTTGACCATCGGCAGCAGCTCCCATTTCGCGCGAGCATGTGGGCCAGCCAGGTCGGCGACGAGCGGCGATTTGAGGGACGCCTGCGCTCTGCGTTTGGCTGCCGCGATCTGGGGCGTCAGCTTGCCCTCCAGCCGCGCCAGTGTGGCGGGCGTGATCGAACCATCAGCGGCTTGGTCGACGAGGCTGTCGAGCCTGGTCTCCAGTGCGCGCAGATCGGCGTAGGCATCCGCGGCGGTGGTGTCGTTCGCGGCCATCAGCTCGATCACGTCGTCCGACTCCAAGCGGTCCAGGACGGCCCGCTCTACCAGCCGCTCAAGCGGCTCCGCCAAGGCCGCGAAGCAGAACCCGTCAGCGCAGGTGTAGGTCCCCTCAGCCTTGCGCCCCTTGCGAATAGTGAAGTCCCCGCCGCACTTCCCGCAGTGGTGCGACGACCCAGTCAGCAACCACACCGGCTCGGTGCCTCGGTGGGTCAGCCGTGACGAGTCGTTGAGAATCGCCTTGAGTCGCTCGTGCTGGTCCATCGTCAGGATCGGCGGCCACGTCGCCGGACCAGTCACCTGCCCATGGGTCACCCGCAGCCCGGCGTACGTGGGCGACATGATCAGCTTCGCGAGCGTGTTCGATCGCCACCGCGCTGGCTTCTCCTCGTCCTCGGGCTTCCTCTTCCGCTGGGGTCGCGGGGCAGGGATCCCGGATCCGTTCAGCCACACCGCGACCGAGTGCACCGAGTCGCCGCCGAGGATGCGACGGGCAATCTCGCGCACGACATCGGCCTGCTCGTCGAAGATCTCGCGGCCGATCGACTTGCCAGTCCTCTCGTCGCGCACGATCTTGTACCCGAAGGCCAACTTCCCGTGCGGGCGGCCGCTGGCGGCGACCTTGCGCAGGTCGCGCATCACCCGGCGACGCGTCTTCTCCACCTCGTACTCGTCCTCGATGGCGTCCTGGGCGGTGCGTTTGCGGTCGTCGGGATCGCGCATGTCGTAGACGCGGCCGCCGTACATCCACAGCGCGCCAGCTTCTTCGAGTACCTCGCGCAGCTCGAGGTGCCGCTTGAGTTGGCGAGTTGAGCGCGACGACTCCCATGTGATGAGCATTCGGCGTTTGGTCGATTTCTCGCGCAGCAACCGCAGGGCGCGGTCAAAATTGGGGCGGGCCTTGCGGGAGTATCGCGATGCTCCGATGTCGTCCTCGACCAGGATCTCAAGGACGGTCGCGCCGCGGTCCTTGCACTCCTCGACTGCCTCTTCTACCTGCTGGCTTGTCGAGTCGCTTTGCCCGTCACGGTCGTCGGAGACGCGCGCGAGGATGATCGCCTCGATCTGATCCCACTGCCAGTCCATGCCGTGATGCTACATCTGGGTATTGACTAATGACACCGCTGACAACACAAAGGTGCTGCAGCCCGGCAACTTCGAACGCGTCGCGCACTTCTTCGGACAGCGCGACGGTATCGCCGACAACGAGTGCGGGCAGCAACCCCGCCGCAGCGGGTGGCAGTGCCATAGCGGATGCGTTAACCAGATCCGTTCGGACGCTCGCCGCGAGCCGTTGCCACCACGGTGGCTCGCCGATCCGCTCCGGCGCATCGGTGACGTGCAGCGTGGCAACAGTCAGATCCGCGCGGTTCGGCTCGCTGACCTCGGCCCGGAACCGAACCAGCTGGCCAGGCGACAACTCGGCCCATTCGCTACCCTGCGCGAGCAACACGATCGAACCGCCCGCCTGCGTCCACTCCGGGCCCTGACCGAACTCGCGCAGACCTGCGCGAACAATCCACCGCCGCTCACCACCGAACCCACCGGCGCGCAGCGGCTTCGCATCGTCGGTGACGACCGCGAACACGTTCACCGATCGACCGAACGACTCCCGCAGGGGATGCGACTGGACATGATGCTCCTGCCAAGCACCCGCGGCCCCGAAGCCTGCCCCGAGCAACATCGTCGCCAACCCGGTAACCGCGACAACCCGCCACCGCTCCCGCCGATGCGCCATCGCCCACAGCAGCACCACCCACAGCCCGATCGCCACCACCACGGCACCGATCGCCAACACCGATCCCGCAACCCATCCCATGGTCACCGCGACGATCGTTGCCACCCAACACCCGAGCGCCGCAGGCACCAGCCGCATATCGAGCACCTGCTGCTCGGCGCCAGCTTCGCCTGCCTCCCGCTTCGGCCCCTCGCCCATCCGCCGATCCCGCTCCGGTCTTCCCCTGTGTGCCCGAACCTCGCTACCCGCGTCCATCGAAGCTTCCCAGCCTTCACATGCGGCAAGGCCCTCGATGCTCGCCGCTCCTCCGGTACCGCTTTCTCGCCCAGCGCCGCTCTCATCCGCCGGCCACGTCGTCACGTCTGGACGTGCCGCTGTCCGAATTCCCCGCGGTCATGTCCGCAGCGCACTGCCTTTCGCCGAGCCCGACCGCACATACCGGCCTGATGTCGCCCAGCCCCGGCGCACGGTCATCCAGCGCTCTCGTGGATTGGTCTGTGGCGCGCCGACTTCCCTGCCTCACGCATGGCCACGCCGGGCAGGTCATGCGGTCACCTCCGCCGCGACAGCGACCATCCTGCGTTCATCGTCTGCGGTGCAACAGGTTTCGTGGGGTCTGCCACGACATGGCGAAGGCATCATGTTTTCACCAGGTCGCGCAGTCGGGCCAAACGGGCAGGGCCGATGCCGTCGACCTCGCCGAGTTGAGCGACATCGGTGAAGCGGCCGTTGGTCGAGCGCCACGTGAGGATCGCTTTGGCGGTGACCGGGCCAACTCCAGGTAGTGCGTCCAATTCGGCTTCGGTCGCGGTGTTCAGATCGACGCGGGATGTGCCGCCCGCACCACCGCCGGAGCTGGACCCTGCGGTATCAGAACCCACAGCGTGAGACCCTGTCGTGCTCGGGCTCGCGATGCCCGGGCCTGCGATGTTCGGCGCAGCCGAGGGTGCGCGGCCCGCACCGATCATGATGCTGCCGAGGCGGGGTTGTCCGGCCTGGGGATCGGTTGCGCCGACGACGACCTGGTCACCGTCGGAAAGGCGTTGGGCAAGGTTCAGGCCTGCCAGATCAGCGCCTTCTCGGGTGCCGCCAGCTTTCTCGAGTGCATCGGCGATCCGAGAGCCGCCCGGCAGTCGGTGCAGCCCAGCCCGCTCGACCAAACCGACCACGCTGACAACAACCTCAGCGCTCGCACTCGGTCCTTGGCCCGACACTGCGGCAACTACAGCGGTCGGATCGGCTGGCACCGCGATGCTCTCCGCCCGGAGTACCGGCACCGGCGGCACCGCCCGCGCCACGGGCTGATCGCGCAGCACCATCACCCCGGTCAACACCACGGCGATGACCCCGACCAGGCCGAGGGCCACGGCACCACGACGGCCGGGATCCAGCCGTGCTTCACGAAAGCGCTCGGGCACCAGCCGATTTCGCCCTCTCGAAGCACCGTCGTCGAGCCACCCGGGTGTCCCGACCGCTCCCGCCGGCCCGGACGACGGTGCGAGTTCGTCTGCGTCCCAACGCCCTGCGTCGTCCCCATCGCGCGAATCAACCGTCGCGGACTCGTGCAACGGCTGACTGCTCGGTCGTACTCGCTCGCGAACCGCAAGACCACCCAGCCGCTGCCGTACCCGCTCGTGCTCTTCGTGTCGTGACATGGCAGCGACGCTATGCCGACGCCGACCTGGGCAACCCCCACCGACCAGGGCCGGAAGGAAACCTGTGGATAACTCCGAGCCTGTGGATAACTCACCCTCAGCGGCCCGCACGCACAGAATCCCGCCTGCCCGAGTGGATACCGTGCGCTCATGGCCGATTCGAAGTACTCAGGTACGTATGGAACTCGCACAACGATTCCGCGACTTCGCACTCCGCGAAGCGCGCGACAATTCCCCGCTCTATCACCGGCGAGCACTGGATATCAGCACGGACCCGGCGGTGCTGGCGCTGATCGCCCAATTGCCCACGGACAAGCAGCAACCCAACCTGATCCTGGCTGCCGCGCGAGTGAACGGTGCGATCGCGGTTCCCTACAGCGAGTTCAGCGAACAGCTACGCGAGAACTGGCCTGCGATCTCGGCCACGGCACTGACCCGGCGGACGCAGACGAACGAGGCGGGCCGGGCGGCGACCCTACTGCCGGTGCTGGCCCGGCTACCCGGACCGCTGTCACTCATCGAGGTCGGCGCCTCGGCCGGATTGTGTCTGTACCCGGACCGTTTCAGCTATCGGTACGACGCAGCCTCGTTGGATCCGTCCGACGGTCCGTCACCGGTTGTGTTGACCTGCAAGACAACCGGTCCGGTGCCGATCCCGGACCAGCTCCCCCGAGTCGTCCATCGAGCAGGAGTGGATCTGAACCCACTCGATGCCGGCGACAAGGACGACCAGCAGTGGCTGTCTGCCCTCGTCTGGCCGGGTCAGGACGAGCGGCTGGCTCGACTGCGCGCGGCCTGCTCGATCGCCGCCGCGGATCCTCCGACCATCGTGGCCGGCGACCTGAACGAGCAGATCACCGAGTTGGTACACGGAGCACCGCACGGCAGCACGGCGGTGGTGTTCCACAGCGCTGTGCTCAGCTATCTCTCACCGCAGGCACGGGCGGACTTCCGGGCGACGGTGCGGGAGCTGCCCTGCCACTGGGTTTCGCAGGAGGGTCCCGGGGTGCTCGCCTCGCTCGTCGATCGATTGCCGGCGCGCGAGTCGGCGGAGGCTCGGCTGGTGCTCGCTCTCGACGACGAGCCGTTGGCTTTCGCCGGGCCGCACGGCCAGTCGCTGGACTGGTTCGGCCCGGCGTAGCGACCTCAGATCCGGCGCATCACCGACACGACGCGGCCGAGGATGACTGCTTCGTCACCGTCGATCACGGAGTAGGCGGGGTTGCGTGGTTCGAGTCGGACGTGGCCGTTGCGGCGGCGGTACACCTTGACCGTGGCTTCCTCGCCGATCATGGCGGCGACGATATCGCCGGAGTTGGCTTCGCGCTGACTGCGGACCACGACGAGGTCGCCGTCGCAGATCGCGGCGTCGATCATCGAGTCACCGCGCACCCGCAGACCGAAAACCTCACCGCGGCCGACCAGTTCACGCGGCAGGGTCATGACGTCGTCGGGGTTGTGCTCGGCCAGGATCGGGGTACCCGCGGCGATGTCGCCGACGACGGGCACCGACACCGAGGCGTCGGAATCGGCGGCGGGTCCGCCGCGCAGGAACAGGCGCACGTCGATGGGACGGGCCATGGTGGCGGCGCGGCGCAGGAAACCGTCCTCCTCCAACGCCTTCAGGTGTTGGGAGACCGTGGATGTGGAGCGCAAACCCACCGCGTCGGCAATCTCCCGAGTGCTCGGCGCGTAGCCGTGGGCGAGCACCGAATCCCTGATCACGGCGAGGATGCGTTGCCTGCGAGGAGGCAGGTTCGCGGCGTCGAGGTGGTCGAAGTCGTCGTATCCGGTCATCGGGGAATCGTAGATCCCCACCCGATCACCACTTCAGTGCAGGTTCCTCGCGAAACAGTTCGACAGCGGCAGGACGTGATAGGGCGCGAACAGCGGAATCCGGTGATAGCCACTGCGCTCGTAGAACCGCACGGCGTCGGGCTGCAGATGCCCGGTTTGCAGGATGATCCGCGATCGGCCTGCCGCGCGGACGGATGCTTCGGCCGCTTGCAGCAGCGCGGTCGCGGTTCCGGTGCCGCGGTAGGCGGGGCGGACGAACATTCGCTTGAGTTCGAGGTCACCGGCGTTCCAGCGCAACGCGGCATGCCCGACAGGCTCCGCACCCGCGTACGCGACGAACGTCTGGTGCACGGTCGCGCTGTCGACCGAGATCGGCGACGGACCGCGCTGGGTGAGCTCGAGGTACGCGTAGCGGGGACCGACCTCCGCCGACATCTCCGCGCGCAGCATCTCGGCATCCGGATCGTCCCACCCGACCACGAGTACCCGCGGCGAAAGATCAGTCGGTGGAGAAGTATTGCCGGTCATGGCAACCACGGTAGGCACCGGATCATCGCCACCGCGCGGTTTGGCCTCAGCGGGATTCTGAACCGGCACCGCTCAGACGCATCCGCCCGGCAACACCGCTACGCCGAGTGCGCCGACGCCGAGGTGCACGCCGAGCGCGGGACCGAACTCGGCGACATACAGTTCCCGAACCTCCGGCAGCTGCTCACGCAGTTGCGTCGCGATGTTCTCGGCGACCTCGGGTGCACCGAGGTGCTGGATACCGAGGGCCGCGCCGTCGGACGCGGCCGCCTCGACCGCGGCGGCAACCAGCTTGGCGTAGGCGCGCGATCTGGTTCGGACCTTCTCGCGCATTTCGAGCTTGCCCTCTACCAGCTGCAGCAGTGGCTTCGTCACCAGTTCGCTACCGAAGAACGCGGCGGCACTGCTCAGCCTGCCGCCCTTGCGGAGTTGCTCGGTGCGGTTGACCAGGATGAACGTGCGAGAACGGGTCGCGGCCGACACCGCGCACTCGTACACCTCGTCCAGCGCCTCACCGGCCGCTGCCCTACGCGCGGCGGCCAGCACCGGCAGACCGGTGGCCAGACCGGCGCCGAGCGAATCGACAACGCGCACACGGTCTTCGGCGCCCATGTCGAGCACCGCCTGGCGACCCGATTCCCAGGTCGCCGACAAGCGGCGCGACAGGTGCACCGCGACAACCCCGTCACCATCGCTGTGGCTCAACGCGCGTTCGTAGGCTTCGCGCAGTTCGCCGGGCGAAGCGGCCGAGGTGGTGACCGAGTCCGCCGTGTAGTCGATCTCGATCGGGTCGACGCCCTCCCGGATCTGGCGCTCACCGACGAGCACATGCAACGGCACCACTTCGATACCGAGCTCGGCGACGAGATCGGCGGACAACCCCGCCGCCGAATCGGTGACCACCACAACGGCCACGGACTACCGGACCTCCTGCAGCGCCTTGGTCATCGCCGTCGCCACCGCCGCGTGCCCAGCCCAGCCCCAGTGGATGCCATCCGGGTTCGCGGACCCCGACTCGATGTCGTCACGCACGGCCTCACCGAGGTCGACGAGCGGCACCGAGGTACGACCGGACCACGCCTGCAGGGCCTTAACCGCCCGCGCCCGGCCCCGGTGCACCCGCCCGTAGGCGTCGCACTTGTGCACCGACGGCAGCACTGCCACAACGGGCAGCTCCGGACGCAGATGGTTCAGCGCGGTACGCGACTGCTCCAGGTAGTCCACGCTCACCTTCGGCGGAAGGGCAACCGGACGGCCGAGTTTCGACAGCTTCGGCTGCAACCAGTTGTACGAGGCGCGCACGCCACGGCGCAAACGCGGCGGACGGATGTAGCGGATCATCTCCCGCAGCGCGGTGGGCAGCGGGGACGGCAGGGTGTCCATGCCGCCGACGGCGAACACGACCGCCCCGGCGCGCGGCACCGCGGCCCACACCCGAGGGTCACCGATCAGTGCCCAATACGCATCGCGACAGGTCCAGCCGATCCGCGCGATCAGCTCGACATCCCAATCCAGCTCCGCGGCGACCATATTCGGCCAGATTCGCGGATCGTCGGCGGGAAGCCCACCCTTGGGACCGTAATAGGCGAGCGAGTCGGCGATCACCAGCAGCACGGGGCGCGGTGCGGCGGACTCCACCGGCCGGGGCGAACCGGCTTCCTCGACGAGCAACGATCCGGCAGTTGCCTCGGCCACCGATTCAGCTTGCTGTGCAACAGGGTTCGTGGATGCTTCAACTACAAGATTCGCGTCTGTAGTCGACGACGTCTGCAAGCTGTCCGCGGAGTCGAGGTCAACGTCCAAGCGTCCAGCGGGGGGATCGGCCGGCGCATCAGCAGGGCCGACTCCGTCGGCGGCGGCCTCCACCTCAACCGAAGGAGCTTCGGAATCGTCGGCCGAGGTAGTGACTTCGGCGTCGGACAGAACCGGATCAGTTGCTTCCGGTCGGAGTGTTTGCGGCACAGCCGGATCGGGCGATCCGGCGATATCCGCATCAGGCTGGTCGGTATCCGCTTGCACAACAACGGAGTCCGCGTCGCCGAGCTCAGCATTCGAACCATCGCCCGCGACGACATCGGTCGATGCTGTGACCTCGGAAGCCTCGTTATCAGCTTCCTGCACAGCGGAACTCGAAGCGATGTCGACGTCGAGTTCACCCTCGGCATCGGCACCGATCGAGGTCACCACGCCGTCGGCGTCGACGCTGCTGTCGGAGGAATCAGCGACGGCAGGCAACACGGAATCCGCTGTCCCCGGGCCGGACTCGACGGCGTCTACCGTCGAGTCGACCGGCTCGGGTTCAGCGACGACCGGCGCGGGGAGCGGGCCGAACAGGGCATCGGGCAGCGATCGTGCGCTGCGCGCGGTGACCTGCTTGAAGAGTTCGTCCGGTACCGAACGGATCGGCTCCTCGCGCTCTGCGCGCGCGGGCCGAGCGGGTGGCGGGCCGAATAGCGCGTCCGGCAACTGCCGTCCGGCTTTGGCCGTCACCTGCTGGAACATCTCATCAGGTACTGATCGGTCGGGCTCTTCATTGGACATCGGGAGCTACCTTCGCCGCTGCGTTCCAAACATCGAGGCGCCAGCCGGGCCGGTCGATGTCAGGGCCGTGACTGGAAAGCTGCACCCAGCTGGTATTGGCCAGCCCGCCGAGGGCAGGCCAGTTCTCCGGTGGCAGTTCCAGCAACGCGGCCGTAAGAGCAGCGATCAGCCCGCCGTGCGCAACCAGGATGATAGTCCGACCGGGCCAATCCTGCCGCTCGTTGTACAGTTCGCGCACCACGGGCAGCGCCCGCGCACCGACCTCGAGCTTGCTCTCGCCGGCGGGCGGTGTGTATGTGGCATCGAGACGCCACTGCACCCGCGCGCCGGGGTAGTCGGCGTCGACTTCGAGGTGGGTCAGGCCTTCCCAGTCACCCAGGTTGGTCTCGCGCAGCCGCGGATCGGTGATGACAGGCAGATCGGTGATGTCACCGAGCGCCTGCGCGGTGTCCTTGGCGCGGCGCAGATCGGAGGCGTGGATCGCGATGGAGTTGCGTGAACCCAGTTCGCGCGCAGCCTCTTTGGCCTGCTGGCGACCGAGTTCGGTGAGATCGGTGTCGATCTGGCCCTGCATCCGGTCGGCCGCGTTCCATTCGGTCTGCCCGTGCCGCAACAGGATCAGGTTGCGCACATGGGCGTACTTACTCACTCGTTGATTCCCTCTACCTGCGCGTCGTCGTCCGCGGCCGGAGTCGGGAGGGCGGCGATGCCCTCGACGGGAACCGCCGGGCAGTCACGCCACAGGCGCTCGAGTGCGTAGAAGTTGCGCTCGTCGTTGTGCTGGACGTGCACGACGATGTCGACGTAGTCGAGCAGCGCCCAGCGACCCTCACGGGTGCCTTCGCGACGGACCGGCTTGTGGCCGGCTTCGCGCAGCTTGTCCTCGATGTTGTCGACGATCGCGTTGACCTGGCGCTCGTTGGGCGCCGACGCGATCACGAAGCAGTCGGTGATCACCAACTGCTCGGAGACGTCGAGAACGACGACATCGGTGGCGAGCTTGTCGTCGGCCGCGAGTGCGGCGACCGTGGCCATCTCGATTGCTTCGGTAGAGGCACTCATACGGTCTCCTCCTGGGGGGTCAGACCCTCGCTCATGTGGCTCAACGTCAGCTACCTTCCGTTCCTGCGGGCACGTAGAGGTGCCGCTTCGATATGTACTGCACCACGCCGTCGGGGACGAGGTACCAGACCGGCCGACCAACCGCGGCGCGGCGGCGGCATTCGCTCGACGAGATGGCCAGCGCGGGGATCTCGACCATCGTCACGGCGTCGGCGGGAAGGTCCCGCAGATGCTCCTCGAGATGATCGGTGTTCAGTTCGTAACCCGGTCGGCTCACCCCGACGAACTTCGCCAGTTCGAACAGTTCGGTCCAATCCTGCCATGTCAGGATGTTGGCCAGCGCGTCCGCACCGGTGATGAAGTACAGCTCCGCGTCGGGGTGCGCGTTTTGCATCTCGCGCAGGGTGTCCACCGTGTAGGTGACCTTGTTGCGTTCGATGTCGGCCCGGCTGACGGAGAACCTCGGGTTGGACGCGGTGGCGATGACCGTCATCAGGTAGCGATCCTCGGCGGGGCTGACCTGCTTGTTGACCTTCTGCCACGGCTGGCCGGTCGGCACGAAGATCACTTCGTCGAGCTCGAACCGGTTCGCGACCTCGCTCGCCGCGACCAGGTGGCCGTGGTGGATCGGGTCGAAGGTGCCGCCCATGACCCCGAGCTTGCGACGCGGCCGAGCTGTTTCGTGCATGAGGTCTGAGCTTAATCCGGCCGACCGGGCCGGGGCGGACCGGACTACTCCGGGCCGTCACGGCGCTCGCGAGATCCCGACGCCTGCGCGCACATCTGGGCGAACTGGGCGCGGGTACGTTTCAGCTCTTCGACGAGGTGCGCGGCCGGGTCCGCCGCGACCCGGCGATTCAGTTCGGTCAGCAACACATCGATGGTCACCCACCACGGCCCGCGCACCCGCCCACGGGGTCCGCGCAGCTGCAGCCATGCGGCGGCGCGCAGGCAGCGGGCCCTCGGCACGATCTTGTCCTGTTCGCCCCACAGACCCGCGGCACGCAGGTAGCCGCCGAGTGCCTCGGACTCCTGCCCACAGCACTCACGGGCGACCGCGGCCGACCACACCAGGTCGGCATGGCGGCGGCGCTGCGCGGGCGAACCGGCGATCAGCCGCGCCGCCTCGGCGAACTGCCACGCTGCCTGGCGGTAGCGGCCGAGGTGGTTCAGCGATTCCGCGAACTCGGCGCGTACCCGCGCGAGCTCGGCCGGCGGGTAGTCGACAGATCCGGTCAGCAGCGGACGGTCGAGGGCACGCACCGCCTCGGCGTGCCTACCCGCCCGATGCCAGGCCCGCCCGGCGACCAGCCACAGATGCACAGAATCGGCCTGCGAGATCGGCTGCCAACAGGCCGCCGCCGACGCGGCCGCACGTGCCACATCACGGTCGCGACCCGGCTGGGCGGCGACGGCGGTGACCAGCTGGGTGCGCATCGCGGCGAGTTCTCGACCACCCAGCTCACCGGCGCCGACGACGAGCGCCCTGCGCAGCTGTTCCTCCGCCGCGGCCGGGGCATCGGCAAGCCGCGCCGCAGCGATCCCGGCCAGACGCCGCGCCGCCCGTGCCCCCGAACCGGGTGCCAGATGCCGAGCTCCGACCTCTGGTAGGCCGTCCGCCACGGCCGTGGACGGCACCGATTCGGCCGAATCGATGATGCCGGGTTCGCCTCGGGGGCAACCGATCTCGTTCATGAGCGGGTCGGTCACCGAGCAGACCACGCCCAGTCGGCGCGGGAACGGCCCGAGCGCGCCCTCCCTACGTCCGATATCCGTCGATCGGATCGCTCGTCGTCGCGCGACGCCCCTGCCAGCATGGGCGTGATCTTGGTGGTCGTGCCATGTGAGTCGCTTAACGTCGGCTGAAGTGATCAGGCAGTGGGGCGCTTCGACTTCGGGAGTTTGGCGACGACCGCGTCGTAGGAGGCGTCGATCAGTTCGCGCAGTTCGTCGTCGGGCACCGCGCCGCCGACGCGGATGCTGTTCCAGCCGTAGCGGCCGATGTAGGCCGACACGGTGACGTCGTCGGGGTAGATGTTGACCAGTTCGTCGGCTTCGAGGCGGTCACGCCCGCATTTGAGGCCGATCGACGTGCCTGCCCCGAGGAACGCGAACACTTTGTCGCCGACCTTGGCAACGGTGTCGCCCTCCCACGGCTCGTCTTCCCAGGCGCCCGGTTTGGTCAGGCAGTAGGCCAAGACGTCAACACTCATCGTCAGCTCCTTCAGACGGGCAACAATCTGGAGACCACCTCGGTCAGCTGCCGAGCTGATCGGCATTCGTGCATCTCGATCACCGAGCCGTAGTCGCGAGCCGCTGAATCGCCTGTCCCCCACAGATTTTTGGGTTCGGGATTGAGCCAGTGGGCGTGCCGGGCGGTGCCGACCAGTTCGCGCAGGGTGTCCAGTTGCGGGTTGCGGTAGTTGGTGCGGCCGTCGCCGAGGACCAGCAGCGAGCTGCGGCTCGTGACGGCTTCGCCGAAGTTCTCGGCGAAACTGGTCAGCGCGTAGCCGTAGTCGGAGTGCCCGTCGGCGTCGATGATGCGCGACTCGGTGAAGATCCGGGTCATCACATCGTCGAGGCCCGCGTACGGCTCGAAGAACCCGGTGACCTCGTCGGTGCGGTCGACGAACGCGAAGATCCGCACCCGCGAGAACTGCTCACGCAGCGCGCTCACCAGCAGCAGCGTGAAGTTACTGAACCCGGCCACCGAGCCGGAGATATCGCACAGCAGCACCAGTTCCGGGCGGCCGGGACGCGGTTTGCGGTTCACCAGGTCGATCGGCACCCCACCGGTCGACATCGACGCGCGCAGGGTTTTCCGCAGATCGATCTCGCCGCGCCGGGCCCGTTTGCGCCGCACCGCCAGCCGGGAGGCCAGGATCCGGGCCAATCGCTGGGTGCCGCGCCGCAGCTCGGTGAGCTCGCGTTCGGAGGCGCGTAGGAAGTCGGCGTCCTCGGCCTGGCGGGCGACACCGTAGGTCGCGACGCGTTCGCGCCCGATCTGTTCGGCCACGCGCCGGTTGGTCTCGGCTTCCACGCGCGCACGGAAGCCCGCGATGCGTTCCCTGGCGACGCGGCGGGCGACCTCGGTGTCGCGCTCGCTCGCATCCGGCGGCAGGGCGAGGCCCGCGAGCACCTTGGCCAGCAAGGACTGGGGCGCAAGATCTTTGAGCGCCTGGTACGCCGAGAACGACGGTCCACGCGCTGACTGGTACTGCCCGAGTTGCTCGACCACCTGCCCGGCCAGCAATTGCTGCTGGGGGCCGCTGTCCTCGGCGGCGAGCAGTTCGGCGAGTTGCTCGCGCAGGGCGGCCAGGTCGATCTGTCCGTCAGGGGTGCGCGGCAGGTCCGGAGTCTCGGCGGTGCGATCACCCACGGCGACGGGGAACCACAGGTCGAACAGTCCGTCGAAGGTGGCGCGATGGGTGGGCCTGCGCAGCAGCGCACAGGCCAGCCCCTCGCGCACGGCCTCGCGATCGAGCAGGTCCAGCACGGTCAACACCCGGCCGGCATCGACGGTTTCCGACGGTCCGACCGGCACACCACGGGCCCGGAGCGCACCGACGAAACCGGCGACGTGGCCACCGATTCCGTGCGGTGCCGGCGAGGTCATGATCAGGCCAGTTTCAGCTCGGCCAGCGCGCGCTGGTGATCGCTTCGGTGCTTGAGCACCACGCCGAGCGTGGCGCGCACGGTCGCGTCGTCGAGGTCGGCGGCACCAAGGGCGAGCAGGGTGTTGCCCCAGTCGATCGTTTCGGCCACCGAGGGCAGCTTCTTGAGCTGCATCCCACGCAGCACGTGCACGACCCGCACCAATTGCTCGGCCACGGTGCTCGGCAGCTCCGGTACGCGGCTGGCCAGGATGCGGCGCTCGAGGTCTTCGTCGGGGAAGTCCAGGTGCAGATACAGGCAGCGGCGCTTGAGCGCCTCCGACAGTTCCCGGGTGGCATTCGAGGTGAGCACCACGAACGGCTTGCGGGTGGCGGTGATGGTGCCCAGTTCGGGCACGGTCACCGCGAAATCGCTGAGCACTTCGAGCAGCAGGCCTTCGATCTCGACATCGGCCTTGTCGGTCTCATCGATCAGCAGCACCGTCGGCTCGGTGCGCCGGATGGCGGTGAGCAAGGGGCGCGAGAGCAGGAACTCCTCGGTGAAGACGTCGGCTTTGGTTTCGGCCCAATCGTTTTCACTCGACGCCTGGATCCGCAGGATCTGCTTGGCGTGGTTCCACTCGTAGAGCGCGCGCGCCTCGTCGACGCCCTCGTAGCACTGCAGGCGGACCAGTTCGGCGTCGGCGACCTGGGCCACCGCTCGCGAGAGTTCGGTTTTGCCGACACCGGCCGGGCCCTCGATGAGCAGCGGTTTACCCAGCCGATCGGCAAGGAAAACCGATGTGGCCGTTGCCTTGTCGGCCAGGTAGCCGGTGGTGGCGAGCCGGTCGATGACATCGTCGACCGAGGTGAAGATCGGTTCCTGTACGAGAGTCACGATCACACCGGCCGAGTCTGGCCGTCGCCCCACACGATCCACTTCGTGGAGGTGAGTTCGGGCAGTGCCATCGGGCCGCGGGCATGCAGCTTCTGGGTGGAGATGCCGATCTCGGCGCCGAAGCCGAACTGCTCACCGTCGGTGAACGCGGTGGACGCGTTCACCATCACCGCGGCGGCGTCCACCCTGGCGGTGAACTCGCGGGCGGCGGCCAGGTCGGCGGTGACGATGGCCTCGGTGTGGCCGGTCCCCCAGGTATTGATGTGTTCGACGGCGGCATCGAGGTCGTCGACGACCTTCAGCGCGATATCCATGGTGAGGTACTCCTCACCCCAGTCGGCATCGGTGGCCGGGACCTGACCGGGCAGATCGCCGTGGATGGTGACACCCGCGTCTTCGAGTGCCTTGCTCAGCCGGGGCAGCGCGGTCTCGGCGACGGCGGCGTCGATGAGGACGGTCTCGGCGGCATTGCAGACGCTGGGGCGGCGGGTCTTGGCATTGAGCACGATGGCTTCGGCCATGTCCAGGTCGGCGGCCGAGTGCACGTAGACGTGGCAGTTGCCGGTGCCGGTCTCGATGGTGGGCACCTGGGCGTCGCGGACGACGGCGTTGATCAGGCCCGCACCGCCGCGCGGGATCACCACGTCGACGAGGCCGCGGGCCTGGATCAGGTGGGTGACGCTGGAGCGGTCGTTGCTCGGCAGCAGCTGCACGGCGTCGGCCGGGATGCCCTGGGCGACAAGGGCTTCACGCAATACCTCGACCAGCGCGGCGTTGGAGTTCGCGGCCGAGGACGACCCACGCAGCAGCGCCGCGTTGCCCGACTTGAGGGCGAGACCGAAGGCGTCGACGGTGACATTGGGCCGTGCCTCGTAGACCATGCCGACCACGCCGAGCGGGACACGGGTCTGACGGATCTCGAGGCCGTTGGGCAGGGTGGAGCCGCGCACGACGCCGCCGACCGGGTCGGGCAGCGTGGCGACCTGACGCAGGCCGGAGGCGATGCCGTCGATACGGGCCTTGGTGAGCCGCAGCCTGTCGAGCAGGTTCTCCTCGGTACCGGCGGCTTGCGCGGTCGCGATGTCGGCGGCATTGGCCGCGAGCACGCGATCGGCGGCGGCGAGCAGGGCGTCGGCCGCCGCGTGCAGGGCGTCGTTCTTCTGCGCCGTGGTCAGCTGAGCCAGCACACGGGACGCGACGCGAGCCCTGCGGGCGGCGTCGTGCACCGCTGCGCGGATGTCCAGCTCGGGGGTCACTTCTACCGTCATGGGTATCAGCGTACGCAGTCCCACTCGCGCACTCGACGCCACCCGCCACCCGGAATACGGCTCCGACCGGCGGCGGGACCGAGTTATCCACAGGTTCGGCGACGCTGTCGACGCAGTTGTCCACAAGGACGCGCGCAGGTCGTATGGCGCTGTCGCCGCTAGATTCAGCGGTATGGATCGCACTGACTCGCCGACTGTCGTTGTCCTGGGCAGCGTCAATATGGACCTGGTCACGACGGTCTCGCGCAGGCCGGCACCGGGTGAGACAGTGCTCGGGTCCGAGTTCGCGACGGTGCCCGGCGGCAAGGGGGCGAATCAGGCGATCGCGGCGGCACGGTCCGGCGCGCGGGTTCGGTTTCTCGGCGCGATCGGCGATGACGCCTTCGGGGCGGAACTGACGGCGACGCTGTCGGACGCAGGCGTCGATACCACCTTGCTACGCAGGGTCGATGGTGCCAGCGGGGTCGCCTCGATCGTGGTCGACGGCACCGGCGAGAACAGCATCATCGTGGTAGCGGGAGCCAACGGGCGGGTATCCGATCTGACGGCCGACGAACTCGCGGCGATCGCGGCTGCCGACATCCTGTTGTGCCAGTTGGAGATTCCGATCGACACCGTGCTCGCCGCCGCCCTGCACGCGCGCGCGTCGGGCACCGTCGTCGCCCTGAATCCCTCGCCGGTTCAGTCGCTGCCCACCGAACTGTGGACCGCCGTCGACCTCGCGATCGTGAATTCCCTGGAATCCGAGCAGTATTCGGCCGAACTTGCCCGGGTCGCGCACGTGGTGCGCACGCTCGGCGGGGACGGGGCGGTGTATCGCGGCGCGGACGGGACCGAGCTCTCCGTCGCGGGACTCGCCGTCGATGTGGTCGACACGACCGGCGCGGGTGACGCGTTCACCGGCGCGCTGGCCGCAACCTGGAAGCAGGGTGCGCCTACCGCACTGAACTGGGCGAATACCGCCGGCGCACTGGCGACCACCCGTCTCGGCGCGAGCTCGTCGATCCCCTGCAGCGCCCAGATCGCGGCCGCGATCACCACCGGCTGACCTGCCGGGCGCGGTGAAAATCAGGTGCGCCACATCCGCCCCGCCCCTTACCGTTGGTCTTTCATCAAGGAGAGGACCGACCATGTTTCCCGTCGAGCTGCGCGGTACGCGAGCGCAGACGCTCATGTGGGCCAACGAGCACGAGATCGAGCAGTCAGCGCTGCGCCAGCTCCGCAATATCGCGGATCTGGAGTGGGTGCACGGGCTGCGCGTGATGCCCGATGTGCACCTCGGTAAAGGCGCGACGGTCGGTTCGGTCATCGCAATGCGTGATGCGGTCGCGCCCGCCGCGGTCGGCGTCGATATCGGGTGCGGGATGGAGAGCGTGAAGACCGATCTCACCGCCGCTGATCTCCCGGACGATCTGCGCTCGCTGCGCAGCCGGATCGAGCAGGCGGTGCCCGTCGGCTTCCAGGCGCACAAGGATGCCGTGAACGTGACGAAGCTCGGTGCCGAGCTCGCGGGTTCGCACGGGAAGGCCGCGTTGCGCGCCAACGGCTGGGAGCGGTTCTGGCGTTCGTTCGGGGAGCTTCATCCGGGGGTTTCCCAGCTGGAGTCCAAGGCGCACAAGCAGATCGGGTCCCTCGGCGGCGGCAATCACTTCATCGAAGTCTGCCTCGACCAGGACGACGCGGTCTGGATTCTGCTGCACTCCGGTTCGCGCAATATCGGCAAGGAACTGGCCGAGCGGCACATGGCGGTGGCGCGTGCGCTGCCGCACAACCAGTCGCTGCCGGATCGGGATCTGGCCGTCTTCGTCTCCGGAACAGCGGAAATGGATGCCTACCGGCGTGACCTCAGCTGGGCGCAGGAGTACGCCGCGCGCAATCGCGCGGTGATGCTGTCGCTGGTGTGCCGCGCGGTGCGTGACGAATTCGCCGGGCGGGAAGTGCGTTTCGACGAGCCCATCTCCTGCCACCACAACTATGTGGCCGAGGAGATCATCGACGGGGTGCCGATGCTGGTGACCCGTAAGGGTGCGGTGCGAGCCGGATCCGGTGAACTCGCGTTGATTCCGGGGTCGATGGGTACGCGGTCGTATGTGGTGCGGGGCAAGGGGAATCCCGCTTCGTTCCAGTCGGCCTCGCACGGTGCGGGGCGGCGGTTGAGCCGCTCAGCCGCCAAGCGGCAGTTCACGGTCGCGGATCTGGTCGCGCAGACCGAGGGCGTGGAATCGCGGAAGGACGCGGGCGTGGTCGATGAGATCCCGGCCGCGTACAAGGACATCGATCAGGTGATCGCGGCACAGGCCGATCTGGTCGATGTGGTGGCGACGCTGCGTCAGGTGCTGTGCGTGAAGGGCTGATTCATCGTCGGCGCAGGTCTGTGCTGCCCATCGAACCTGTCGGAGGCGTCGGGCACGATGGGCGCATGACCTCACCCGCAGGCAACGATGTGCTCGACCTGACGGCTCCCGACCTGCGCGAACGAGCCGAGGAGCTGCTCCGCGAGCTCGCCGGGCCCGACGCGCGGTTGCGGGAGGATCAGTGGATCGCGATCGAAGCCCTGGTGGTGCAGCGCAGGCGGGCGCTGGTGGTGCAGCGGACCGGGTGGGGAAAGTCGGCGGTGTACTTCATCGCGGCCAAGTTGTTGCGGGGGGCGGGGCGTGGGCCGACGGTGATCGTGTCGCCGCTGCTGGCGTTGATGCGCAACCAGGTGGCGGCCGCCGAGCGGGCCGGGGTGGTGGCGGCCACGATCAACTCGGGCAATGTCACCGAGTGGGACGAGATCCATCAGCGGGTGGCCGACGGCGAGGTCGATGTGCTGTTGGTGAGTCCGGAACGGCTGAACAATCCGGACTTTCGCGATCAGGTGCTGCCACGTTTGGCCGCCGACGCCGGACTCGTCGTCATCGACGAAGCGCACTGCGTGTCGGACTGGGGGCACGACTTCCGGCCCGACTACCGCCGCATTCGCACGCTGATCGCCGACCTGGGATCCGATGTGCCGGTGCTGGCGACCACCGCGACCGCCAACGACCGGGTGGTCACCGATGTGGCCGGACAGATCGGCACCGACACGCTGGTGTTGCGCGGCACGCTGGATCGCGAGTCGCTGCACCTGTCGGTGGTGCGGTTCGACGACGCGGTGCAGCGCACGGCCTGGCTGGGTGAACAGCTGAACCGGATGCCTGGCTCGGGCATCATCTACTGCCTCACCGTCGCCGCGGCCAACGACCTGGCCGACCTGCTGAATTCACACGGCCACACCGTCGCCGCCTACACCGGCCAGACCGACCCCGCCGAACGCGAGGTGCTCGAGGCAGCGCTGCTGAACAACGAGGTCAAGGCGTTGATCGCGACGTCGGCGCTCGGGATGGGCTTCGACAAGCCCGATCTCGGATTCGTTGTGCACGTCGGGGCTCCGTCCTCGCCCATCGCGTACTACCAGCAGGTCGGTCGTGCCGGCCGCGGTACCGCGCGCGCCGAGGTGGTCCTGCTGCCCGGCCCCGAGGACGCGCGGATCTGGAGTTACTTCGCCTCCGTCGCCTTCCCGCGCGAGCACATCGTGCGCTCGGTGCTCGCCGCGTTGGATACCGACCGGGCGCTGTCGACGGTGGCGCTGGAACCGCTCGTCGAGCTGAACCGATCGCGGCTCGAGATGGTGCTGAAGGTGCTCGATGTCGACGGTGCCGTGCGGCGGGTGCGCGGTGGGTGGCTCTCGACCGGCCAGGACTGGACCTACGACACCGAGCGCTACGAGGGCCTGGCCGCTGCCCGCGACGCCGAACAGCAAGCGATGATCGACTACCAGTCGACGGCTACGTGCCGGATGACCTTCCTGCGCCGCCAACTCGACGACCCCGGCCTGGCCGGGCCGGCGACTGCCGACCTCGATTGCGGACGCTGCGACAACTGCACCGGCACCCGCCCCGACACCACCGTCGACGACGCCGCGATCGCCGCCACCCGAGCCCGCCTCGACCGGCCCGGTCTCGATCTCGCCCCCCGCAAACAGTGGCCGAGCGGCATGGCGAAATTGGGAATCCCCTTGTCGGGCAAGATCTCCGGCGGCGCCGAAACCGGCCGGGTACTCGGCAGGCTCACCGATCTCGGCTGGGGCATGCGTTTGCGCACCCTGCTCGACGCCCCCGACGCACCGGTACCCGACGGGGTCTTCGACGCCTGCATCGCGGTGCTGCGCGACTGGACCTGGAGCACCCGTCCCACCTCGGTGCTCGCCCTCGAATCCCCCCGCTACCCCCAGCTCACCACCAGCCTCGCCGCACGCCTGGCCCAGATCGGCAGGCTCGACAACCTCGGCACCCTCCACAACCGACCCGACCGACCGCCGGTCTCGGCGGCGAACTCCGCCCACCGGGTAGCCGGGCTGTTCGACTCGTGGGAAGTCCCCGACCTCTCCGGGGTCGATGGCCCGATCCTGCTCGTGGACACCCTCACCGACACCGGCTGGACCATGACCGTCGCCGCCCACGCCCTGCGCACCAGCGGAGCCGACGCGGTCCTCCCCTTCGCCCTGGCGACCCCCACCTGACCCGCCCACACGCCAAAAACCCAACACGCCGCCCAGATTGTGTGCACCCACCATCACCAGTGCTTGAATGCGCCTATGACCAGGACCACATTTGCTCGAACCCTGATGGCCGTTGCCGCGGGCTGTGCGGCCGGATTCACCCTCTTGACCGTTCCCGCCCAGGCGTCGAACGAGAACCCCCTCGACTGCGCCGGCGTCCCCGGCGCTCAGGCCGCCGCCGACCGCGAGAGCGCCGTCCGCGGCATCGCCATCACGCCGTTGTGCTTCAGCGGCGGCCTCTACAGCGGCGTTCACGCCGGCATCCCGCTGGCCGTGCTCAACCCGCTGACCATGCCCGGCACCGCGAGCGTGTGTGTCGCGGAACGCGAGACCGTCGAGGCGGCAGCCAGATTCGAATGGACCGACCGGGTCCATGTGATGCCGATGTGCATCCAGAACCGGGCGTTCGGCGTCTACGAGCTGTAGTTCCGCCCCGAACGTAGCAGTCCGCACGGAGTCGATCCGTGCGGACTTTTTTTGCCTCTTGCTCTATACGTATACATCTACTTATAGTGAGTCGGACGGAACGCACACAGCGCCGACAACCGAATACAGACCCACGACGACGGCCCGAAACAAGGGGCACGCCGCTCGTACACCCATGCCCATATGCGCACTGCCTTATCGAATCGGAGCGATCGATGACCACCGAACCCCTCCCCACCCACGACACCGACCCGGCTGCCATCGACACCACCAAGCCGGACACCACCACCCCTGACGCCGACGGCTTCGCCCAGATCACCGTCAAGGTCGGCCCCGGCGGCGGCCGCACCCAGCGCTTCACCGGTCGCCAGGTCGGCGAATCACGGCAGGTAACCCGCAAGGCCATCGACACCGTCCGGGTCTACCTCACCCGCAAGGGCAACTACCTCGTGCACAAGCAGACCTCCGCGTGGTCGGACTACAACGAGCTCGGCGACTGGACCGAGGACTGGAAGAACTGGCGCGCGCTCCTCGGCAAGGGCGATCAGGGCTGGGGCAACTACACCACCGAGGTGGTCGATTCGCTCGACGCGCTGCGCCCGCTGGTCTCACCGAAGGTCCACCTGATGGTCGTCGACCGCGTCCAGCACCCGCGCAACCACGACCTCGACGTCTGACCGGCCAGGCCAGGAAAGGACCTACCACTGTGTTCGCCAGACTGGGACGCGTCGTCGTCCACCATCCATGGAAAGTGATCGGCCTGTGGGTGCTCGCGATCGTCGCCGTGTTGTCGACGGCACCGACGCTCACCGCGACGACCGACCAATCCGAGTTCCTGCCTTCGCATTACGAGTCGATCCAGGCGATGAAGCTGCAGGAGCAGGCATTTTCGCAGCATGCCGCGCCCGCCGCCCTCATCGTGGTGGTCCGCGCGGACGGCGCGGCGCTGACCGACGAGGACTCGACCGCGGTCAGCGCGGCCGCCTCGGCACTGACCGCACGTGACATCAAGGGCGTCACCGGCATTCAGGTGACACCACCGTCGGACAACCGTCTGGTCCAGGTCATCGCGGTGCAGATGACCAAACTGACCGACGCCGCCGACAAGACCCAGGGCGAGGCGGTGAAGAGCCTGCGCGAACAGCTGAAGGAACAGGTGCGTGACACCGGGTTGAAGGCAGGCATCACCGGCACGGCGGCACAGACCCTCGATCAGACCGAGGAGGGCGAGAAGGGCATGGCGATCATCGGCATCGCCACGATCGTGCTGATCCTGGTGCTGCTGCTGATCATCTTCCGCAGCCCGGTCATCGCCTTGCTGCCGGTGCTCACCATCGGTGCGATCTCGAGCACCGTCAGCGGCCTGATCGCGATGGCCGCCAAGGCATTCGACCTCGATATCGACACCTCGATCAGCGCGATCCTGCTGGTGGTGCTGTTCGGTGTCGGCACCGACTACATCCTGTTCCTGATGTTCCGCTACCGGGAACGGCTGCGGGCGGGCGACGACCCGAAGACCGCGATGGTCAACGCCGTCACCCGGGTCGGTGAGGCAATCACCTCGGCCGCGGCGGCCGTGATCATCGCGTTCATGGCACTGACACTGTCGAGCCTCGGGATGTTCCGGGCGATGGGTCCGGCGCTGGCGATCGCGGTCGCGGTGGCGCTGCTGGCCGGTCTCACGCTGGTGCCCGCGATCGTCTCGCTGCTCGGCACCAAGGTGTTCTGGCCGTCGAAGGCCTGGCAGGTCGAGCCGCGGGGTGCCCGGTTCGGCGCGATCGGTGCGGCGATGGGCAGGCGGCCCGGCGTGTTCGCGGTCGCTTCCGGCGGTGTGCTGGTGGCCCTCGGGGTGTTCGCGATCGGCTTCAACCCGACCTTCGATCTGAGCTCGGGTTCCACCTCCGACGCCTCCGAGTCGGTGGTCTTCACCACCGAACTGCTCAAGGGCATGCCCGCCGGCGCCACCCAGCCCTCCGATGTGCTGCTGCACTCGCCCGGCGGTCCGCTGGGCGATGATCAGCTCACGACCTACCGGACGGCGTTGACCCAGGTGGCGGGCGTCGGCCAGGTCGGACCGGCGCAGCTGTCGCCGGACCGCACGATCGCGAACTTCCAGGTGACGCTCGCCAACGCACCGGAATCCGATGCCGCGCTCGACACGGTGGCCGGTCCGCTGCGTGAGGTCGCGCATCAGGCGGCGCCCGCGGGGGCCACCGCGGCGGTCGGCGGTATGACCGCGGTGTTCGTGGACTTCAAGGACGCGATGAACCACGACTACGCGATCGTGTTCCCGGTGGCCGCGATCCTGATCATGCTCGTGCTGGCGCTGCTGCTGCGCAGTCTCGTCGCACCCTGGTACCTGATGGCCTCGGTGTTCCTCGGCTTCGCCGCGACCCTCGGCGCGACGGTGCTGGTGTTCCAGCAGATCCAGGGTGAGAACGGCCTGATCTTCACGCTGCCGGTGATCATGTACTTGTTCGTCGTCGCACTGGGTACCGACTACAACATCCTGATGGTCGCCCGTTTGCGGGAAGAAGCCCGCGAGGGGCACACACCGCGGGAAGCGGCGGCGCTGGCCGTGCGGCACACGGGGCCGACGGTGGCCGCGGCCGGTCTCATCCTGGCGGGCACCTTCGCCTCGATGATGCTGGCGGGCAACAGCACCCTGTCGCAGATGGGCTTCGCCATCTCGGTGGGTATCGCGATCGCCGCGTTCGTGATGGCACTGTTCTTCACTCCCGCGGTGACCGCGCTCCTCGGGCGCCGCGCTTGGTGGCCCGGCCACGGTGGTGACAGTGACGAGGACAAGAAGTCGCGCTGGGCAGAGCACTCCTATGCCGAGAGCTACTACACGCCACCGACGGAGAACAGCCGCTGGTAGCGATCAGACGCACGACGACGCAGGTCCGCTCCCCGTCGGGGGCGGGCCTGCTCGTCTATCGTTGGGCGGGTGGCCAAGTCTGCGGCGCCGGCGGTAGAACTATCGGTGGGTGAGCACACGGTGCGGGTCAGCAATCCCGACCGGGTGTATTTTCCCGAGCTCGGCGTGACCAAGCTCGATCTGGTGCAGTACTACCTGAGCGTCGGGGACGGGATCGTCAACGCCTTGCGGGATCGGCCCTGCATGCTGCACCGATTTCCCAAGGGACTACCCGGTGGAAAAGTGCACCAGAAGCGGGTGCCCGCGGGTGCGCCGGACTGGATTTCGACGGTGCGCGTGCATTTTCCGCGCTACGGCAGGCATGCCGACGAACTGTGCGTGCACGAGCTCGCGGACGTGATCTGGGCTGTGCAGATGTCCACGGTGGAGTTCCATCCCTGGAATTCGCGGGCTTCCGATACCGAGTCACCCGACGAGTGGCGCATCGACCTCGATCCGATGCCGGATTGCCCGTGGTCGCGGGTGCAGCGGGTCGCCGGGGTGGTGCACGAGGTACTCGATGAGCTCGGAGCCATCGGCTGGCCGAAGACCTCCGGTGGGTCCGGGCTGCATGTGTATGTGCGGATCGCGCCGGAATACGGGTTCGGCCAGGTCCGGCGGGCGGCGCTCGCGTTCGCGCAGGAGGTGCAGCGGCGCGCGCCCGAGGATGTGACGACGGCCTGGTGGCGCAAAGACCGCGATCCCGCGCAGCTGTTCGTCGACTACAACCAGAACGCACGCGACCACACCATCGCCGCCGCCTACTCCGTGCGGGGCGTACCGGAAGCGACCGTGTCGACCCCGGTTCGCTGGACCGAGATCGACGACATCGCACCGCGCGACTTCACCATCGCGACCGTGCCTGCCCGGTACGCCGAGCTCGGCGACCTGCAGGCCGATATGGACCAAGCCGTGTTCGACATCGCGCCCCTGCTGGAACTGGCCGATCGGCACGGCGTCGAAGAGCCCGTCGACCTCGACGAAGCGTGAGCCGTCCCGACTGACGCCACCCGGAGTCCGCGAGGCGGCCGCCGCCGGCCGCTGAGCGTCACGACCAGCCGATCAGGACGAGAAACCGGCGTGGCGGACCGCGCACCGGGACCGACATGGAGGGTGCGCAGGCGCGGTCGACCGCGACGAGGAAGAATCAGAGTCCGGGACCGCGCGCGGTGCCGATAGCAGCGCTCGGGCCGCGCAGTGCGGCGCAGACTCACCGATCGACCCAGGAGGTCTCTGTGCAGGAATCCGCGACCACGATCGCGATCGCCCCGGACCAGCCGGCGCCGCGCTTGCTCGAGAAAGCGGTTGTCGGAGCGGGCGCTCGGGTCGGTGAGCTCGCGGAGGCCGACGCACTGATCTGGACCGGCAAACCCGGCGATTTCCCGGCGACCCTGCCGTCGTCGGTGCGCTGGGCACAGCTGCCCGCCGCGGGGATCGAGGACTTCTTCGACGCGGGCGTGTTCACCGCGCACCCGGACGTGCTGTTCACCTCCGCGGCAGGTGCGTTCTCGCACAGTGTCGCCGAGCACGCGCTGATGATGCTGCTGGCCGGGGTTCGGTATCTGCCCGAGCAGCTGCGGGCGACGTCGTGGCAGCAGCGCGAGTTCTTCCCGCACATCGGGTCGTTGCGCGGCAAGACCGTGACGATCGTCGGCGCGGGCGGGATCGGGCGCGCGTTGATCCCGATGCTGGCTCCGCTCGGCGCCCATGTGATCGCGGTGAACCGGTCGGGACGCCCCGTGAGCGGTCACGGCATTCCCGCCGATGTCGAGACGGTGCCCACCGATCAGCTCGCCCGGGTGTGGTCGCATACCGATCATGTGGTGGTCGCGGCACCGGCGACGGCGCAGACCCGCCACCTCATCGGCGCGGACGAACTGGCCAGGCTCAAGCCCTCGTCCTGGGTGATCAATGTTGCCCGTGGCAGCCTGATCGACACCGACGCACTGGTCGACGCACTGACCCGCGGCTCGATCGGCGGCGCCGGACTCGACGTCACCGACCCGGAACCGCTGCCCGACGGGCACCCGCTGTGGACCTTGCCGAACGCGATCATCACCCCGCACGATTCGAACCCGCCGCAGCTGCGGTTGGCGGCGTTCGCCGATCATGTCGGCGAGAATGTGGCGCGGTTCGTCGCTGGTGAGCCGTTGGCGGCGATCATCGAGACCAGGCGGGGTTACTGATCTGGGCAGGATCGGCACGCCGGAATGCGACAGCGCGGGTTAGGCTGTCCCCGTCCTGGTTCGGTAAGGATGGGATCGGCAATGGGATGGACCTTCACCGCTGACGAATTCGCGCACGTCTGGCGGGAATCGGGTCAGGACCGCATGCCGTTTCCGCTGCGCGTGCTCGAGTCACCGCACACCGAGAACGACGCGGCCCGATTGCGCGCGGGACTGCACGACCGACTACCCGGGGGCGACCCCGACCTCGCCGCCTGCCTCCGGATCATCGCCGAACCGCACGCCAGGATCGTGCTGGTCGGCGGCGCCCATACGCCCGGCAGCGAAATCCGGCTACTCGCCTGCGCGGTCTACGACCACGCGGTCCTGGTGGTGCAAGATCCGAGTACCCGACCCGATTACGGTGGCAGCGTGCGGGTTTCGATCGGGCACACCGCGGGGATCGGCGCCCGCGTCGCGACCTGTCTGCCCGATACCCCGCCCGGACGCGAACCCGCGCGCGAGGCCGCGACCGACGCGGTGCGCGACGAGGAAACCGTGCTCGCGACCCACCCCGCCGTGCCGCGGATCCAGCGACTATTGCGCAGGCCGCACACCGCCGAGGGCCACATTCGCATCGAAACCGGGCTCGACCGTCCGGTGCCGAGCCCGCCGGTGCACTACAGCTGGATCGACGTGGCCAACGATGGTCGCTATCTGCTGCGCGCGGGCGAAACCGTGCACGTGGTGCCCGCATCCACTGGGCAACTCGCCGCGCAGTTACAGCGCAGGTTGGTGCCGGCGCACAGTTCGCACAGCAGAAGGTCCGGCTAACCTGGACTCCACCGCATCATCTGGAGGGGAGACGCGATGACGATCGAGAGCAGCAGAGCCGAGATCTCCCGGTTCCGCAGTGCCGCCGCGGCGGGGACGCTGAAATTCGACCCGGAAGCCGCCCGCCGGTGCGCCGACCTCTACGAACAGCAGGCCGAGCACCTCGCCCAGCTGCGTCAGGGGCTCGAGAACGCTTCCGAGACATCGGGGTTCGGCGGATTCGTCTCCGCCCAGCAGTTACAGGCGGGCTTCGCGCACAAGGCACGTGACGCCGCCGAACTGCTCGACCGCTACATCGAGGCGGCCTACCGGATGAAGGAGGCGTTCCTGCTCAGCGCGGGCCTCTACGAGGAAGCCGACGCTGCCGCGGCCGCCGCCCTGCGCGCCGTCGATTCGAGAGTGCGCGGATGAGCACCGACCCCACCTACATCAGTGCGATGGAACATTTCGAATCCATGCCGCACGAACAGATCTACACGCGTGCCCAGCAGATCGACGCCGGTGCCGTTCTCGCCGCGTCGATGACCTGGCTGGAGACCGCGGCTACCCTCACCACCTCGATGCCGCTGACCAAATCCGGCGCCGACCGGGTGATCAACGACACCGGCTGGTCCGGCACGGCCGCAGATGCTGCCGCCGCGAGTACCCGCAGCTTCGCTGCCTCCATCGACGAACTCGCTGTGGTGATGGCCGAAGTCGGCGCGCGTCTCGGTGGGGTCGCCGCGGCCGCCGAGGCGGTGAAGCTGGCCGTTGTCGCGCCGGGCGGGTCGGGCCCGATCGGGGCGATCGCCCGTCTGCTCGAGAGCGCGCAGGTGATCGACGCGCAGATGGCGGCCGAGGCATTGCGCCAGGAAGCCGTGCTGGCGATGAACATGATCTACAAGCCGGCGTATTCGCTTGCCGGAACCGGTGTCCCGGCGCTGCCCACCGCACCCGGGGAGACGGAATCGCCGTCTGGTCGAGAGGGTTCACCCTCGCAGGGCAACGGGTTGACGCCGAGCCCTTCCGCACCGCAAGGCAATTCGTCGGATTCGCCACAGAACCCGGAATCCGGTGCGACTCCGGCGCCCGGCGGGACTGCCACGCCAGGCGAAGACCCCGAGCCCAGGACTCCCGCACCGGCGGAAACCCCTGCGCCCCAGGGTCAGGGCTCCACTCCACAGTCTCCGACATCGGAGACACCCGCGCCCACTACCGCGCCCGCACCCACTACCGAGCCGCCTGCACCATCTACCGAACCGCCCGCACCCACCACCGAGCCGCCTGCACCTCCTACCGAACCGCCCGCGCCGCCCACGGAAGCGCCCGCTCCTACTACCGAGCCGCCCGCGCCGCCTACCGAACCGCCCGCGCCGCCCACCGAAGCGCCCGCTCCTACTACCGAGCCGCCCGCGCCGCCTACCGAACCGCCCGCGCCGCCCACCGAAGCGCCCGCTCCTACTACCGAGCCGCCCGCGCCGCCTACCGAACCGCCCGCGCCGCCCACCGAAGCGCCCGCTCCTACTACCGAGCCGCCCGC
>NZ_JBHXNK010000048.1:0-39223 GCF_042719755.1 Nocardia sp. NPDC058519 | reverse complement strand
GTTAGACGCCGGTGCGTACGCGACGAAGGAGCAAGCAACGGCGTCTAACCGGCGGCCCCTCAGGGCCGCGGACACGCGCGCGCCAGCGCGCCGATAAACACAGCGTCAAACCTGCCTGGGACTACCGAACCCAGGAAATCCCTTCCATGCCCACCAAACCCCAGGTCACCCGATCCTGCCGAGGACCAGTTCCCCGGGCTTCGCCTCGGATCCAGCTTCGACAGCCACCGCGTCCGAGAGAGCAGCCAGCGCTCCGGCGAAGGCATCCGGCGTATCGGTGTGCAGGGTGAGCAGCGGCTGACCGGCCACCACGGCATCTCCCGGTTTGGCGTGCATCTCGATACCCGCCCCCGCCTGCACCCGCTCACCCTGGCGAGTACGACCGGCGCCGAGCCGCCACGCGGCGATGCCGATACCCATGGCGTCGAGCCGGGTGAGCACACCGGCGGACTCGGCGCGGACGATCTCGGTGTGCCTGGCGGTCGGCAACGGCGCATCGGGATCTCCACCCTGCGCCTGGATCATCGCGCGCCAGTGATCCATGGCCCGACCGTTGGCGAGCACGTCGGCGGGATCGATGTGCAGCCCGGCCTGCGCGACCATCTCCCGCGCCAGCGTCAACGTCAGCTCGACCACATCCGCTGGGCCCCCGCCGGCGAGAACCTCCACCGACTCGGCGACTTCCATCGCATTACCCGCGGTCCGCCCGAGCGGGGTATCCATCGCAGTGAGCAGCGCGACGGTCTTCACGCCCGCATCGCGCCCGAGTTCGACCATCGCGGTGGCGAGTTCGCGAGCACCGTCGAGGGTCTTGAGGAAGGCCCCCGATCCGACCTTCACATCGAGGACCAGCGCCGCTGTTCCCTCGGCGATCTTCTTGCTCATGATCGAACTGGCGATCAACGGGATCGACTCGACGGTGCCGGTCACATCGCGCAGCGCGTAGAGCCGCTTGTCGGCGGGGGCGAGATCGGCACCCGCGGCGCAGATCACCGCTCCGATCGCCGGATCGGCCAGGATCTCGCGCATTCGGGGGACAGTCACGTCGGCCTGCCAGCCGGGGATCGACTCGAGTTTGTCCAATGTCCCGCCGGTGTGCCCGAGCCCGCGGCCGGACAACTGCGGCACCGCCGCTCCACACGCGGCCACCAGCGGAGCCAGCGGGAGGGTGATCTTGTCGCCGACCCCACCGGTCGAATGCTTGTCGACGGTCGGCCGCGGCAGATCGGTGAAGTCCATCCGGCTGCCCGACCCGATCATCGCCGCCGTCCACCGCGCGGTCTCGCGCCGGGTCATCCCCCGCCACACGATCGCCATGGCCAGCGCCGACATCTGCTCGTCGGCCACGACCCCCCGGGTGAACGCATCCACCACCCAGTCGATCTGTGCGTCGGACAGCTCCCCGCCGTCGCGCTTGGTAGTAATGACCGAAACCGCATCTAATCCGCCTCCCCGCGCCTTCGGGCCAGACTCAGGCGCAGGCAGGCTCGCATTGGCGACCGGCAGCAAGTGGGTGGAGCGTTCGTTCGTTCCCGACGAGTTACCCATGTGCCCACTAAATCAGTGGTTACGTGCCTTCGCCAGCCCGGCCGACTGCCAGATCATCCGGCCCGAAGGCATAAGGCAGTAGCTCCGACAGCGGCTTCGGGCCCTCGGGGTGATCCACCAGTAGTTCGCCCCCGCCGTGTTCGAACAGCAGCTGTCGGCAACGCCCACACGGCATCAGGATTTCACCCCGGGAATCGGTCACCGATACGGCGATGAGACGCCCGCCACCCGACGCGAATAAGTTACCGACGAGTACACATTCGGCACACAGGGTTAGCCCATATGAGACATTTTCCACATTGCATCCGCTCACAATTCGGCCATCCGCGCTGAGAGCAGCGGCGCCGACCGGGAAACCCGAGTACGGGGCATACGCCGACCCCATAGCGCGAATTGCCATGTCATGCAACGTATTCCAGTCGATTTCGGGCATCGGAAACCTCCAGCTGATCCCGCCGAACACCGGGAAACAGGGGCCGGAACACCAGTATCCGGCAATGGGAAAGGTAAACCTAACTCGCCTGTTTTACGCGCAACGCACGGCACGCCGAATTAGTTCCGCGAAACAGAGGGGATTAGAGTTCACCGAAGATCGGTTCAGGTTCCCGGCGGCGGGCCAGCGCTCGAGAATACAGCGCAGCCACCTGGGCATTTGCCTCTCCACGCATGCCGGCGTCGGATCTGTGACCGGGTCCATCAACGACGTTGGAGGCACCGCACTCTATGACCACGATAGAAGCTCCGGCTCCGGCCCAGCCGAAGCGGAAGACGCTGTACCGCGGCGACCCCGGCATGTGGTCCTGGGCGCTGCACCGGATCACCGGTGTCACGCTGTTCTTCTTCCTCTTCGTACACGTGCTGGACACGGCACTGGTCCGGGTCAACCCGGACACCTACGACCATTCCATCGCGCTCTACAAGAACCCCGTCGTGGCGTTGATGGAGATGGGCCTCGTCGTCGCCGTCCTGTTCCACGCCCTCAACGGCGTCCGGGTCATTCTGGTCGACTTCTGGTCCCAGGGTCCGCGATACCAGAAGCAGATGCTGTGGATTGTTCTCGCCATCTGGGTTCTGGTCTCCGCCGCCGGCGTCGGCCGCCAGTTCTTCTACCTGCTGACGGAGCACTGATATGTCTGCACCTGTCCTCGGCAAGTCCTACGATCGCCCGGCCAGCCTCGACTCCCCCCGCTCGCCGCGTGGCAAGTCGAACGGCAACTTCGAGAAGTACGCATGGCTGTTCATGCGCATCTCCGGCCTGTTCCTGATCGTGCTGGTGCTCGGCCACATGTTCATCATGCTGATGATCGACGGTGGCGTGAACCGCCTGAACTTCGCGTTCGTGGCCGGTCGCTGGTCCAGCCCGTTCTGGCAGTTCTGGGACCTGTCCATGCTCTGGCTGGCGCAGCTGCACGGCGGCAACGGCCTGCGCGTGATCATCGACGACTACTCCCGCAAGGACTCCACCCGGTTCTGGCTCAAGGTCATCCTGGCGGTTTCGATGGTCGTGATCGTGAGCGTCGGCACGTACGTCATCTTCACCTTCGACCCCAACATCACAGGTTAGGAACAGGCCACCTCGCATGAGTGAATCCCGTCCGATTCAGGAGCATCGCTACGACGTGGTCATCGTCGGCGCCGGTGGCGCGGGCATGCGCGCGGCGATCGAGGCCGGTCCGCGCGCTCGCACCGCGGTCCTGACCAAGCTGTACCCGACCCGCAGCCACACCGGCGCGGCCCAGGGTGGCATGTGCGCCGCGCTGGCCAATGTCGAAGAAGACAACTGGGAATGGCACACCTTCGACACCGTCAAGGGTGGCGACTACCTCGTCGACCAGGACGCCGCGGAGATCATGGCCAAAGAGGCCATCGACGCGGTCATGGACCTGGAGAAGATGGGCCTGCCGTTCAACCGCACGCCCGAGGGCAAGATCGACCAGCGTCGTTTCGGTGGCCACACCCGTGACCACGGCAAGGCGCCCGTGCGTCGCGCGTGTTATGCCGCCGACCGCACCGGTCACATGATCCTGCAGACGCTCTACCAGAACTGCGTCAAGCACGACGTCGAGTTCTACAACGAGTTCTACGTGCTCGACCTGGTGATGACCGAGTCCGATCGTGGCCCCGTCGCCACCGGCGTCGTCGCCTACGAGCTGTCCACCGGCGACATCCACATCTTCCACGCGAAGTCGATCGTGTTCGCCACCGGCGGCTCGGGCCGGATGTACAAGACCACCTCGAACGCGCACACGCTGACCGGTGACGGCATGGCGATCGTGTTCCGCAAGGGCCTGCCGCTCGAGGACATGGAGTTCCACCAGTTCCACCCGACAGGCCTCGCGGGCCTGGGCATCCTCATCTCCGAGGCGGTCCGTGGTGAGGGTGGCATCCTGCGCAACGCCTCCGGTGAGCGCTTCATGGAGCGCTACGCCCCCACCATCAAGGACCTCGCGCCGCGTGACATCGTCGCCCGCTCGATGGTGCTCGAGGTGGCCGAGGGCCGTGGCGCCGGTCCGAACAAGGACTACGTCTACATCGACGTGACCCACCTCGGCGCCGACGTGCTCGAGGAGAAGCTGCCCGACATCACCGAGTTCGCGCGCACCTACCTCGGCGTGGACCCGGTGACCGAACTGGTGCCGGTCATGCCGACCTGCCACTACGTCATGGGCGGTATCCCGACCAAGATCCGTGGCGAGGTGCTGCGCAACAACACCGACGTGGTCCCCGGCCTGTATGCCGCCGGTGAGTGCGCGTGCGTGTCGGTGCACGGCGCGAACCGTCTGGGCACCAACTCGCTGCTCGACATCAACGTGTTCGGCCGTCGCGCCGGCATCGCGGCCGCCGAGTACGCCAACCGCACCGAGTTCACCGAGATGCCGGAGAACCCGTCGCAGATGGTGATGGACTGGCTCGAGCTGATCCTGTCCGATCACGGCAACGAGCGCGTGGCCGACATCCGCACCGAGCTGCAGGCCACGATGGATGCCAACGCGGGCGTGTTCCGCACCGAGGAAACCCTCAAGAAGGTCCTCACCGACATCCACACGCTCAAGGAGCGCTACACCCGGATCACGGTGCAGGACAAGGGCAAGCGCTACAACAGCGACCTGCTCGAGGCCGTCGAGCTGGGATTCCTGCTCGAGCTGGCCGAGGTCACCGTCGTCGGCGCGCTCAACCGCAAGGAATCGCGTGGTGGCCACGCCCGCGAGGACTACCCGGACCGCGACGACACGAACTTCATGCGGCACACGATGGCGTACAAGGAGGGGCCGGAGCTCATCTCCGAGATCCGCCTCGACTTCAAGCCGGTGGTGCAGACCCGCTACGAGCCGATGGAGCGTAAGTACTGATGACTGCTGCAGTCGATACCGCCAAGCAGAAGCCGGCGCCGGTGCCGGAGGGCTCGGTCATGGTCACCGTCAAGATCGCCCGGTTCAGCACCGAAGACGACAAGGGCGCGCACTGGGATTCGTTCCAGGTGCCGGTCCTGCCGACCGACCGTTTCCTCAACGTGCTGATCTACATCAAGTCCTACCTGGACGGCACGCTCACCTTCCGGCGCTCCTGCGCCCACGGTGTGTGTGGTTCGGATGCCATGCGGATCAACGGTGTGAACCGGCTGGCCTGCAAGGTGCTGATGAAGGACATGCTGCCCAAGGGCGACAAGACCCTCACCATGACCGTCGAGCCGATCCGCGGCCTGCCCGTGGAGAAGGACCTCGTGGTCGACATGGAGCCGTTCTTCGACGCGTTCCGCGCCGTGAAGCCCTACCTGATGACCTCGGGTAACGAGCCGACCCGCGAGCAGATCCAGAGCCAGGCCGACCGCGCCCGCTTCGACGACACCACCAAGTGCATCCTGTGCGCCTGCTGCACCACGTCGTGCCCCGTCTACTGGACCGACGGCAGCTACTTCGGCCCGGCCGCGATCGTGAACGCCCACCGCTTCATCTTCGACAGCCGTGACGAAGGCGCCCGCGAGCGCCTCGACATCCTCAACGACGTCGAAGGTGTCTGGCGCTGCCGCACCACCTTCAACTGCACCGACGCGTGCCCCCGCGGCATCGAGGTCACCAAGGCGATCCAGGAAGTCAAGCGAGCCCTGCTCTTCACCCGCTGATCTTCCCGCGTTACGTCACGGGCCGCCCGCATCCGAGATGCGAGCGGCCCCTGGCATTTGCGCGCTGTCGACCTTGTCGTCTAGCGAAAGTACGACTGATTTCGCCGTTCGTTCATTTCGATAAGCTCTTCCTCTGTCAGGTCGTCATCGAGATCAACCGACCGCGCTTGCTCGAGCGGCTGAGGAGCCAATGGCCGTTCGGTTGCCAGGGCGATAGATTCCAGTACATCATCCAGTCGGGGATCAGCCTTCAATTCCGCCATGCGCTCGCGAACATTCTGTCTGGCCTCGACCAGTGCCTCTTTGGTGAGCTGCACGATCAGCGCGGCTAGCTCCTTGCCATACGGGGTCACGGATTCGGCGATACGAAGCGACTCGAGCGTGCCGTCCGCGGAAACCTCTACGGAAACACCATGTCGCCCAGCGCCTGCACGGTCGGTCATCAACGCTCGATGGACCGCTTCCATCCGTCCACTGATCGGATCAACATCAGACCTCATCGAGCTTAAACCGCCTCCCCAGTCATCGATACAGTTGTGCTAGCGTATCAACCCGTCCACCGGGGAGAGGATTGCAGCTTGTCCGACCTATATGTCGACGCTGATGGAATCAACGGAATGATCGGAGCACTTGCCGCATCGCAGGACGCGCTCAGCAGAGTACCTACCAGCGGCTTCATTGCAGCGATCGAAACCGCCCTTCCAGGATCCGGACTCGGTCATACGTATATGAAAGCCGGGTGGCGTGGTAGCGCGAGCATTCGTGGCGTAGGGGGGCAGCTTGTGGAAATAAACAATGCCGCGACGCACAGTGTGGCCGAGTATCAAGCCCAGCAACAACGTCAGGTAACTGAGTTCGAGAACCTTGAAAATGGCCCACGATGACCTCGACCCCGCCGACTGTGTCGCAAATCAAGAGCTGGTCGTTCGCAGCCCTGATCAGCCAGGCAGACGAGTGGGCGACCAGCACCCAATTGATTACTGCCGAGCATTCGACCATCGCCACGCAGATGTCCGATTCACCCGGATTCTGGAGGGGGCCCGCGGGTGATGCGATGCGGACCAAGAGTGACGAAGCGCGAACTTCCCTCTCGAAAGTAATCGGAGCATTCGAAGACTCACACAAAGCCACACGTTCCATTGCGCAAATTCTCGGATTTGCAAAGGCGGCGGCCGTCGATGCAATATCCGCTGCCGAGGAATTGAAACTAAAAGTGAGCGAAGATGGTTCCGTCGACTATTCCGAAGAACTTATGGCATGGTTGATCCACGAGGAAAAGCAGAATCTAACTACCGCGCTCGCGATAGCAAAGAAGTTGGCTCGACAGCATGAAATTTCGGTGAAGACAAGTCTTATCAACGCAGCCCAGGCGGCAGAAGACTCCCGAACTGCGATCAACAACATCTTTGCTGAGGTTCCGATCCCACCCAACGCCGAGCTCGATGAGATCAAATTCAGTCAGCAGACGGGCGTCGATCCCGCCGGTATGACAAAGTGGCCGGACGGCGCATTAGCTGCGAGCCTCGAAGGCCTCGAGGTTATATCGCTAGGAAAAATCGACGTTGAACCAAAAGAAGTTACACAGAG
Organism: Nocardia sp. NPDC058519; assembly: GCF_042719755.1. Lineage (NCBI taxonomy): Bacteria > Bacillati > Actinomycetota > Actinomycetes > Mycobacteriales > Nocardiaceae > Nocardia > Nocardia sp. NPDC058519. Next base: position 31,968 of record NZ_JBHXNK010000048.1, on the reverse strand, counting down.
CGAAGCTGATATGCTCAACAGCCTTAGCCTCGCAGACCAAGCACGCTTTCTCGTTCTATCCGACGAAGCGTCGAAGGCAGCTGAAGAGGCCTACCCCAACATCCCCACCCAGGACAGTCATGTAGATGCATATCGACATACCTACTGGAACGCGATGTTGACACAGGAATTCGGGCCAGAATGGACTCAGGAATACGCCACTAAACACGAAGGGCGAGCAGATAACGCGGCGGTGCGCGAAGCCATGGACCTGCACAATAACGAAGTCGGACGTCGCATAGGCGCGGAAAACCCGCAGGCAAGCTCCGCCGAGATGCGGGAATTGGTACAGCAGGCTGTCGACGGCGGCGACACCGTCCTCATTGACCAAGACCAGAACCTGGCTTGGACCAGAGATGTAAAACCGGGCGCTTCGGTCGTTTCTTCGGACTTCGATCAGAACCCAATATTCTTACCTGGAACACCTTTGCCGAATAGTCAACCTTCGCCGGATAGGCCAAATTCGTGAACACGGAGCAGAGGTCATAGACGCCATGTCAATTTATCGATGGAAAGCCATTTCCGTACTCCTACTGACAGTCAGCGCTGCAACCTTGCCAGGATGCAATGCGATAAGCTCGAGCGACTCGGTCGAGATCGCCGCAGAACCTGCGGGTTGGGACGGCCCATTTTCCCAATTACTCGCCTCACATAACAGTGCCCGGCTGGGCGATATCGTCCAAAGCACAGGTATTCCCGTCGGCGACTGGGATCGGCTGTATAGCTTCACTGGGGATTCTTCATCCGAACGTATCAATAGCATTATCGGCGTCAGTGACATCGAATGGAAAAACCGTTCGCGCAGCACTGAATCCACAATGCACGTCTTTATGAAGAACAAAGAGGTCATATACGCATTTGACGATCAGCGACCCCGCAACGGCATGACCAGCGACATATACTCGACACCGACATCATCGGTGACGCCACGCGCAATTGAGCGAGGCTACCCCACAAACGATACGATCTGGGTGCTCGACATCAGGGGCGGAGCGTAAGCCAGTTCTTCCGCGCCCGGTTCCACGGGCCACGAAACGTGCAACGAAGGCGCCCGCGAGCGCCTCGACATCCTCAACGACGTCGAGGGTGTCTGGCGCTGCCGCACCACCTTCAACTGCACCGACGCGTGCCCCCGCGGCATCGAGGTCACCAAGGCGATCCAGGAAGTCAAGCGAGCCCTGCTCTTCACCCGCTGATCTTTCCCGCTCGGCGCAGGCCGTCTACACCGAAAGGTGCGGGCGGCCTTTGTCGTTCGTGGGGACTTGCGGGGAATGACGAGAGGGTGGATAGTGTTACTATCCATAGTAGATAGTGTCAGTATCCATTCTGGGAGTACTTATGATCACCCTCATCGCTCTCGTCGGCTCGCTCGTCGTCTTCCGCACGCTCGGAGCACTCGGCGTGACCCGGTTCGCCTCGTGGTCCGTCAGCGCCGCCCACGCACTGGCCGTCATGCTGGTGATGACGGGAACCGCGCACTTCATGCCCGCGAGCGTCACCGTGATGCCCAACTACGCCGACATGGTCGCCATGATCCCGCCCTTCGTCCCGTTCCCCGGCTTCATGGTTCTGGCCAGCGGCGTTCTGGAACTACTCGCCGCGCTCGGCCTGATCCTGACCCGTACCCGCCGGCTCGCAGGCTGGGCCCTGGTCCCCCTGTTCCTCCTGCTGCTGCCCGCCAACATCTACGCGGCCCTCAACGACGTTCCCTTCGCGGGAGAGCCCGCATCGCCGCTGTGGCAGCGAATCCCGGAACAGGTGCTGTACATCGGGTTCGCCGTATGGGCGACCCGTTCGGCGTCTCGCGCCCTGCCCGTGGCGCCGCGACGGGAACCGTCGACGGTCTGAATACCGATCCCATGAGGCCGTCACCACTGAACGATGGTGGCGGCCTCGGCCGTTCCCCAGCGAGACGAACTAGCGATAGGGGGCTGCGGCGTCCAAGACGGCGGTTCGATAGGAACGGCCGAAGAGGATGGCGTGGACCAGTAAGAGGTGGAGTTGGTGGAGGGGAATGCGGGTCTGCCAGTCGGGGGCGAGGGGCTGAACTTCGTTATAGGCGGCGATGATTCGGGGAAGGTAGGGCGCACCGCCGAAGAGGGAGAGCGTGGCCAGGTCGGTTTCGCGGTGGCCTCCGTGGGCGGCGGGGTCGATCAGCCAAGGGGTGTCGGCTGGGCCCCAGAGGATGTTTCCCGGCCAGAGGTCGCCGTGGATTCGGGCGGGGGGTTCGGTGGGGGCTTCGATGTGAATTGATTCGAGGTGGGTGGCGTCGGCGGGGTCGAGGGCGCCCGCGTCGACGGCGAGTTTCAGGTACGGCAGGATTCGGTGTTCGCGGTACCAGGTCGGCCAGTCCTCGCCGGGAGTGTTGTCCAGGGGCAGTCCGGCGAGGAAACCCTCGGTGGCAGCGCCGAATTCGGGGGCGCCCGCATCGTGGGTGACGGCCAATCCGGCACCGAACCGTTCGGCGGCAACGGCGGTCGGTTCGGCGTGGTCGACCCACTGCATCAACAACAGTTCGCCGGTCTGGGCATACAGCTGCGGCACCGCGACCCCACCGGCCGCCCGCAACCATCGAAGCCCGTCCGCTTCGGCTTCGAAAAGCCCTGGCGGAGCGGGCACGGGCTCGGCGGTCGGGACGGCGGATACCCCGCCCGGCCAGGTCTTCAGGAACAGATGGGTCCCGTCATCGAGCACGATCCGCTCGGCGACACTGATCGACCCACCCGCGACAGGCGTAGTCCGCAGCCGCTGATGGGCGAGAAACGTCGGCAGCAGGTGCGGGTTCGCACGCAGAAACGGCAAGTCCACGCCGCCATCTTGCCCACGCACAGGCGGTGACGGTCGGCGAATCGGGAGATCCCACCCCCTCGCCACCCGGCCGCAAGAGACCGACCCCCTTTGTAAACGGGTATTACTAAACACTGTTCACAAACAGGCTCGGCATGGTTTCATCTTCATGAACGTGTTCCACGTCACGTTGCGACGTTGACGCACCGGACCAAAGGAGATAGCTGTGACCAGCACAAACCTTCCCGCGGGGTTCGATTTCACCGATCCCGACCTGCTCGCCAGCCGTTTGCCGATCGAAGAGTTCGCCGAGTTGCGGCGGACCGCGCCGGTCTGGTGGTGCGCGCAGCCCGACCGCGCCAGCGGGTTCGACGACGGCGGGTACTGGGTGGTGTCCAAGCTGGCCGACATCAAGGAGATCTCGAAGAATCCGGAGGACTTCTCCTCGCACGAGAACACGGCGATCATCCGGTTCAACGAGGAGACCACGCGCGAGCAGATCGACATGCTCGGCAACATGCTGATGCTGAACCTGGATCCGCCGCAGCACACCAAGATCCGGCGGATCGTGTCGAAGGGGTTCACCCCGCGCGCGGTGGAGAACCTGCGGGCCGCGCTCACCGAGCGGGCCGAGCGGATCGTGTGGGAGGCCAAGAAATCCGGTCGCGGCGACTTCGTCGAGCAGGTGGCCGTCGAGTTGCCGCTGCAGGCGATCGCCGAACTGCTCGGCGTCCCCCAGGAGGACCGCCGCAAGATCTTCGACTGGACGAACCAGATGATCTCCTACGACGATCCGGAGTTCGAGGGCAACCACCACACCGCGACCGCCGAGGTGATGGGCTACGCATGGAACATGGCCGAACAGCGCCGCGGCTGTCCGGCGGCCGACATCGTCACCCAACTGGTGAACGCCGACATCGACGGCGAGCACCTCGGCTCCGACGAGTTCGCGTTCTTCGTCATCCTGCTCGCGGTCGCCGGCAACGAGACCACCCGCAATTCGATCACCCACGGCATGAAAGCCTTCGTGGACAACCCGGATCAGTGGGAGCTCTACAAGGAGCAGCGCCCGCGCACCGCACCCGACGAGATCGTGCGCTGGGCAACGCCGGTGACCGCCTTCCAGCGCACCGCGACGCGCGACCTCGAACTCGGCGGGCAGCAGATCAAGCAGGGCCAGCGGATCGGATTGTTCTACAGCTCGGCCAATTTCGATGAAACGGCCTTCGCCGACCCGTTCCGGTTCGACATCCTGCGCGACCCCAACCCGCACGTCGGCTTCGGCGGCACCGGCACGCACTACTGCGTCGGCGCGAATCTGGCCCGCCTGGAGATCGACCTGATGTTCAATGCCATTGCCGACGCGATGCCGAATCTGCGCCAGGTCGCCGACCCGGTGCGCCTGCGCAGCGGCTGGCTCAACGGCATCAAGCGCTGGGAGGTCGAATACGCTTGAACCGACACGTGATCGAGGGGATGGCCGGGTGACAGGCAAGGTACGTGGCCGCGCGCCGGTGGTGACCGATGCCGATATCCGGCGGGTCACGCGCGCGCTGCTGGCCGAGCAGGGCGCCGACGCGGTCACCCTGCGGGCGATCGCGCGCGAACTCGGCGTCACCGCGCCGGCGCTGTATCGGCACTATTCCTCGCGCGATGAGCTGATCGAGCGGATGCGGGTGGAATTCTGCGCCGATCTCGCCGAGTTCCTCTCGACCGAGATCGAGCCGCTGCCCGACGACGGCGCGGTGCAGTTCCTGGCCATCTGCCGGGGTTTCCGGCACTGGGCGCTGGCGAATCCAAGGGAGTTCACCCTGGTGTTCGCCTCGCCCAGCTCGGAACGGTCGATGATGCGCCGCTTCGACGAACCCTTCGGCCGGATCTTCCTCGCCGCCGCGGGCAGGCTACTGGCGAACTTCGAGATCGCCACCCCACCGGGCGAGTCCATCCCGGCCGCGCTGCGCGACGACCTCATCGGCTTCCAGACCGACCTGCTCGCCATGCTCTCGGAGTCCGGCCAGAAGTTCCCCGCCGAAAAGCTGGACCTGGGTGTCACGTACCTGATGGTGCAGATCTGGGCTCGCCTGTTCGGCCACGTCACCCTCGAGGTGTTCGGCAACTATCCGATCCCCCTGGCGGACCCGGAGATCATGTTCGATGCCATGCTCTCTGACCTGGCTCGCACCACCGGTTTCGCCGACTGAGAACACCGGGTTGCTACCGGCCTGAAGGCAACGCCATCGGTCACGCGAAAGGTGGCGCGGTGGACCAGATTTCGCCTCCGATGACGATGTGGTCGAGGTAGCGCAGACCTACTGTGCGGGCGGCTTGGTGAAGCAGGGTGCTGGCGCGGCGGTCGTCGGGGCTGGGTGTCGGGTCGCCGGAGGGGTGGTTGTGGACAACGGCGAAGGCTCGGCCGTCGTGGCGGAGGACGGTGTTGAGGATTTCCCTGACGGGGACGGCTACGTGGTCGATGGCGCCTTCGGCGACGAAAGCACGGTGGCGCAGGCGGTTTTGGGTGTCGCAGATGAGGACGAGGAGGCGCTCTACGCGGGCACCCGCGAACAGTGGGATCGCCACGGCCGCGATGTCCTCGGGGGTGCTGAGCTGAGGTAGCGAATCGGTGGGTGTGCGGGAGCGGGTGCCGAGGTGGAAGGCGGCGACGACGGTGGCGGCTTTGGCCGGGCCGATGCCCGCGCGGGCGGCCAGTTCTTCGGGGCGAGCGGAAGCCAGTTCCGCCAAACCGCCGTAGTCGCCGATCAATTGGGCGGCGACTTCCAGCGCGGACTGGCCGCGAGTGCCCTGGCCGAGCAGCAATGCCAGTAGTTCGCCGTCGCTGAGCGCATGTGGGCCGAGCATGAGCAATCGCTCACGCGGGCGTTGGGCGACAGGCAAACTCGCGATCGGAACCGACATCGTATCCCCCTGCGGATCGGTGACTGACTCCGATAATCGCAGGGGGTACCGACAGATTCGGGCTACCCCTCGGCCACACGTCGGTGACGCAACCCCGAACCTGGACCTACCCCACTAGGTGGGCTCCGCGCTGAAAACCGAATCAGCCATCAACCGTTCCAAATTGCGTAGCTGACGTTCGTGCACCACGATGCGGCGCAGCGCCTCGTTGACGGTCGCATTGCTGTCGGCGGTGCCCATGATGTCGGCGGCAGCGGCCAGCAGGCGCTGATCGAGATCTATTCGCAGGGTGCGCACACAACCTCCTCTTCTTACGAACGCAATCTTGCGTGATGGCTGCTCGGCGCGTCCGCTAATTCACCGCGTCGTTACCGAAACCACGCGTTCGCAAGTCCGCACAGCGGCGGTCGGCAGCAGTCAGCAAGCACACAGAAAACACAGTTCACCGCCGGAATCCGACCGCGACCAACCCTGCAACTGTGCAGTTTGCGCAGTTGTCGGCGAGGTTGTTGTCGCGACGGGAATGCGGTGATTGCCTGGAGTCATGTTCACCGAGGCCCAGCTCTACTCGCCGGTGACGCGCGAGCGTGACGGCGACGTGACAGTGCATCTGAGCGATGACCACCCCGGCGTGCACGACGAGCACTACCGCGCACGCCGTAACGCCATCGCCGCACTGGCACTCGACCACTCCCCCGGCACTCCCGCACCGCACATCGACTACACCGACGACGAACAGCAGGTGTGGCGGATCGCCTCGGCGGAGCTGGCCCGCAAACACGAGGTCTACGCCTGTCGTGAGGTCAGGCAAGCTGCCGACGCCCTCGCCCTTCCGCACGATCACATCCCGCAGCTCGACGAGGTATCGCGGCTGCTCAGCCCGCTCACCGGCTTCCGGTACGTGCCCGCCGCGGGCTTGGTTCCGCTGCGTGAGTTCTTCGGTTCCTTCGCCGAGCGCACCTTTCACTCGACCCAGTACATCCGCCACCACTCCGCCCCGCTCTACACCCCGGAACCCGATGCGATCCACGAGATCATCGGCCACGCCAATCAGATCGCCAGCCCGCGTTTCGCGGCACTGTACGAGACGGTCGGCGCGGCGGTGGCCAGGCTGGAGACCGACGTCGCGCTGAAATTCCTCGCCGATGTCTTCTGGTTCTCGCTGGAGTTCGGCGTGGTCCGCGAGAACGATGAAATCCGTTGCTACGGCGCCGGACTGCTGTCGTCCTATGGCGAGATCGACGAATTCCGGCACGCTCGGCTGCGTCCGCTCGATGTCGCGGAGATGGGCACCATCGCCTACGACATCACGCACTATCAGCCGGTGCTGTTCTGCGCGGATTCGGTGGATCAGATCGTCGGCGTGCTCGGCGAATTCTTCGCGACCATGGACGACGAGACCCCGGCCAGGCTCGGTCACCCCACCCAGCCGGTGTCCTAGCTACCTCCGAAAGCATTGCTGCAGAACAACGTTCGACATTTTGCGTTTCTCACTTGTTGAGACCTGACACGCGCAACCGATGCGTGACTGTTACTTTCGACCCGTTCTTCAAGCTTTGTGAAAGGGTCGGGTAGACCGAAAATGACTGTGGACGTGACAGATACGCAGGCCGAGCAGAACCCGGAACCGGAGGCGCCCCTGTGGCTGCAGGGCCGGGAAGCCGTGATCGCCGCCGCGGCGCCGGAGGAATGGCGCGGCAACGTTCCCGACTATGAACTGAGCCACGAGGTGATCCCGCGCGAGCGCAGCGTCGAGCACGCGCCCGGCTCGCTCGAGGCGATCGTCGAAGATCTGGTGAAGGTCTTCGAAATGGAGGTCTCGCACAAGGCCGACCCCGCGACGTGGCTGTCGGTGGTGGCCGATCAGTACCGTGGCCGGGTCAACGGTGGTGCGTGGCAGGACGCCGAGGAGTTCGCTCGCATCGGCAGCTACAACATCCTGATCGGCGACAACCCGTTCTACGATGCCGAGAACGAGACCTTCGATTCCTCGCACCACATCTTCCACACCGCCTTCCCCGGCGGCTTCTTCTGGGAGGTACTGGAAGTGCTGTCGGGTCCGCCGACCGTGAGCGTGCGGTGGCGGCACTGGGGCAAGTTCGAGGGCGAGTACAAGGGCCACCAGCCAACCGGTGAGCACATCGAGATGTTCGGTGTGACCATCGCGCGGGTGAGCGAGGACCTGCGCATCCTCGAGCTGGAGCACTTCTACGACAACAACAAGCTGCTCGGCCCGCTGGCGCACGGCTGCCCGGTGCAGCACGGCAAGGCGCAGTGATCAGGCCCGATCGTCGAACGGCAGGCCTGCCTGCAGGAATGCCAGGGCGTCACCGACATTGGTGACATTCATCGGGGTGGCGGGCGCGATGGCGAGCATGGAGCCGATCATCGCGCCCGCGGCCACCCGCACATCGAAATCGTCGGCGGACCGGCCGGTGTAGTCGGCCAGCATCTGGGCGGCGAGTTCGATACTGCGCAGGAATTCCAAACCGATCGCCGAGCGTAGTTCCGGCACGTGGAACAGCAGCGCCTGCCGTTCCTGCTCGAAGGCGAGATCGGCGGGCGACATCCGCCCGAACACCGCCGTGGTCGCGGTGCGGATGGCGGTGATCGGATTCAGGCCGCGCGGGAGCGTGGCCAGCTCCTCGATCATCACCGCGTCCTGATCGTCGGCGATGACCAGCTGTTCCTTGGTCGGGAAGTAGCGGAAGAAGGTGCTCGGGGATACCTCGGCCGCCGCCGCGATCTGCTCCACCGTCGTCTCGGTGTAGCCCTGTTCCCGGAACAGCCGGAACGCCTCGACCCTGATGGTTCGGCGGGTCCGCTCCTTCTTCCGCTCGCGCAGCGACATCTCAACCGACATGTATCGATTCTGCCGCATCCGTGTCGGTCACCGGTTCCGTCGGTCGCCGCAGCCACAGCGCGGTGACGAGTCCGGCGGCCAGACACAGCGCCGCGCACAGCCCGAGCATGGTGTCCATGCCCGCGACGAAGGCATGCTGGACCTGCGCCAGCATCGCCGGATCACCGGTCTCGCGCGCGAGGGCGACGCCCGCGTTGACACCGTCGGAGATCGGCGCGCGGTCGAGCTCGCCGAGGTCGGCCCGGTACCGGGTGGACAGCACGGTGCCGAGCACAGCGACGCCGATGGTGCCGCCCGCCTGCCGAAGTGCTTGCAGCAGCGCCGAACCCGACCCCGAACGGGCGACGGTCAGTTCACCCATCGCCAGGCCGACCGCGGCGGGCATCACCATGCCCATACCGGCACCGAGCACCGTCGTCCACAGGGCGGTCAGCCCGTAGCCGCTCTCGACCGTGGTGAACGCGCCGAGTCCGAGGCCACCCCCGAGCACGAGCAGCCCGGCGGTGATCACCGCCCGCACCCCGAGCCGGGGCAGCAGCAGGTCGACCAGTCTGCTGCCGATGACGAGTCCGCCGATCAACGGCAGCAGTCGCAGCCCGCTGCCGAGTGCGTCGACGCCGAGCACGGCCTGGAAGTACTGCGGGACGGTGAAGAACATGCCGAACATGGCGAAGCTGACCAGGAGCGAGATCGCGGTGCCCCACCGGAAGCCGGGCGCGGCGAACAGCGCGAGGTCGATCAGCGGATACTCGGCGCGGCGCTGCCACCACCCGAACACGGCCAGCGTCGCCACCCCGGCCCCGACGACGAGCCAGCCGACCGGGTCGTCCCAGCCGCGTTCGCCGAGCCGGATGAAGCCGTAGGTCAGCCCGAGCATGCCTGCCGCCGAGAGCAGTGCGCCGAGGAGATCGACGCGAAAGACGGTGTCACTGCGTGATTCCGGCACCAGGGTGGCGACGGCCAGCGCGCCGATGACGACCAGCGGCACGTTGATCAGGAACACCGAACCCCACCAGAAGTGCTGCAGCAGCCAGCCGCCGAGAATCGGGCCAAGTGGCAGGCCGATGGCGGTCGAGGTGACCCAGATCGTCAGCGCGCGCTGCCGCTGGGCGGGGTCGGTGAACAGCACCGGCAGCACCGACATCGACAGCGGCACCAGCGCGGCGGCGGCGATGCCGAGCACCACCCGCGCCACGATCAGCTGACCGGCGGATGCGGCGAACGCGCAGGCCACCGAGGCCGCACCGAACAGCACGAGCGCGGCGAGCAAGATCTTCTTGCGCCCGTACCGGTCGCCGAGCGCGCCCGCGGGCAGCATCAGCGCGGCAAGGGCCAAGGTGTAGGCGCTGCTGAACCATTGCAGCGCAGCGGTATTCGCGTCCAGGTCGACCGCGAGCGTCGGGATGGCGACGGTGAGCACGGTGACGTCGAGTCCGATGGTGAGCATCGCCACGGCGAGCGCGCCGAGCGCGAGCCAGCGGCGGGTGTCTTCCGTCCGCATATCTCCTCCAAAATGAGAGTGTCTACTTTTTGATAGTAACTCTCATTTGCGAGTTGGTGTCAATAGTCACTCCACTCGGGCAGTGACTACTAGGCTGCGAGGCGATGAGGATTCGCGAAGTCGGCCTGCGCGCCGCATGCTTTCTCGGCGCTGCCGTCACCGTCACCGCTCTCGCAGGCGCTCCCGCTGTCGCCGTACCCGCCGGGCCGCCGACCATCGCGCCCGCACCGGGTGGACCGAATACGACGACCACACCGCCGTTCACCACGCCGAACACCGACGACTGCCCACAGAAGACGCAGCCGCCCGCACCGATCGACACCTCGGAGGTGCCTGCACCCGGCGAACCGACACCGAGTCAGCTGCCGGTTCCCTCCCCCGCGATCGGCGGTCAGCGGATGGGCGACTGCGGCGTAGTCGTGCCCGACGGCGCGCCCCCGGTTCCCGCCGAGATCTCGGCCACCGCGTGGATGGTCTCCGACCTCGACACCGGTCGCGTGCTCGCCGCCAAGGACCCGCACGGCCGCTACCGCCCCGCCAGCACCATCAAAGTCGCCCTCGCCATCGTGGCGCTGCGCAGCCTGGATCTGGACAAGGTCGTGATCGGGACGCAGGCCGACGCCAACGTCGACGGCACCCGGGTCGGCATCGGCCCGGGCGGGCGCTACACCAACCGCCAGCTCATGCAGGCCCTGATCATGTGCTCGGGCAACGACGCCGCCCACGCCATCGCCACCCAGCTCGGCGGCGACAAGGCCACCGTGGCGAAGATGAACGAGGTGGCGAAGTCGTTGCGCGCGCTGGACACTCGCGCGGCGACCCCGTCCGGCCTCGACGGGCCCGGCATGAGCACCTCGGCCTACGACCTGTCGGTACTGTTCCGCGAGGCGATGAACATCCCGCTGTTCGCCGAACTGATCCACACCGAGCAAGTCGACTTCCCCGGTTTCCCCGCCGACCCCGAGATCCCCGGCGACAAGGATCACCCCGGCTTCCCGATCGGCAACGACAACCAGTTGCTCTACAACTACGAGGGCGCGATCGGCGGCAAGACCGGTTTCACCGACGACGCCCGGCAGACCTTCGTCGCCGCCGCCGAACGCGACGGACATCGCCTGGTCGTCACCCTGCTCAAAGCCGACGTCCGCCCGATCCGGCCATGGGAGCAGGCGGCGCGACTGCTGGACTACGGTTTCGCCCTCGACAGCGACGCCAGGATCGGCAAGCTGCCCGAATCAGGCAGTGAGGCAATACAACCCAGCGTTCCCCTGGCGACCCCACCGCCCCGTGCCGACGGTTCCCAAGCCGAGCCCGTACGACCGGCACACCAGGGCGCCCGCATCGCCACCCTGATCGGCGGCCCTGTGCTGGTCGTCGTACTGCTGCTGTGGGCACGCAGGGCATGGCGCGGCAGGCGCTGACACCAACGCACATGACCTGGGACTACCGGCGTTTGCCGACCAGCATCAAGGCGAGCGCCGCGACAGCCCCTGCCCCGAAATAGGCGGCGCCCGCCCCGGTCGACATCGAGTGCTCGACCACCCGCGGCCGGATGACCACCGCGTTCGGCGGCGCGACCGTCGCAGCACTCTCGTTGTCCGACGACGTGGCCGCCCACGCCGTCGCGAACAGCAGAATCCGGTAGGAGATGTAGCTGAACACCATCAGGCCGATGATCGAGCCGAACGTCGCACCCACCGGGCTGGACAGCACCACCCGCAGGTAGATCGCAGCGATGATCTTGAAGATCTCGAAGGCCAGCGCCGCCAGCACCGCCGCCCTTGCCGCGCTGCGCAACGACACCGGCTCGCGCGGCAGCCGCGCGATCATCCACGCGAACACCGCCCACGACGCGAGCAAGCCGAGCGCGATCGAGACCAGCCGCAACACCAGCGTCGCCCCGGGCAGATGGTCCGCGCCGAGCAGTTCGAGCACCCGCTTGCTCAGCCCGCTCGCGGAGATCGCCGACAATCCGAGCGAGACCGCGAAGGCGAGGCCGAGGCCGACCAACGCGCCGATGTCCGACAGTTTGGCCAGCCACCAAGGCTTTTCGGGACTGTGGCTCGCCCACTGCTCGGTGAGCGCGGCCCGCAGGTTCGCGATCCAGCCGAGCCCGGTGTAAAGGCCGACCAGCAGGCCGATCACACCGACGGTGCCGCGGGAGTTCATCGCCTGTTCGATGAGGTCGTTGATCTGGGTGCCGAAGGAACTGGGAACCTTCTCGACGACCTTGTCCTGTAGCTCGGTGAGCAGATCCGGGTGTCCGGCCAGAATGAAACCGGCCACCGAGAAGGCCACCATCAGCAGCGGAAACAGTGACAGCACAGTGAAATACGTGATGCCCGCGGCATAGAAATCACCGCGCTGACTCTGGAACCGCCCACCCGCCCTGACCAGATGGTCCAGCCAGGGCCTGCGCCCGATCTGCTTCTCGACGCCGGCCGAGATGTTGTCGATCAACTGCATGTCGCGCGCCCCTTCAGCGAAAACCTCAGGTGCGCAACGGGTCAGCGAGCGAGGAAGCCAACCCGGTCGTACACCTGAGCAAGTGTGTTGCCTGCGATCTCACGCGCCCGCTCGGCACCCACGGACAGGATCCGGTCCAGTTCTGCCTGATCGGACAGGTATTCCTGCACCTTCTTCTGCACGGGCGTGACGAATTCGACCAGCGCGTCGGCCACCTCGGCCTTGAGATCACCGTAGCCCTTACCCTCGAAATTCACCTCGAGGTCGACGATCGGGATTTCGCGCAGCGAGCTCAGGATGACCAGCAGATTGCTCACGCCCGCCTTGTGCTCCGGGTCGTAGCGGATCTCGCGCTCGGTATCGGTGACGGCCGAACGCACCCGCTTGGCGGTGATCTTCGGGTCGTCGAGCAGGTTGATCAGCCCGGCGTCGCTGGAGGCCGACTTGCTCATCTTCGCGGTCGGATCCTGCAGATCGAAGATCTTCGCGGTGCCCTTGACGATGTGGGGCTCCGGCACGACGAAGGTCTTCTTGAAGCGGGTGTTGAAGCGCTGGGCCAGGTTTCGGGTCAGCTCGAGATGCTGACGCTGGTCCTCGCCGACCGGCACCTGGTGCGGGCGGTAGAGCAGGATGTCGGCGGCCATCAGTACCGGGTATGTGAACAGGCCGACGGTCGCGTTGTCGGCGCCCTGCTTGACCGACTTGTCCTTGAACTGGGTCATCCGGCCTGCCTCACCGAAACCGGTGATGCAGCTCAACACCCACGACAGCTCGGCGTGCTCGGGCACCTGACTCTGCACGAACAGGGTGGACTTCGCGGGGTCGATGCCGAGCGCGAGCAGCTGAGCGGCGGCGGCCTTGGTGCGCCCGCGCAGTGCCTTGGGATCCTGGCTGACGGTGATCGCGTGCATATCCGGAATGAAGTACAGCGCGTCGTACTCGTCCTGCATCGTCACCCAGTACTGCAGCGCACCCAGGTAGTTGCCGAGGTGGAAGGAGTCGCTGGTGGGCTGGATGCCCGACAGCACCCGCTGCTTGCGTTCGGCCGTCGCGGCCGGGGCAGGACTGGACATACCCCGAATCTTTCCATGCCGCTCAAGCGGAATTGCGCTGCACCCAGTTGCGCGGATCGACACCGGGCATGCTCGGGTGCCCTGTCTTCACCATGCGCTGTTCACGACGGGCCAGCAACTGGTAGGAGGGGGCGCTCGGCCCGGCGAGGGTGCCCGCGAGTACCCGAGGTGCCAGCGGTGGGGTGAGGTGGGCGGTGCGGATGCTGCGGCACAGCGCACGGTGGGCGAGTTCGTCGGCGATGCCCCACTCGATGCCGTACATCTGCCGGATCCGCGCCGGGAGACTGCCCTGCACCAGCAGATACAGCGCCGAGCCGACCTGCTCGGCGGGCGGACGCAGCCGGTAGGCCTTGCGGTGTCCTGCCAGATAGGAACCGACCAGGGCAGCTTCGTCGGTGAGGAACAGTTCGGTCGAGTTCAGATAGGTGTCGAAGTAGCGGCGGAAGGCCGGGTAGTCGGCGGGCGCGGCGTCGCGCGGCATGCCGAACAGCTCGCCCCAGCGGACATAGTCCTGGTAGAGGTCCTCCCGTTCGGTGGCGGTGAGTTCGCGCACCAGGCGGTCGTACATCGCCTCGGCCGAATCGAAGGTGAAGGCCATGGTCATGAACATCAGGTGCGGATCGTGGGCCGCGTAGGCGGTGCCCGCGGGATGGTGGGCGCCGGCGTCTTCGGGCAGGGTGCCGACCACCGCGTCGTGCTTGCGCCGGGTGAAGGCCAGCGCGCGATCGGCCTCGGCCAAGCTGCCGAGGAACACCGCTTCGAACAGGGCACCGGTGATGGCCAGGCGGGTGTAGGGGGTCTCCCGGTGCGCGGTGTGCTCGCTGGTGCCCACGAACAGCAGCGGATGCACCGCGCCGATCACCAGCGCCCGCACGCCGTAGGTCAGACCGACCGCGCGCTTGCTCATCACCCGCCGGATCATCGAATCGTCGGCGAAATATCCGGGTTCGCTCTGTCGTACAGCCATGCTGCGCCTCCTCGTCGAGTGCATCTGGCAATAGAATCCCCCAGAATTGATATTCTGGCAAGAGTCTCTACCAGAACCCCGCGGGAGGAGAGCGGCACGCACAATGGACGCCGTGGCAGCACAACGGACATACGGTGGCGTTTCGGCCCAGGAGCGCCGATCCCAGCGGCGGATCGCGCTGCTCGACGCGGCGCTCGACATCGTCGCCGAGGAGGGGCAGGCCAAACTCACCGTCGCAGGCCTGTGCGCCCGCGCCGGCCTCAACGAGCGCTACTACTACGAGAGTTTCGAACATCGCGACGGCGTGCTGGAGGCCCTGCTCGACCGCATCGCCGAGGAACTCACCGCGGCGATCGCGACGGCTCTGGCGACCGCCGCCCCCGACAGCCGCACCCAAGCCCATGCCGCGATCGACGCGGGTATCTCGGTGCTCACCGATGACCCACGCAAGGCGCACGCCGCCCTGATCGCCGGGATGGCGACGCCGGAACTCCGCGCGCGCACCGCACGGACGGTGCGCGCCTTCGCCCGTCTCGTCGCCGCCGAAGGCACCGGCTTCTACGGCGGTGCCGTCCCACAGAACCTGGTCGACTTCCGCGCGATCTACCTGGTCGGCGGCTTGACCCAGGCCCTCACGACCTGGCTGGCCGGCGACCTCGACCTCACTCGCGAGGAACTGATCGACCAGATCACCGAGGTGTTCGTACTCCTCGGCGACGACCTCGCCGGTCGCCATCGCGCGGCGACCCCGCCACCGCAGTGAGCACCGGGGTCGCCGCCGCGATCTAGGGCTCGTCGGCAGGCACCCGTTGATCTCGACCTCAAACTTTCGGTGTGGAACCGCTCGTCAGCACAGCCGCCAGATTGCCGATCAGGTCACTCGCCACCGGGGATTGCGGCAGCGATCGGCTGCGCCTACGCGGTCGGATACGGCGTGCAGTGACCGGGCGGGAGGCCCTCGCACTTCGAGGAAGAGCCTGCGGCCACCTGGGCGAGATCGGTGAGCAGGGCCCCGACGATGCCCTCGCCGGAACCGGAAGACGGTTCAGCGATCAGCCCCACATTCGCCTGCTGGGTGTAGATCTGCGGCGTCAGGTCGGCGTCGGCCGCCGCCATGCCGGTGGTCGCCGCCATGATCGCGGCGAAAACGCCCGCGCTCGCCAGTACTCGCTTCATTGTGTGCTCCTCGCCTGCGGCCTCGATAGCCGCACCGGCGACCACGATAGGCGGCCCCGAAGCGTTGCGGCAGCCGCGAATTCCGGTGGCATCAGAACATCCGGCTGATCACTCGGCGAGGGGCACAGCGGCAAAGGGCTCCGGGCCGCCTTGCAGGACGACGCGGAAGGCGACGTCGCGGCGCGACCAGTAGGCGGCGCAGTCGCGCATGGCGCCGCCGAGCCAGGCGCGCTCGGTGGGGTCATCGGCCAGCAGGTCGGCGGCAGTGCGTACCACGACGACATAGCCGGGAGCATCGCCGACGAAATCGTCCAGGTCACGCAGGCATTCGTCGAAGGCGTCCTTGTTGGCGCCGAAGTAGTACGGGAACTGGAAGGCGGCGGCGAATTCGTCGAAGAGTTCGGCGACGGTACGCATCTTGGCGCCGCGCAGTTCGCGGACCCGGTAGTCGGCGGGCGCGTCGTAGCGGACGCCGCTGAACTGGGCGGGGTCCACCGGCAGTGCGCCGAACACCGGCGGCGGGTGCGCTGCCGGTGTTTCGGCGGTGGGGCGAGCAAGGAACTGCGACAGCGTCATTCGCGAAGTCATCAGCGCATCCTGGTGAAGATTTCGTAGTGGTCGCCGGTGTACCAGGCGGAGCCGTCGCTGCCGGTGACGATGCGTTCGGCATCGCGACCCCGATTGCGCTGCTTGGGATTGACATCCCACTCCTGGTACTTCACCGGATTGCCCGCCGAATCCTTGGGCGGCAGTTTGGTTCCGCGGTTCATGAACTGCTCGCCGCCCTTGGTGCCCTGCGCGTTGGCCGATCCGGGCCAGCGACCCGCATCGATCTCGACGAGGGTGGCGTAGGCGCGGTCGGGCACACCGGCGGTCTTGGTGACCGGCGAGGCCGACGAATTCCCGGCGGGTGGGCCGGGTTTCGGCGCGTTGACGGTGGTGGTGATCCCGGCGACGGCCTGCGTGGTGGTCGTGGATGTGGTGCTCTCGGTACCGCGACCGCCGAACAGCGTCAGGCCGATGGCCACTAGGACCAGCACGAGTCCGCCGAGCAGGCTGAGAGTCTTGCGTGAGAGTTTCATCGGTATAGCACAGTAACCGGCGCGTGGTCGGACCCGCGCTGGTCGTAGGCGTCAGCGCGTTCGACGACGGCCTGCTTGGCGCGGCCGGACAGCTCGCTGCGGGCCAGCTGGTAATCGATTCTCCAAGCCAGACTGTTCGAATGGTTGACCACACCATCGTAGGCGACGCCTTCTGTAACCTGATAATTCGGGCCACACCACTGCCACTACCAACACCAGGAGTGGCACCAGAAACGCCACCACCAACCCGACAGTCATCAGAAGTCGGCCCGCGAACCGAGCGGTTCCGGTGCCGCAGCCTGTACGTCACGCTGTTCGGCCGCAGTAATCCACGCCTCGACGTTGTCCAACGACCCATGGCAGACGACACGAAACGGATTAGCCAACTGCCACCCGTACGGGGGTTCGCCCACCTTGCGCACACTCATCGAACGTTGAGCGGCACGCACGTTCAAAGCGTCTACTCGAGCGTTTACTGGGTCGCTCATGGTGTCGTCCTCCGCTCCCACCGAGCCAGCGCGGCCAGTAGCCGCCGGATTACCTCTGGCGGCGCAATCTCTACCGGGTTCGGGTGTTTGGGCTCAGGTATCCGTTGTGGGAGCACGGTTCCCCTCCTGCTCGGTGGCGAGCCTGCCCAGGTAACCGAGCTGGGTAGTTACCTGGGCGGCCCGTTGGCTACGGGACCTCTCCCCGCTCCGGTGTCAATCGTTCTCGGGTGTGGTGATCCGAAGGAGTGGCATCAGGGGTAGCAAGCAGACATAACCCGGATACCCGAGCATGATGGAGCGATGGACCGTAAACACGGTGTCGGCAAGCTGATTCGAGAGCTCCGCGACGCTCGAGGCTGGTCGCAAGGCAATCTCGCCGACGCGCTCACCGAGCAGTCGGGGCAAGCCATCAACCGGGAATCCATCTCCCGGTGGGAGTCGTGCAAACACAAGCCGTCGCTGTACTGGTTGCGACACCTAGCCTCAGTGCTCGACGTTCCTTTGGCTGTCATGGAGTCCGATGTGGATAGACGCAAATTCCTAGCCAGTTTCGCCGCTACAGCGGTTGCGCCAGGAATCGCGTCGGACCTTTTGGCACAGGGGTTTACGGCCCGTCTGCAAGGCGAAGGGCCATCGGTAGATCAGTGGGGGCACATACTCGTCGGCTATGGCGCCGATTACATGACCTCCGGTGCCGCAGACATCCAGAAACGTCTAGCGGTAGATCTCGCGATCATCCAACAACAGTGCGACACCCCGCGTATGTGGGCTCATGCCGCAAGGCTGATGACGTTGTTCGCCAAGACGTTCCCCGGCTCAGACGGAGCCAAGGCCGTGCAGTGGTACCGGATGGCCGCTGAGTCGGCCGACCGCTCCGGCGACGTAGACACTCGGGTCTGGGTACGTGGCCGGGCTGCAATAGCTCTCGGCTATGAAGGCGCATCCCTGCCGATCGCGAACATGTTCGCCGACCAGGCTCTAGAGATCTCGGATAGGCCCACTCTGGGCCGTCTGAACGCCATCTACGGCAAATCTCATTCCGCAGCGATCACCGGGGATCACGACACAGCCCGGGCACTCGATACCGAGGGCCGCAGGGTGTTTGATCAGTCCGGCTCAGAAGATGCCGAAGCATCCGACTACGCGGTTCCGTACTGGCGGCTCGGGGTGTTCCGGTCGTTGCTTCGCGCTCGGCTCGGTGACGAGTCCGACGCTATCGACGCTCAGGACGAAGCAAGGCGGTTGCTTCCGCCGACGCTGCCCAGGTTCGCTACCCATCTCGAGATGCACCGTGGGCTGATGCTGGTCCGCGCTGGTGACCGTGACGGCGGTACCGCGTATGCCCGTGCAGCGCTCGAGGCGCTACCTCCCGAGAAACACTCTCTGACTCTGCGAATGCTCATGGATGAGATAGAGACACCAGGCAACTCATTGGCCTGAGCCAGACGACACCCCCGGCAACTAGCCGGGGGTGTCTAGGTACGGGCTGGAGCAACGAAAACTGTTGCGGTGCTACGGAATCTGTCCACCGGAGACGACCAACTCGGGGCGACTACGGGTGAACCCTGGAATCTCACTGAACTCCACCGTGACCGGGGCATGGTCCGACCACCGGAGGTCATACGAAGCGGCACGTTCTACCCGCGCCGCTACCGCGTACGGTGCTATATCCTGAGTTGTGTAAACCGCGTCGATCCGCCATCCGGAGTCGTTATCGAACGCGCGGCCGCGGTAGGACCACCAGCTGTAGGGGCCCGCGACGTCGGGGTGCAGGGCGCGGACCACGTCGACGTAGCCCGCGGCGAGCAGTTCGGCGATCCAGGCGCGTTCCTCCGGCAGGAAGCCTGCCGACTTCTGGTTGCCCTTCCAGTTCTTCAGGTCGACCTCGGCGGGGGCGATATTCCAGTCGCCACTCACCACGAACTCGCCGGTGCGCGACTTCAGGTACGCGCCCAGCTCTGCCATGAACCGGTACTTCTCGTCCTGCTTGGGGGTGTTCTCCTCCCCCGAGTGCACGTAGACGCTGGCCGCGGTGATGTCGTCGAAATCGGCCTCGATATAGCGGCCCGCCTCGGCGAACTCGGTGCTACCGAATCCGATGCGCACGGCATCGGGTGCGCGCCGCGACAGAATCCCCACACCCGCGCGGCCCTTGGATTCGGGCTCGGCATGGGAGAGCACCCACCCCGCGTCGAGTGCGGGGGCCAGCGCCGCCGCGGTCTGCGCGTCGGTCGCTCTGGTCTCCTGTAGGCAGACGATGTCGGCTTCGGTCGCCGCCAACCAGGCCAGCATGCCCTTGGTCGAAGCGGCACGGACCCCGTTTACGTTCACAGTGGAGAGGATTATCGGCACCGTACGACCGTACAATGCAGGCAGGGATGCTCCCCCGGACACCGTCGTCCAGGAAGGGGTGATGACGATGACGTCACGCACCGCCAAGTCCACCGCCCGCCCCACGCCCGTCGCGGCGCTGCATATCGGGTCCGGCGACCCGGTCTTGCTGCTACACGGGTTCCTGCTGTCGCCACACTGCTGGGAGCAGGTCGCGCAGCGGATGTCGGCGCATTGCGAGGTCTACGCGCCCGCGTTCGCCGGGCACTGGGGTGGCCCGAAGGTCGAAGGCTGGGCACTTGATGTGTATGCCCTGGCCGATCAGATCGAGGACCAGCTCGACGAGCTGGGCTGGCATACCTGCCATATCGCGGGCAATTCGCTGGGCGGCTGGGTCGGCCTCGAACTGGCGCGACGCGGCAGGGCACGCACGCTCACCACGATCGCCGCGGCGGGCGGGTGGGCATCGCCTTCGCTGAGTCAGGTCAGGATCGGCCTCAAGTTCGCGTCGATGATCCCCTTCATCGAGATCGGCAAGCGACTCGGCGGTGTGGCGATCAACAACGCGCTCGTGCAACAGGTGGCCGCGATGCTGGTCACCAAGC
Organism: Nocardia sp. NPDC058519; assembly: GCF_042719755.1. Lineage (NCBI taxonomy): Bacteria > Bacillati > Actinomycetota > Actinomycetes > Mycobacteriales > Nocardiaceae > Nocardia > Nocardia sp. NPDC058519. The sequence continues at coordinate 11,677 of NZ_JBHXNK010000048.1, read as the reverse complement.
ACACCAGCGCCTTCGCTCGCCGTGACCGGGCGACCTTGCTCACCGCTGTCCTGCACTGCGACGCGATGCTCCCGCTGCTGCTCGGCAGCCTGCGCGCGCCGGGCATGGACGACCTCGACCAGCTGAGTACCCCGGTGCGGATGCTGCTGGCCGAATACGACCGGATCATCCCCAACAGCGTGTACGCCACCCGCTACCTGCGCGACCTTCCCGAGGACGCGGACCGGATCCTGGTGCACGGAGTCGGGCATGTGCCGATGCTCGAGGCGCCGGACCGGATCGCGACGCTCATCGCCGAGCACATCTACGCCAGCCGCGGGCACCTGCGCGCGGTCTGAACACCCGGCCGCGATGGTCGCGGCCGGGCTCACGACTACTTCCCGAGCAGACCCTTGGCGATGTGGGTCACCTGGATCTCGTTGCTGCCCGCGTAGATCATCAGCGACTTCGCGTCCCGGGCCAGCTGCTCGACCCGGTATTCGCTCATGTACCCGTTGCCGCCGAACAGCTGCACCGCCTCCATCGCCACCTCGGTCGCGGCCTCGGAGCAGTACAGCTTCATCGCCGAGGCTTCGGCCAGGCTCGGTGGCTTACCCGCGCGGGCGCGCTCGAGCACGTTGAACACCATGTTCTGCACATTGATTCGCGCCACTTCCATCTTGGCCAGCTTGAGCTGGATCAGCTGGAAGCGACCGATCTCCTGTCCCCACAGCGTGCGGGTGCGCGCGTAATCGACACAGAGCCGGTGACATTCGTCGATCACACCCAACGCCATGAAACCGACGCCGATCCGCTCGGCGGTGAAACTCGCTCTGGCGCTTTCTCTTCCGTCGCCACCCGTGTGTTCCTCGGTCTCGCCGAGCAGCCGATCCTTGCCGAGCCGGACATTGTCGAAGAACAGTTCGCCGGTCGGTGAGGAGTGCAGGCCCATCTTCTTGAACGGTTTGCCCTGGGTGAGGCCCTCCATGCCCGTGTCGAGCACGAACGTGAGCACCTTGCGGTCGCGCCTATCGGTGCCGTCGCGCTCGTCGAGCTTGGCGTAGACGATCATCACGTCGGCGCACGGGCCGTTGGTGATGAAGGTCTTCTGGCCGTTGAGGATGTAGTCCTCGCCGTCGCGTTCGACGCGAGTCTGCATGCCGCCGAACGCGTCCGAGCCGGAGTCGGGTTCGGTGATCGCCCAGGACGCCACCTTGCGCAGGGTGACGATGTCGGCCAGCCAGCGCTGCTTCTGAGCCAGGGTGCCCCGCGACATGATGGTGGTGGCGCCGAGCCCGATGCTCACCCCGAGCGCCGACACCAAACCCATACAGACGCCGGACAATTCGCTGATCAGCACCGCCATCATCGACTGCTGATCACCGAACGGGCTGCCCGGCTTCTTGCCGCCCTCGCTCGGACCCGCCGCTTCCTTGGCGAGCATCTTCGCGACGGCGTCCTCACCCATCGCATCGATCCCGAACTGGCTGAACAGCTTGCGCAGGATCGGGTACGGCAGCATCTCACCGCTGTCGAGGGCGTCGAGGTTCGGCCGGACCTCCTTGTCGATGAACGCCCGCACAGCGTCGCGGATCATCAGATCGGTCTCGGACCATTCGAACACTCTCGTCTCCTGACGCTCGCTCCACCCAAAAACATACATCCGTGCTTGTTTTTGCGCGGCGATTTCGGGCTTCGCCGTGTTCAGATCAGTTTGCGAACCAGAGGCATGGGGAGAATTCGCAGGGCGAGGCCGAACGGCACCCACGGCCAACCGGGGACGTAGGCCTTGACGCGGCGCTTCTCGATCGCGCCCACGATGGCGCGCGTGCCCGTTTCGGTGTCCACCATGAACTTCGGCTGATGCTTGACGCGGTCGTTCATCTCCGAGCGGATGTAGCCGGGGTAGATCACGGAGACATCGACACCCGGAATCGCTTCCGCGCGAAGACCTTCGGCCAATGCCGCGACACCCGCCTTGGTGGCCGCGTAGGTGGTGAGCGTCTTCGGCATGCCGCGCAGGGCCGAGATCGACGAGATCATCACGAGGTGGCCGCGGCCCTGCGCGCGGAAGATCTTCAGCGCGGCCTCGCTCTGGGCAAGGGCGGCAAGGAAATTCACCACCGCGGTCTCGCGGTTGGCCTTGTGATGGCCGGTGCCCAACGGTGCGCCCTTACCGAGGCCCGCGTTCACGATCACGCGGTCGACAGTGCCGAATTCGGCGGCGAACTCGTCGAAGACGGTGAACACCGCGTCGTCGTCGGTGACGTCGAGCTGCTTCACCGAGACGACGCGGTCGGGGTGCGCGGCGAGGATCTCGGCGCGCAACTCGTCGAGCCGCTCGGTGCGGCGCGCGCACACGCCGAGGTCATAGCCCAGCGCGGCGAACTGGCGGGCCATCTCGGCGCCGAGCCCCGAGCTCGCGCCGGTGATCAGGATGGTGCCCCGGCTCACGACAGCGCCGCGGCTGGTCGGGGGGTGATTCGCGATTCCATGTGCACACGCTAACCACCACACGGTCGGCCGAGGTCAGCGGGCCGCGACCAGCCGGGCAGCGTTGGCCGCGACGTCGTCGCCCGCCTCGTTGGCGGCGAGTTCGGCGTGGACCCGGTCGTAGTACCGGTTGATCTCGGTGTTGGTGGTCTCCTCGTTCCAGCCGAGCAGGGGCGCGATCAGGCGGGCGACCTCCGGTGCGGCGGCGAGGCCACGATCGGGGACCTCGATGGAGATGCGGGTGCGACGGGTGAGGATGTCGTCGAGGTGCAGCGCGCCCTCATTGGTGACGGCGTAGACGATCTCGGCGGCGATGTAGTCCGAGGCACCCGGAACCGGTTGGCGCAGTGCTGGTTCGGCGGCAATGAGGTCGAAGAGGTCGGTGGTCAGCGAGCCGTAGCGGCCGAGCAGGTGTTCGACGACGTCGACGGGCAGTCGCTGCGACACCGCAAGTGCCGGCACCTCGGCGAGCATGTCGAAGTAACCTGCCGCGCCGACGATGGGCAGCTGCGCGGTCGACGAGGCCGGAATCTGCCCACCGAGGCGGGCGACGGCGGCGTCGACGACATCGGCGGCCATCACCCGGTAGGTCGTGTACTTGCCACCCGCGATCACGAACAGGCCCGGCGCGGGTTCGGCGACGGCGTGTTCGCGCGAGAGCTTCGCGGTTTCCTTGGTGGCGCCGGTCATCAGCGGGCGGAGACCCGCGTAGGTACCGACGATGTCTGCCCTGGTCAACGGCTCACGCAGCAGCGAGTTGACGTGGTCGAGGATGTATTGCACGTCGGCGGCGGTGGCCGTGGGGTGGTTCTTGTCGAGGGCCCATTCGGTGTCGGTGGTGCCGATGATCCAGTGCTCGGCCCACGGGATCACGAACAGGACCGACTTCTCGGTGCGCATGATCATGCCGGTGTGCAGGTTCAGCCGGTCGCGCGGCACGAGGATGTGCACGCCCTTCGACATCTGGACGTGGAACGGGAAGTCCACGCCGGTCATCTTGATCATGTCGTCGGTCCACACACCGGTCGCGCTGATCACCGCGCGCGCCCGGATGGTGTGCGTCCGGCCGGTTTCCAGGTCTTCCACCCGCGCGCCGACGACCTTCTCGCCGTCACGTTCCAGCCCGATCACCTTGGTTCTGGTCAGCACCGTGGCACCGTTGTCGGCGGCGGTCCTGGCGATCATCATCGTGTGGCGGGCGTCGTCGACCTGCGCGTCGTAGTAGCGGATGGCACCGGTCATCGCGTCGTCACGCAGCGCGGGCGCGAGTTCCAGTGCGCCGGAACGGGTCAGGTGCTTGTGCATCGGCACCGTGCGCGCGCCGCCGAGCGTGTCGTAGAGGGCGATACCGGCACCGATGTAGGCCCGCTCCCACACCCGGTGCTGGAGGGGGAACAGGAACGGCACCGGATGCACCAGGTGCGGCGCGAGCGTGTTCAGCAGCAGCCCACGCTCTTTGAGCGCCTCGCGCACCAGCGCGAAGTCCATCTGCTCCAGGTAGCGAAGGCCACCGTGGATGAGCTTCGACGATCGGCTAGAGGTACCCGCGGCGAAATCGCGTGCCTCGACCAGAGTGACGGACAGCCCGCGCGCGGCGGCGTCGAGCGCGGCACCGGCGCCGGTCACGCCGCCACCGATGACAAGGACATCGACCTCGGCGGTGCCGAGCGTGCCGACAGCCTGCTCACGGTAGGTGGGGTCCAGTTGCACAGACACGATGATCTCCTTCTCGAAAGTATTGTGGTGACTCAGATTTCGGCCCAGTCGAGCGTGCGCTCGACGGCTTTGAGCCAGCGGCGGTAGCCGTGTTCGCGTTGCTCCTGCGACCAGGTCGGGTACCAGCGGACGTCTTCGGACCAGTTGTCGAGCAGTTCGCCGGTGCCGCCCCAGAAGCCGACGGCCAGTCCGGCGGCGTAGGCGGCACCGAGGGCGGTGGTCTCGGCGACGACCGGTCGCGAGACCGGGACGCCGAGCAGGTCGGCTTGGATCTGCATGGCCAGCTGGTTCACGGTGACGCCGCCGTCCACCCGCAGGGTCGCCAGCCGCACACCGGCGTCGCGCTGCATGGCCTCGACCACGTCGCGGGTCTGGTAGGCGATGGATTCCAGGGTGGCCCTGGCCAGGTGGGCGTTGTTGCTGTAGCGCGACAGGCCCACCACCGCGCCGCGGGCATCGGGTCGCCAGTACGGCGCGAACAGGCCGGAGAAGGCGGGCACGAAGTACACGCCGCCGGAATCCTGTACCTGACCGGCGAGGTCTTCGATCTGCGCGGCGCCGGCGATGATGCCCATCTGGTCGCGCAACCACTGCACCGCGGACCCGGTGACCGCGATCGAACCCTCCAGCGCGTAGGCGGGCTTGTCGGCACCGAACTGGTACGCGACGGTGGTGATCAGGCCGTGGTTCGAGCGCACGATCTCCGTGCCGGTGTTGAGCATCAGGAAATTGCCTGTGCCGTAAGTGTTCTTGGCCTCGCCGGGCTGGAAGCACACCTGCCCGACACCCGCGGCCTGCTGGTCGCCGAGTACGCCCGCGATGGGCACCGAACCTTTGAACGGGCCGTCGGGTTTCGTCGTCCCGAACAGCTCCGGGTTCGACGACGGTGCGATGGTCGGCAGCATGGCGCGCGGGATGCCGAAGAGGGCGAGGAGTTCGTCGTCCCAGTCCAGGGTTTCGAGATCCATCAGCATGGTGCGCGAGGCATTGGTGGGGTCGGTGACGTGCACGCCGCCGGTGAGGTTCCAGATCAGCCAGCTGTCGAGGGTGCCGAACAGGGCGTCACCGCGCTCGGCATCGGCGCGCACGCCCGCGATGTTGTCCAGGATCCACTTCAGCTTGCCGCCGGAGAAATACGGCGCGGGCGGTAGGCCCGTCTTCTGGCGGATCAGCGCGCTGTGCCCGGCGGCATCGAGGTCGGCGATGATGCGGTCGGTGCGGGTGTCCTGCCAGACGATGGCGTTGCCATAGGGGCGGCCGGTGCGGCGGTTCCACACGACGGTGGTCTCGCGCTGGTTGGTGACGCCGATGGCGGCGAGGTCGTCGGCCGTGAGGTCGGCGAGCGAGAGGGCGGTCTTGACGACGGTGCGGGTGCGTTCCCAGATCTCGTCCGGATTGTGTTCGACCCAGCCCGGGCGCGGCATGATCTGGGAGTGTTCGAGCTGATGGCGGGCCACCACGGTGCCTTTGTGGTCGAAGACCATGAATCGCGTCGAGGTCGTGCCCTGGTCGATCGCGCCCACGTACCGGTTCATTTTCTCGCCTTCCCGGACCTCGTCGTCGAGTCCGCCGATCGGGCACCTGTGCCCGAAAACCACGCTAGGAACGCGCGGACGCGGGCACCACAAGCACCGTTCGACAATGCTGAACGGTGGTAGGTTCGGGGTCATGCCTGGCCCGATCCAGTCGATCGAACGCGCCGCCGCCGTGCTGCGTCTGCTCGCGCGCGGGTCGGGACCACTGGGCGTCGGCGAGATCGCGACCGCGCTCGACCTGGCCAAACCCACCGCGCACGGCATCCTGCGGACGCTGCTCGGGGTCGGGTTCGTCGGCCAGGACACGCGCACCGGCAAGTACCTGCTCGGCGCCGCGATCGGCGAACTCGGGACCGATCGGCTCGATGTGAACGAGTTGCGTTCCCGGGCGATCCACCGGGCCGACGCACTCGCCTCCCGTTCCGGGGAATCGGTGCGCATCGCGGTGGCGCGCGAAACCGGGGTCACGGTCATCCACCACGTCTTCCGGCCCGACAACAGCGTGCAGGCCTTGGCGGTCGGCGAAATACTTCCAGCCCATGCGACCGCGCTCGGCAAGGTACTGCTGGCCTATGACGCCGCAGCGGAAGCCGTTGCGCTCCAAGGGTTCACCCGGCGGACGATCACCGAGCGCGACGGGCTCGACCGTGCGATCGCCGAGGTTCGGCGGCGGGGTTGGGCGGACGAAGTCGAGGAGCACCGCTCGGGCGAAGCGGGGATCGCCGCGCCCGTTCGGGCCAGAGGTGGGCTCGTCGTCGCGGCCATCGGCATCACCGGGCCGACAGACCGGCTGTGCGACAACCGCTTACAGGTGCGGCCGGCCGCGATCGAGCAGGTGCGCGCCGCCGCGCTCGCCGTGCACCGTGACCTGACGGCAGCACGATGAGCCCCACCACCGCGGTATCGGCCGACAACGAGAGCAGACGACGATGACCCAACGTTTCGTGCTCGCCATCGATCAGGGCACCACCTCGAGCCGGTGCATCGTCTTCGATCAGCACGCCCGGCTGGCCGGAATGGCGCAGCGGACACATCGGCAGCACTACCCCAGGTCGGGGTGGGTGGAGCAGGATGCGCTCGAGATCTGGCGGACGGTCGAGCGGATCGTGCCCGCGGCGCTGCGCGATGCCGGGATCACCGTCGACCAGGTGGCCGCGATCGGCATCGCCAATCAGCGCGAGACCACTGTGGTGTGGGATCGGCACACCGGGCTGCCGGTGCGGCTGGCCATCGTCTGGCAGGACGTGCGCACCGAAGAGCTGGTCGATCGGATGAAGGAGTTGCCCGGCGCACAACGCATTCCCGAGTTGAGCGGGCTTCCGTTGGCCACGTACTTCGCCGCACCCCGCCTGCGCTGGCTGCTCGACAATGTCGATGGTCTGCGTGCCAGAGCCGAAGGCGGCGACGTTCTCTTCGGCACCATGGAATCCTGGCTCATCTGGAACCTGACCGGCGGCGCCGAGCACGTCACCGACGTCACCAACGCGGGCCGCACCCTGCTGATGAACCTCGCCACCCGTCAGTGGGACGCGGAACTGTTGCGGTTCTTCGATATTCCGCCCGCCATGCTCCCCCGCATCGAACCGTCGACCGGCGATTTCGGTACCGCCTGTGCCGTCGTTCCCGGCGTGCGGATCGGTGCCGCCCTCGGCGACCAGCACGCGGCCCTTTTCGGCCAAACCTGCTTCGCCCCAGGGGAAACCGAATGCACATACGGCACCGGCGGCTTCCTCATGATGAACACCGGCACCGAACTGATCCGCTCCGAACACGGCCTGCTCACCACCATCGGCTACCAGGTCGGACCGGAACCGGTCTACGCGCTGGAAGGCCCGATCGCGGTCACCGGATCCCTGGTCCAATGGCTGCGCGACATCGTGGGCCTGATCGCCACCGCCCCCGAAATCGAGACTCTCGCAAGCACAGTCGACGACAACGGCGGCTGCTACCTCGTCCCCGCCTTCTCCGGCCTCTACGCCCCCCACTGGCGCAGCGACGCCAGGGGCTTGCTGATCGGCCTGACCTCCTATGTCACCAAAGGCCACCTGGCCCGCGCCGTCTTGGAGGCCACCGCCTGGCAAACCCGCGATGTGGTCGAAGCCATGAATGCCGACGCGGGCCTACACGCGAAATCCCTGCGAGTAGCAGGCGGCATGGCCTCCAACAACCTGCTCATGCAGATAATCGCCGACGTCCTCGACACTCCGGTCATGCGCCCCCTCGTCACCGAAACGGTCTCCCTCGGCGCCGCCTACGCAGCGGGCCTAGCCGTCGGCTACTGGCCGGATCTCCAAGGCCTACGCCGCAATTGGCGAGTCGCCGCCCAATGGACCCCGACCCCGGACCGCCGGATCCGCGACGAAGAATACGAACGCTGGCAACGAGCCGTCCAACTCAGCGTCGGCTGGGCCAAGCCCGCCGCGGCCTACTAGATCCGTCGACGAAGCGGCCCACTCCGACGCTCGGAGTCAGTCGAAGAGTTCGTCGGTACGGGTCGCGGTAACGGCCTGCTTCAACCACATGTCGAGCCGGCCGAGATCGGTGCATTCGGCGAGCTGCGTCCGTTGCGCGGCAGACAACTCGAGCCCGCGTGCAGTGAGCACGGTGAGCACGGCGTGCGCGGCAGTCTTGGCGACCTCCGCGCGCCCCTCTGCGAGCCCCTCCTCGCGCCCCTTCGCCATGTACTTGGTAGCGATGCGGCCGCGGTATTGGGGCGTGCTCTCCATCAGTTCCTCCAGGCGTCGGCTTGCGGCGGCGGTCAATGCGTCGTCGACCAGATCAAGATACATTTTCGCATGTTCGTCGTCGGTTTTCATCAGCCCGGCCAGGAAGGCCGCAAGGACTTCCTCCATGTGGGGGCCTGCACCGTGGGCGATCGCCGACAGCGTTGCCCGCTCGGGGCACCGCCTGGCCTCATCTGGGTCGGTCACGACGGGGAAGCGGTCGGGGCCCAGCACCAGCGGTTGGATGACCGATCCGGCATGCGGGGCACCGTATGTCGAGGTGAGGAACGGGACCAATCAGTTACGGCGTGTTGTGCGCGGAGCGGCGTTGCAGGAACACCGTCAGGGTGAACAGGAGGACACCGGCTACGGCGAGGATCGCGCCGACCATGGCCGGGGCGGTGTAGCCGAGGCCCGCGGCGATGACGAGGCCGCCGAGCCAGGCGCCCGCGGCGTTGGCCATGTTCAAGGCGGCGTGGTTGAGGGCGGCGGCGAGAGTTTGGGCGTCGGCGGCCACGTCCATGAGGCGGGTTTGGAGGCCGGGGGCCAGGGCCGCGCCGGAGGCGCCGACGAGGAAGGCGCCGATCGCGGCGGTGATGGGGTTGTGGGCAGCCAGGACGAAGCCGGCGAGGATGACCACCATCGCGATCATGGCGACGAAGATCGAGCGGTCGACGCCGCGGTCGGCGAGGATGCCGCCGCCGATATTGCCCACGATCATGCCGAGGCCGAACAGGGCGAGCACGATCGGCACCGCGCCGATGGGCATGCCGGCGACGTCGGTCATGGTGGTGGCGATGTAGGTGTAGACGGCGAACATGCCGCCGAAGCCGATCGCGCCGACGGCCAGGGTGAGCAGCACCTGCGTGCGTCGCAGCGCACCGAGTTCGGTCATCGGGTTGGTGATCTTCATGCTGGTCAGGGCTGGGACGTAGCGCCATAGCGCGGCCACCGTGGACACGCCGATCACCGCGACGACCACGTAGGCGTCACGCCAGCCGAGGTGCTGGCCGAGCCAGGTCGCGCCGGGCACCCCGATCACATTCGCGACGCTGAGCCCGAGCATGACCGCGGCCACCGCCTTGGCCCGCTGGCCGACGGGCGCGAGCGTGGCTGCCGCCAGCGAAGCGACACCGAAGTACGCCCCGTGCGGCAGGCCGGACACGAAGCGGGCCAGCACGAGCGTGCCGAAAGTCGGTGCGAGGACCGTGGCGATATTGCCGATGGTGAACGCGATCATCAAGGCGATGAGCAGTTTCTTGCGCGACACCCTGGCACACAACGCGGCGATCAGCGGCGCGCCGACCACCACACCCAGCGCGTACGCCGACACCGCATGCCCGGCCGACGGCTCGGAGATATCGAAGGCCCGCGCGATATCGGGCAGCAACCCCATGGTCACGAACTCGGTGGTCCCGATCCCGAATCCACCCAGCGCCAACGCGAGCATCGCCGGGACATGCCAGCTGGTGCGTGGCACGTCGACGCGATCGGGGGCTGCAATGGAAGAAGTCACGCTTCCATGCAACGGGCACGGGTACCCGTTCGCTACCCGAGAAGAGCGTGAGTTAGCCCACCGCGGGGAACAACCGCCGGGTACGGACGCAAAAGCGCTCGCATCGGATTCGATGCGAGCGCTTCTTACAGCCGTGCGGTTTCGCGGTTCAGCGCGAAAGGCAGCACATCACTTCAGAGCGCGAGCCAGGTTGACGTCCAGCGCGCCGAGGAATTCCTCGGTGCTCAGGTAACCCTGGTCGCCGCCGACGAGCGCGGCGAGGTCCTTCGTCATCTGACCGCCCTCGACGGTCTTGATGACCACGTCCTCGAGCGCCTGCGCGAAGCCGATCACCTCGGGGGTGTTGTCCAGCTTGCCGCGGTGTTCGAGGCCACGGGTCCAGGCGAAGATCGACGCGATCGGGTTGGTCGAGGTCGGCTTGCCCTGCTGGTGCTGGCGGTAGTGCCGGGTGACCGTGCCGTGCGCGGCCTCGGCCTCACAGGTCTTGCCGTCCGGGGTGAGCAGCACCGAGGTCATCAGGCCGAGCGAGCCGAAGCCCTGGGCCACGGTGTCGGACTGCACGTCGCCGTCGTAGTTCTTGCAGGCCCAGACGTAGCCGCCCTCCCATTTCATGGAGGAGGCGACCATGTCGTCGATCAGGCGGTGCTCGTAGGTGAGGCCCGCCGCGTCGAACTCGGCCTTGAACTCGGCGTCGAAGACTTCCTGGAAGGTGTCCTTGAACATGCCGTCGTAGGCCTTGAGGATGGTGTTCTTCGTGGAGAGGTACACCGGGTAGTTCTGCTGCAGGCCGTAGTTGAACGAGGCCCGCGCGAAGTCCTCGATGGACTTCTTGAAGTTGTACATACCCATGACGACGCCGCCGTCTTCGGGCATCTTCACGACCTCGTGGATGATCGGCTCGCTGCCGTCCTCCGGCGTGAAAGTGAGCGTGACGGTGCCGGCCTCGTAGACCTTGAAGTCGGTGGCGCGGTACTGGTCGCCGAAGGCGTGACGGCCGATGATGATCGGCTTGGTCCAGCCGGGCACCAGACGGGGCACATTGGAGATGATGATCGGCGCGCGGAAGATGGTGCCACCCAGAATGTTTCGGATGGTGCCGTTGGGCGAGCGCCACATCTTCTTGAGGCCGAACTCTTTCACCCGCGCTTCGTCAGGGGTGATGGTGGCGCATTTCACGCCGACGCCGTACTTCTTGATTGCATTGGCCGCGTCGACGGTGACCTGGTCGTCTGTCTTGTCGCGGTACTCGATGCCGAGGTCGTAGTACTCGAGGTTCACGTCGAGATAGGGATGGATCAGCTTGTCCTTGATGAACTGCCAGATGATCCGGGTCATCTCGTCGCCGTCGAGTTCTACAACGGTGCCTTCAACCTTGATCTTGGACATGGATCTTCGTGTCCTCCTCGGTGGGTGCCCTTATTGCACGGCTAGGCGAACACGCTTGTGAGCGGACCCCAGCAGTTCCAACAGACAACGTATATGCCCCGCGTTGTCTGCGGGACGTGTGGTGCAAACAAGACGAGCGTACTGCTGTCCCCCACCTCACCGCGATGGGAGGCCCCACTGTGCGGGACTCCTCGAAGCTACGCCGCCTCGACCGCGCGTCGGCACCCGATCGGGCCTTGACCGGCTACTGAGCAGTAACACGGCCGGGGGGGGGCCCCCCACCGCGGCCGCCGGGGCCGCGCCGCCGGGCCCACCCCGCGCGGCCCGGG
>NZ_JBHXNK010000047.1:0-45943 GCF_042719755.1 Nocardia sp. NPDC058519 | reverse complement strand
TTCGCCAAGAAGCTCAACTCGGCGGTCTTCCCCGGCCAGCAGGGTGGCCCGCTCATGCATGTGATCGCGGCGAAGGCTGCCGCGTTCAAGATCGCCGCTACCGAGGAGTTCGCCGACCGTCAGGTCCGTACTCTGTCGGGTGCCCGGATCCTCGCCGAGCGGTTGACCGGTGCTGACGTCAAGGACAAGGGTGTTTCCGTCCTCACCGGCGGCACCGACGTGCATCTGGTCCTGGTCGATCTGCGTAATTCCGAGCTCGATGGTCAGCAGGCCGAGGATGTTCTCCACGAGGTCGGTATCACCGTGAACCGCAACGCGGTCCCCTTCGACCCGCGTCCCCCGATGGTGACTTCGGGCCTGCGTATCGGCACGGCGGCTTTGGCTACTCGTGGTTTCGGTGATACCGAGTTCACCGAGGTCGCCGACATCATCGCCGCCACCTTGGCCGGCACCTCCGACACAGAGACCCTGCGCACCCGAGTCGCCAAGCTGGCTCAGAGTGTCCCGCTCTACCAGGGCCTCGAGAACTGGACGTTGAGCTGACCCGGCTCGGGCCCAGGAGATCAAAGATGAGCGAAACCGGTTCAGCAAGAACGAAATGCGACGGGACTACCGATGCCACCCGGCACTCGGTGGCGCAGATCCTGCGCACCCATGCGGGCAGCGGCGTGCCGTTCTCCGTGGAATTCAACCCGCCGCGTGACGCGGTCGGCGAGGCTCGGCTCTGGCGGGCGGTTCGTGAATTCGAGCGTATGCATCCGGCATTCGTGTCGATGACCTACGGCGCGGGCGGCTCCACCAAGGAGCGGACCGTGCGCATCACCGGCGAGCTGGCGAAGGAGACCACCCTGCTGCCGGTAGCCCACCTGACCGCGGTCGGCCACAGCGTCGCCGAACTGCGCTCGCTGGTCGGCTCCTACGCCGACTCCGGGATCCGCAACCTGCTGGTCCTGCGCGGCGACCCGCCGGGCGATCCGCTGGGGGAGTGGACCAGACACCCCGAGGGGGTCGGGTACGCCTACGAATTGGTTCGCATAGTGCGCGACCTGGGCGATTTCCATGTCGGTGTGGCGTCGTTCCCGCAGGGCCATCACCGCTCGCCGGATCTCGATCACGACACCCGTCACCTCGCCGCGAAACTGCGTGCGGGCGCGGAGTACTCGATCACCCAGATGTTCTTCGACGTCGAGCACTACCTGCGGCTGCGCGACCGCGTGATCGCGCTGGACCCGATCGAGGGCAGCAAGCCGATCATCCCCGAGCTGATGCCGATCACCTCACTGCGCACGGTGAACCGGGCCGTGGAACTGTGTGGTCGACCACTGCCGGAGCGGGTCATGGCGAGGCTGCGCAAGGCCGCGGGCGACGGCCAGGAAGAGAACCGCGCGGCCGTGCGCGCCGAGGGAATCGAGATCGCCACCGAGATGGCCCAACGCCTGATCGATGAGGGCGCACCCTGCCTGCACTTCATCACGCTGAACTTCGCCAAGGCGACCAGCGAAGTGCTGACCAACCTCGGGTACGGCGTCACGGCGGCACCGAAGCCGCGCTGACGCACCACCGGACCGCCCACTCGGTGCCCTTCGCGAGCGTGCGGGCGGCTCCGGCGCTCCTGGCCGATCAGGGCGCGTGCCCGGTGCGATCCTGGTCGGCCGGGGTGTAGGGGATATTGGCCGCGCGGTTCTGGTCGACGCGGATCGCCCTGCCCAGTTGCGGGAACGCGCGCTGGGCGCAGGCGGGGCGTTCGCAGATCTTGCAGCCCGCGCCGATCGGCACCGCGGTGGTCTCGTCGTGGATCGGTAGCCCATGGGAGTAGACGAGCTTCTCGGCGTAGGCGAGGTCGCAACCGAGGCCGATGGCGAAATCCCTTTTCGGAGAGAGATATCCCGGTGTGCTCTCATCGGTCGTTCGGGCCAGCCACAGGTATTTGCGGCCGTCGGGCATCTCGGCGATCTGGGTGCGGATGCGGCCAGGGGTGGTGAAGGCCTCGTGCACCACCCACAGTGGGCAATTTCCGCCGACGCGGGAGAAATGGAAGGCGGTGGCGGACTGGCGTTTCGAGATATTTCCCGCGCGGTCGGTGCGCACGAAGAAGAACGGGACTCCGCGCTGATTCGGGCGCTGCAATGTCGAGAGCCGGTGGCAGACGGTTTCGAAGCCGACCTCGAACATCGACGACAACAGATCGATGTCGTAGTGCAGTTCTTCGGCGGCGTCGCGAAACCGCGTGTACGGCAGGATCAATGCGCCGGCGAAGTAGTTGGCCAGACCGACCCGGAGCAGGTCACGGGAGCCGGCCGGCATCGTCTCCACCGACGCTGTGAGTGTGTCGATGGTGTCGGCGTGGGTGAGGAACGCCAACTGGGTGGCGAGCTGGAAGGCACGCTGACCCGGTGAGAGTCTGCGAGCGAGAACGATCTGGCGGGCTTCGGGGTCGTAGATGCGTTTGGGCCCGGGATCGGTGGGGTTGTCGGACCGGATGGTGACGGTGATGTCGTGTCGGTGGTGCAGCAGCCGGGTCAGCTGCAGATCCAGCCCGCCGATGCTGAGCCGGTTCTGGGTGAACAGTGCTTCGGCGGCCTGGTCGAGTTCGGGGATGTGGTTGCGGCGGTCGTAGAAGAAGTCGCGGACGTCTTCATATGGCATCGCGGTCCCCGGTTCGACGGTCGAGCCCTCGATATCGGCGGAGAACTGTTCCATCTGCTGGGTGGCACCGCGCAGGCGACGATGCAGGCTCACCAGCAGCCGCGCCGCGCCGGGGACGCGCGTGAGCAGATCGTCGAGTTCGGCGTTGGTGACCGAAGCCGCGTCGGGGTCGTCGGCGAAGACGTCCTGCAGATCGGCCAGCAGCCGGGCGTCGGTATCGGCCGCGAAGAAACCCATGTCCAGGTCGAAGGTGGCGTTGAGCCGCAGCAGGACCGGGACGGTCAACGGCCGCTGGTCGTTCTCGAGCTGGTTGACGTAGCTCACCGATAACCCGAGCGCCTTCGCCATCCCCGATTGAGACAGGCCACGAAGCTCACGCAGCGTCCGCAGCCGTGCGCCCGCGTACATCTTCTGCATACCGGCAAATGTATCAGCAGCCCTTTTCACAACTTACGCAAATTTGCTGAATTTCATCCACAACATTTGGCATTTGCGGTGTATTTCGCGGTAAACGACCCGTGTGTAACGTGCGAAAGAAGCAGTCGAAATTCACCGCTCCTGGAGGCCGCACTCGTGAAGAACCATCTCGTCCGTACGCACCGTTCCGCTGAGGACTTCCCGCGAGAAGAACACCTCGCGTGGCGGATCGCCGAGGTAGCCACCGATGCGGTGCCGGTGGCCGCGGAGGCCGAGGAGATGATCGTCAACCGGATCATCGACAACGCGTCGGTGGCCGCGGCCTCGATCACCCGCCGCCCGGTGGCCAACGCACGCGCCCAGGCACTGGCACACCAGTACGGCCCCGGCGCCGCCGTGTTCGGTGTGCCCGGCCGGTTCTCCCCGGAATGGGCGGCGTGGGCCAACGGTGTCGCGGTGCGCGAACTGGACTTCCACGACACATTCCTCGCCGCCGAATACTCACACCCCGGTGACAACATCCCGTCGATCCTCGCGGTCGCTCAGCACACCGGCCGCAATGGCGCCGACCTGATCCGCGGCCTCGCGACCGGTTACGAGATCCAGGTGGACCTGGTGCGCGCGATCTGCCTGCACGAACACAAGATCGACCACGTCGCCCACCTCGGCCCCTCGGCCGCCGCGGGCATCGGCACCCTCTTGAGCCTGGACACCGAGACGATCTACCAGGCGATCGGACAGGCCCTGCACACCACGACCGCCACCCGTCAGTCGCGCAAGGGCGAGATCTCGAGCTGGAAGGCCTACGCACCTGCCTTCGCCGGGAAGATGGCCGTCGAAGCGGTCGACCGCGCTCTGCGCGGTGAAGGCGCCCCCTCGCCGATCTGGGAGGGCGAGGACGGGGTCGTCGCCTGGCTGCTCGGCGGACCGAAGGCGGAGTACACGGTGCCGCTGCCCGGCCCCGGCGAGCCCAAGCGCGGCATCCTCGACACCTACACCAAGGAACACTCGGCCGAGTACCAGAGCCAGGCCCCGATCGACCTGGCCCGCCGAATGCGTGACCGTGTCGGCGATCTCGACCAGATCGCGACGATTGTGCTGCACACCAGCCACCACACCCATTACGTCATCGGCACCGGATCCAACGATCCGCAGAAGTTCGACCCCACGGCCTCGCGGGAAACCCTCGACCACTCGGTGATGTACATCTTCGCCGTCGCCCTGCAGGACGGCACCTGGCACCACGAGCGTTCCTACGCCCCCGAGCGCGCCCAGCGCCCCGACACCGTCGAGCTGTGGCGCAAGATCTCCACCGCCGAGGACCCGGAGTGGACCCGCCGCTACCACTCCACCGACCCGAACGAGAAGGCTTTCGGCGCCCGCGCCGAGATCACCTTGAAGAGCGGCGAAGTGATCGTCGACGAGCTCGCCGTCGCCGACGCGCACCCCCTGGGCGCTCGCCCGTTCGCTCGCGAGCAGTACATCGCGAAGTTCCGCACCCTGGCCGAAGGCGTCGTCGACCCGGCCGAGCAGGATCGTTTCCTCGACGTCGCCCAGCGCACCCCCGAACTGACAGCCGAGGAACTCGGGCAGCTGAACTTCACCGTTTCCGATGCTGTGCTGGCCCGTACGCCGAAGCTCGCGAAGGGTCTGTTCTGATGACCGGTCTGCTGGCTTCGTCGACCTCGGCCGCCGACAAGCGCGTCGCGTTCAGGACCGGACTGGCCTCGGAGCGCATCCAGCGCTTTCCCGGCGCGTTCAATCCGCTGGTGGCCAAGCTGATCCAGGAGATCGGCTTCGAGGGTGTCTATGTCTCGGGTGCGGTGGTCTCGGCCGACCTCGCCCTGCCCGATATCGGTCTCACCACGCTGACCGAGGTGGCCGGGCGCGGTGAGCAGATCGCCAGGGTCACCGAGCTGCCGGTGCTCATCGACGCCGACACCGGTTTCGGTGAGCCGATGAGCGCGGCGCGCACGGTCACCTTCCTCGAGGACGCGGGCATCGCGGGCGCGCACTTCGAGGACCAGGTGAACCCGAAGCGGTGCGGGCATCTGGACGGCAAAGCAGTGGTCCCCGTCGGCGAGATGGTGCGCAGGTTGCGCGCGGCGGTCTCGGCACGACGCGACCCGAACTTCGTGATCTGCGCGCGCACCGACGCCGCGGGTATCGAGGGGATCGACGCGGCGATCGACCGAGCGAAAGCCTATGCAGAGGCAGGCGCGGACCTGATCTTCACCGAAGCGCTGTCCGAGGCAGCCGAATTCGAGAAGTTCCGGGCGGCGGTGGCGACTCCGCTGCTGGCGAACATGACCGAGTTCGGCAAGTCCGAACTGATTCCCGCCCGGACGCTGGAATCGATCGGCTACAACGCCGTCATCTATCCGGTCTCCACGCTGCGCTTGGCCATGTTCGCCGCCGAGGCCGGTCTGCGCGAGATCTACGAGCAGGGCACCCAGTCCGGTCTGCTCGACCGGATGCAGCACCGCAGTCGCCTCTACGAGCTGCTGCAGTACGAGCGCTACAACGAATTCGATTCCGACATCTTCAATTTCGCGCTGGGAAGTGATCAGTGATGACGGATATCGCCGTTCCGACCATCTACAAGGGCCTCGCCGGTGTCGTCGTCGATACGACCTCGATCTCGAAAGTGGTGCCGGAGACCAACTCGCTGACCTATCGCGGCTATGCCGTGCAGGACCTGGCCGCGCACTGCTCCTTCGAGGAGGTGGCCTACCTGCTCTGGCGTGGTGAGCTGCCCGATCACATCGAGCTGGAACGGTTCTGCCAGCAGGAGCGGGCCGCCCGCCGCGCGGATCGGTCGCTGCTGTCGCTGGTGTCGAAGATGCCCGACAACTGCCATCCGATGGATATCGTCCGCACCGCGATCAGCTACCTCGGCGCCGAGGACCCCGCCGAGGACGACAACTCCGCGAAAGCCAACCGGGCCAAGGCTCTTCGGATGCTCGCGGTGCTGCCGACGATCGTGGCCGCCGATCATCGTCGCCGTCAGGGTCTCGACCCGATTCCGCCGCACTCGCACCTGGGGTACGCGGAGAACTTCCTGAACATGTGTTTCGGCACCGTCCCGTCGCGGGAGCTGGTGAAGGCGTTCGAGGTTTCACTGATCCTCTACGCCGAGCACAGTTTCAACGCCTCCACCTTCGCGGCCAGGGTCGTCACCTCGACCCTGTCCGATATCTACAGCGCGGTCACCGCCGCTATCGGAGCGTTGAAGGGCCCGCTGCACGGCGGCGCCAACGAAGCGGTCATGCACGACATGCTCGAGATCGGCGATCCCGCCCTTGCCGAGGCATGGTTGCGCAACAAGCTGGACAACAAGGACAAGGTGATGGGCTTCGGCCACCGGGTCTACAAGAACGGTGATTCCCGGGTACCCACGATGAAGAAGGCGTTCGTCGACATCGCCGCCGCGACCGACGGCGGCAAGTGGGTCCAGATGTACGAGATCCTCGAACGCACCATGAACGAGGCCACCGGCATCAAGCCCAATCTCGACTTCCCGACCGGTCCCGCCTACTACCTGCTCGGATTCGATATCGAGGTGTTCACGCCGATCTTCGTGATGAGCCGGATCACCGGCTGGACCGCTCACATCATCGAACAGGGCGAGTCCAACGCGCTGATCCGGCCACTGAGCGAGTACGTCGGGGTGCCGCAACGGTCGGTCGTCGCCTGACCCACAGCTAGTCCCTCGTCGGCGGTCCGCACCACTGTGCGGGCCGCCGTCTCGTTCCGGCGCACCACCCCGCGCCCTGACTCGACAAGGTCGATCGAGCAGATGTTTTCCCAAGTCCTGGTAGCCAATCGCGGCGAGATCGCCATCCGCGCCTTCCGAGCCGCGTACGAACTCGGTGCAGGGACGGTCGCGGTGTTTCCGCACGAAGACCGCAATTCTCCGCACCGGCACAAGGCCGATCAGGCCTATCAGATCGGCGAGGTAGGTCATCCGGTTCGCGCGTATCTGTCGATCGAGGCGATCATCGAGGCGGCCAAGAGTGCGGGCGCCGACGCGATCTATCCGGGTTACGGGTTTCTGTCGGAGAACCCTGAACTGGCCGCGGCTTGTGCTGCCGAGGGCATCACGTTCATCGGTCCGACCGCCGAGATCTTGGAGATGGCGGGTAATAAGGCGACGGCGATCGAGGCGGCGCGCGGGGCTGGGCTGCCGGTGCTGAAGTCGAGTGCGCCCTCGGCCGATATCGATGAATTACTTTCTGCTTCAGCGGAGTTCGAATATCCGATCTTCGTCAAGGCTGTTGCCGGTGGTGGCGGTCGTGGCATGCGCCGGGTCGCTACGCCTGCGCAGTTGCGTGAGTCGATCGAGGCGGCGTCGCGTGAGGCGGAGTCGGCGTTCGGTGATCCGACGGTGTTCCTCGAGCAGGCGGTGGTGAATCCGCGCCACATCGAGGTGCAGATTTTGGCTGATCAGCACGGCAATGTGATGCATTTGTTCGAGCGGGATTGTTCGCTGCAGCGTCGTCATCAGAAGGTGATCGAGCTCGCGCCCGCCCCGAATCTGTCTCCTGAACTGCGCGAACGGATCTGCGCCGACGCGGTGGCGTTCGCGCGCCAGATCGGCTATATCAACGCGGGCACTGTGGAGTTCCTGCTCGACGAGCGCGGCAACCACGTGTTCATCGAGATGAACCCGCGTATCCAGGTGGAGCACACGGTCACCGAGGAGATCACCGATGTCGACTTGGTGCAGTCGCAGTTGCGGATCGCGGCGGGGGAGTCGCTGGCGGATCTGGGTTTGAGTCAGGAGACGGTGCAGATCCGTGGCGCCGCATTGCAGTGCCGTATCACTACCGAGGACCCGGCCAATGGGTTCCGTCCCGATACCGGCCGCATCACCGCCTACCGCTCGCCCGGCGGCGCTGGTGTCCGCCTGGATGGTGGCGCCAATGTCGGCGCGGAGGTCAGCGCCCACTTCGATTCCATGCTGGTCAAACTCACCTGTCGTGGCCGTGACTTCCCGGCGGCGATCGCTCGCGCCCGCCGCGCGGTGACCGAGTTCCGTATTCGCGGCCTGTCCACCAATATTCCGTTCCTGCAAGCGGTCCTGGACGATCCCGATTTCCAGGCGGGCCGGGCTACCACCTCGTTCATCGACGAGCGCCCCGAACTGCTGACCCGTCACACCTCGGCCGACCGCGCCTCCAAGATTCTCGAGTACCTCGCCGACGTCACCGTCAACCAGCCCTACGGACCCCGGCCCGCCACGGTCTACCCGCACGACAAACTGCCCGCCCTCGACCTGACCGTGGCGCCTGTGCCCGGTTCGCGGCAGCGCTTGCTCGAGCTGGGCCCGGAGGGTTTCGCCCGTGCTTTGCGCGAGCAGAAGGCTCTGGCGGTCACCGACACCACCTTCCGTGACGCGCACCAGTCGCTGCTGGCGACGCGGGTACGGACGAGTGGTCTGCTCGCAGTCGCCGGCCATGTCGCGCGACTGACCCCCGAGCTGCTCTCGATCGAGGCGTGGGGCGGGGCAACCTACGATGTGGCGCTGCGGTTCCTGTTCGAGGACCCGTGGGAGCGCCTCGCCGCGCTGCGGGAGGCCGTGCCGAACATCAACCTGCAGATGCTGCTGCGCGGCCGCAACACCGTCGGCTACACCCCGTACCCGGAAAAGGTCACGCGCGCTTTCGTTTCCGAGGCCGCCACGACCGGCATCGACATCTTCCGCGTTTTCGACGCGCTCAACAACGTCGACCAGATGCGCCCGGCCATCGACGCCGTACGCGAAACCGGTACTGCCCTGGCCGAAGTCGCCCTGTCCTACACCGGTGACCTGTCCGACCCGCGCGAGAATCTGTACACCCTCGACTACTACCTGAAGCTGGCCGAACAGATCGTCGACGCGGGCGCGCATGTCCTCGCGGTCAAGGACATGGCCGGTCTGCTGCGTGCCCCCGCAGCCGCGAAACTCGTTACCGCACTGCGCAGTAACTTCGATCTGCCGGTGCACGTGCACACCCACGACACCCCCGGCGGCCAGCTGGCCACCTACTTGGCCGCCTGGCAGGCCGGTGCCGACGCGGTCGACGGCGCGTCCGCGCCTATGGCGGGCAATACGTCGCAACCCGCGCTGTCGGCCATCGTGGCCGCGGCCGCACACACCGAACGCGACACCGGTCTGAACCTGCGCAACGTCTGCGATCTGGAGCCGTACTGGGAGGCGCTGCGCAAGGTCTACGCGCCGTTCGAGTCGGGCCTGCCCGCGCCGACCGGTCGTGTGTACACCCACGAGATCCCGGGTGGTCAGCTGTCGAACCTGCGTCAGCAGGCGATCGCGCTCGGCTTGGGCGACCGGTTCGAAGAGGTCGAGGCCTCCTACGCGGCCGCCGACCGCCTGCTCGGTCGTTTGATCAAAGTGACCCCGTCGTCCAAAGTGGTCGGTGATCTGGCCCTGGCGTTGGTGGGCACGGGGGTGTCGGTGAAGGACTTCGCCGCCGATCCTGGCCGCTACGACATCCCCGACTCGGTCATCGGCTTCCTGCGCGGCGAACTCGGCGAACCCGCCGGTGGCTGGCCCGAACCGTTCCGTGGCAAGGCACTGGCCGGACGGTCCGAGCCTAAGCCGGAAAAACCGCTGAGCCCGACCGACAGTGAGGCGCTCGACGGCACCTCCACGCAACGGCGCGCAGCGCTGAACCGGCTGCTGTTTCCCGGCCCGACCGCCGAATTCCTCGCCCACCGCGACCGATACGGCGATGTCTCCCGGCTGTCGGCCAACCAGTTCTTCTACGGTCTGCGCCCCGACGAAGAACACAACGTGGTCCTCGAGAAGGGCGTCACCTTGCTCATCCGGCTCGAGGCCATCTCCGAACCCGACGAACGAGGGATGCGGACAGTGCTGTGCCTGCTCAACGGCCAGCTCCGGCAAGTGGCAGTCCGCGATCGGTCGGTCGCCGATCAGGTCGCCGCCGCCGAGAAGGCCGACCCGGCGGATCCCGGACAGCTCGGCGCACCGTTCTCCGGTGTGGTCACACTCGCCGTCGGAGTGGGCGACCCGGTCGCGGCGGGCGACACCGTCGCCACGATCGAGGCGATGAAGATGGAGGCGACGATCACCGCTCCGCGCGCCGGGGTGATCGACTGGGTCGCGATCAAGCAGGTGCAACAGGTCGACGGCGGTGACCTGCTGCTGGTCGTCGCTGCGGGTTAGTCCGGCACCTGGTCACGGGAACGAAAAGTACGTGCACACCCGGCCTCTGGCTGGACTGAACCGATCTGGAAAACCTGACAAGAGCTGTCAGCGGGCGGTGACATCCTGTCTTCCATGGCGACATGGCAGCAGTTCGCGAACGAGGCACCCGAGTTGGCCGCCCAGGTGAGGTCCCGGTTCGAGGCGCACAAAACACACGTGCTGGCCACACTGCGCCGCGATGGCGCCCCGCGAGTGAGCGGATCGGAGGTGGAGTTCATCGGACCGGACCTGATGTTCGGTTCCATGCCCGACGCCATGAAGGCAGCCGACCTGCGCCGCGACGGGCGGTGCGCCATCCACGCCCATCCCGGCGACGGTGACGCCAAGGTTATGGGCCTCGCAGTCGAGATCACCGGACCGGCCAAGGCCGCCTTCGGATCGCCACCCGGTGTCCACGACTTCCGACTCGACCTCACCGGTGCGGTACTCACCTACGTCGACCCGGCAACAGAGCTGCTCGTAATTCACCACTGGCATCCCGGCACCGGTGTAAAAGTCACCCGGAGACGCTGATCGGCAGACTATGTCTTCGGTCGGTTTCACCTCGGAGAAGCCGTCAGCATGATGTGGACAGGCCAACTGGAGGCAACCTCGGCAATAGGTGTGCTGGTCGCGAGGGCAATCGACCTCCCGTGCTGGGTTGCGGCATCGATCGGCCGGAAACCGTGGACGTGCCCCTACCTGCGGTGGGAAGCTCGAAGGAGCCGGGGCCCTAACCAGAGGGAGCGTGCGACATGGTGGAACGGACGAACGGGGCGCAGCGACCGGAGAGCATCCGGAACGTGGCGTTGGTTGGCAGCAGCGGTGCGGGGAAGACGACGCTGGTGGAGGCGCTGGCGTTGGCGACCGGGACGGTGAACCGGGCTGGCCGGGTGGAGGACGGGACCTCGCTGTCGGACTACGACGAGGTCGAACGGCGACAGCACAGATCTGTGCAGCTGTCGGTGGTCCCGGTGATGTGGGGCGGGGTGAAGATCAATCTGATCGATACGCCGGGATGCCCGGATTTCGTCGGCGAACTGCGGGCCGGGTTGCGGGCGGCGGACGCGGCCCTTTTCCTTGTGTCGGCGGCCGACGGAGTGGAGGGTGTGGCGGGAGCGACGCGGGAGCTGTGGGCCGAATGCGCGCAGGTGGGGATGCCGCGGGCGATCGTGATGACACATCTGGACACGGCGCGGGCGGAGTACGAGGAACTCGTGCAGACCTGTCAGGCGCTGCTGACCGACGGAGCGAGCGATACCGTGCTGCCCCTGCACCTGCCGGTCTACGGGCAGAAGAGCCCCGACGGGCACCGGCCCGCGATCGGACTGCTGGAACTGCTCGAGCGACGGGTCGCCGACTATCGCAGCGGGAAACGGGTGCGCACCGAACCTTCCGCGGAACAGCTCGCGGAGATCGACCCGGCCCGCGATCGGTTGATCGAGGCGATCATCGCCGAGAGCGAAGACGAAACGCTGATGGACCGGTACCTCGACGGCGAACCCGTCGAACTCGACACCCTGGTCGACGACCTGGAACGAGCCGTGGCGCGCGGAAGCTTCCATCCGGTGCTGTTCGCGGCACCGGCGGCCGAGGAAGCGGAACAGGGCCTCGGCACGCTCGAACTGCTGGAGCTGGTCACGGCCGGGTTCCCGACACCGATCGAACACCCGCTGTCGGCCGTGCCGCGCGGCAACGGCGCCACGCCCACCGCACTGCGCTGCGATCCGGCGGGGGACCTCGCCGCGGAGGTCATCCGAACCTCGTCCGACCCGTATGTGGGGCGGGTATCGCTGGTGCGGGTGTTCTCCGGCACGCTGCACAGCGAGGACACCGTCCACGTCTGCGGACCCGAACACGATGCCGACGACCGGGTCGGCGGGGTCACCGCGCCGTTGGGGAAACAACAGCGGCCACTGACCGAGGCCGTCGCAGGCGATATCGCGTTCGTGAGCAAACTCGGCCACGCGGAAACCGGCGACACCCTCTCCGGCACCGGGCAACCCCTGCTGATCGAGCCGTGGCAGCTGCCGGAACCCCTGCTGCCCGTGGCTATCCGGGCGCAGGGGAAGGCCGATGAGGACAAGCTCTCGCAGAGCCTGACCCGGCTCGTCGCCGAGGATCCGACCCTGCGGCTGGAAAACAACGAACACACCCATCAGCTGGTGCTGTGGTGTCTGGGGGAAGCCCACCGGGATGTCGCGCTGGAACGGTTGCGCGGGCGGTTCGGGGTGCGGGTGGACGTGGAACCGTATCGGGTGGCGTTACGGGAGACGCTCGCCGCGGCGGCCGAGGGGCGCGGCAGGCTGGTGAAGCAGTCCGGCGGGCACGGGCAGTACGCGGTGTGCCAGATCGAGGTGGAACCGCTGCCGACGGGGACGGGATTCGAGTTCGTCGACCGGGTGGTCGGTGGGGTGGTGCCGCGGCAGTTCATCGGATCGGTGGAGAAAGGGGCAAGGGCGCAGGCCGCGCGCGGGGTCACTCCCGGATATCCGCTGGTGGATGTGCGGGTGACACTGGTGGAGGGGAAAGCGCACTCGGTGGACTCCTCCGACGCCGCCTTCCAGACCGCGGGTGCCCTCGCCCTCCGCGACGCGGCGGACGTGTCAGGGACCCTGCTGCTCGAACCGGTTGCCGCGGTGCGGGTCACAGTCCCCGACGACCATCTGGGCGCCGTCCTCAGTGACCTGTCCACCCGGCGCGGCCGCATTCTCGGCACCGAACCGGCCGAGACCGGCCGCACCCAGATCCGGGCCGAGGTACCCGAACTCGAACTGAGCAGGTATGTCATCGACCTGCGATCGCTCACCCACGGGGCGGGGTCGTTCGCCCGCGGGTATCTGCGGCACGAGCCGATGCCGACCGCCGTCGCCGAGCGGGCACGCAAGGAAAGCGCCGTGGCGTCGGCCTGAATCGCCGCGCCGAGCGTGGAAACGGGGTGGCTACGATCCGGATCTGACCGCCGAACAGGCACGTGTACCGGCGGACCCGGTCGGCAGGCGATCCGCTGCCGACCCTGGCAGGGTTTCGGCAGCTGGCCCGCTGTGGATACCTTCCATCACCGCGATCGTTCGCAGTGATGGCCGGAGCAGCGGTACGGTCCGGTGTGGTAGCGACTTGCATCGGGTGGGTTCGCAAGGGTCACAAGGTTTTGTAGGTGGTGATGGCGAGCAGGATCAGAGTGAGGGTGCTGCCGAATCCGATACCGGCGGCGCAGGCGGTGGCCGCGAGGGTGGCGCCGTCGGTGTGGGCGAGCAGGCCAGCGGTGAGGGCGACGAGGGTGGCCGCCAGCACGGCTGTGGTGAGTAGCAGGGCCTTGGTGATGGTGGGCATGAGTGTGTCGTTCTCCGTATTCGGCCGGGGGTTGTCGGTCGAGAACAGCAAGCCCGACCGAGCCCGACCTCGTCCAGTGAGCTCCATCGCAACACGCGTTGAAAGGCCATGTCAGCGGGGTTTTCTCGATTTTGCTGAGCATCGAGGGTCTGCTCTGAGTCGGCCGAGTCGGAAAGGGATCAGACCGTGACGGACAGCCAGCCCGCAGGCCGGAAGTACACGCGGACGAGTTACATCCAGGCGTTCTTCACACTCCAACTCGAGGCGAAATCTCCCCATCCCCAGGATGTCTCATCCTGGATTTCGAGCATGAGGAACCGGAGGATCTCGGCCAACACGATCGCGGAATGGCTCAAACCCGATCCGGTGATTCCGCGTGATTCCGAGAAGTTCCTGCTGGTGCTGGAATGCCTGCATGCGATGGCGGGCAAACCATGGCCGCTGCCGCCCGAGGCGCTCGAACGGTGGAAGCAACGTCGCGCCGACGCCTACGCCGAAGCTCGCACTACGTCGCCGAAATCCGAACATGTTCGGGCATTCGACACCGGCGCGACCCGTTCCGGAGACGAGGCCGCGCTCTCCTCGGTCAGCGTGTCACCTGGCGAAGAACCCCGGGACGTTGTGGTCGTGGGGAAGATCCCCGCTGAGCCTGTCCATTTCGTGGCGCGTGAGCAATTGCGCATGCTCGCACAGAGCGCGGCCACGTCACCGGTGTCGGTGGTGGTGACCGGGATGCGGGGCGTTGGCAAGACGCAACTGGCCGCCGCCTACGCGCGAGAGGCCATGGATTCGGGTGTTGGACTGGTGGGCTGGGTCGACGCGGAAACCGATGGCACCCTGCTGGAAGGGTTGGCGGCCATCGCATCCCGGTTGGGGGTGGCCGATCCCGAGGGCGACTCCCAGCGCTCCGCGCATCGACTGCGAGATCACCTCGTCACCCGCCGCGAGCCCGGAGTTCTGGTGTTCGACAACGCCACCAACCCCGACCGGATCGGTGAGTTCGTTCCGGTCCGTGGCGGCACCCGTGTCGTCATCACCAGTACCGACCACTCGTTCACCACTCTGGGCACGCTGGTCGATCTCGAGGTCTACACCCGCGCGGAGTCGATAGCCTTCCTGCGCAATGCCACCGGTCTCGCCGACGACTACGGCGCCGACCGCATCGCCCAGCAACTCGGGGACCTGCCGTTGGCTCTGACGCAAGCCGCCGCCACCATCGTCATCCGCCGACTGGACTACACCCGCTATGAGGCACTGCTCGACCAGCCACTGCCCGCGGCGCTGACCCGCCTGGCCGGCTCACCGCACCCGCACCGGGTCGACAAGGCGATCCTGCTGTCACTCGAGACCACCGAAGCCACCAGCGGCGATGCGGAACTCGACACCGCGGTCCGGGACCTCCTCGAACTGATTGCGATGCTGTCTCCGGCAGGCGTGTGGGTGGAGATCCTGCCCGACGGGACAGGCCGCCTGCACGAAGCGTTGGCCCGCTGCGAGTGGGGCTCACTTCTGACACGCTCGACCACCGGTGACGCCGTGCTGATGCACCGCCTCATCTCCCGGGTGCTGCGCGAACGTGCCTCCACCGAACAAGCACCCACGTACCAGCATCCGGCAGCGGTGGCCGAAACCGGGCTTGTGCGGTTGGCGAACAACGCCCTGACGGTTCTTGACAACCACTCCTTCGACACGAGTCAGTCCTGGAACTACCGTGACGTCGGCGCACACCTGATCGATCACCTCGACTCGATCTGGAACAGCCGTGCCCACGCAACAAGCACCACCCTTGCCCAGAAGTTGGCTCTTGCTCGAATCTGGGCCGGGCGCCACCTGATCGAAGCGGCCGACACCACTCGCGCGATCTCCTATACCTACCAATGCCTCGCCGACGCGGCCCTGACACTGGGCACCAGCCACCACTACACTGTCGCCTCCCGCTTCAACCTCGCCCTCGCCTATTTCGCGGCAGGCCGCGTCGAAGAAGCTGTCCCGGTATTCGAGCTGACGCTCACCGACGCCGAGCGGGTTCTCGGACTCGACCACCCGGACACTTTGCTGGCCCGCAAAGACCTCGCCGAGGGGTACGCCGGGATGGGCTGGATCGACAAAGCAATCCCGCTCTTCGAACAGACCCTCGCCGATACCGAGCGGGTTCTGGGGCTCGACCCCCTCACGCTCGCGGTGGGCAATCAACTCGCCAACACCTACCAAATTGCGGGCCGGATGACACAGGCGATAGCGCTGCACGAACAGACCCTCGCCGACCGCGCCCGGATCCTAGGCTCTGATCACCCCGATACGTTGACCTCCCGCAGCAACCTCGCTCTCGCCCACCTGGCGGCGGGACACCTGGCAGAGGCCATTACGGCATCCGGGCAAACTCTCACCGATCGCGCGCAGGTCCTGGGCCCTGACCACCCTCTCACTCTGATTTCCCGCGGCAACCTCGCTCTCGCCCACCAAAGCGCGGGGCGACTGAGCGAGGCAGTGATGTCGTTCGAGCGAAATCTTGCCGACTGCGAGCGGGCTCTCGGCCCCGATCACCCCGAGACGCTGCGTAGCAGGGGCAACCTCGCCGCCGCATACCTGAAAGCTGGTCGGGTAGACGAGGCGACCGTATTGCTCGACAAGCTCCTCGCCGACTCCGAAAGAGTTCTGAGCCACGACCATCCCGACACTCTGTGTGTACGTGGCAACCTCGCCCACGCCTATCAGGCGGCAGGCCGGGCAAGGGAGGCAGTCGCGCTATTCGAGCGAAATCTTGCCGACTGCGAGCGGGCTCTCGGCCCAGATCACCCCGCCACCCTGCACAGCGGCGGCTACCTTGCGGCCGCATACATGGCGACAGGCCGGTTGAGCGAGGCGACCGCCTTGGCCGAGCAAAACCGCATCGACCGTGAGCGAGTCCTGGGTGCCGATTCCGTCCTGCTGCTCGAGAATTCCCTTGCCGACGCCGGGCACATCCTGGGCCAAGACCATCCCGACACCCTGCGCCTCCGCAATAACCTGGCCGCCGCCTACCACGCCGCGGGTCGCACACCCGACGCGGTTACTTTGCTCGAGCAGTTGCGTACCGAGACCGAGCGAGTCCTCGGCTCCGACCACCCTTTCACCATGAGCATCGACGGCAACCTCGCCTACATGTACGTGACGGCGGGCCGCGTACCGGAGGCGATAGCGTTGTCCGAGCAGACGCTCACAATCCTTCAACGGCTGCAAGGCCCCGATACCCCCCAAACACTGGTCTGCCGCAGCAACCTCGCCTTCGCCTACCGGGTAGCAGGTCGGATTCACGAGGCAGTAGCCATGTCCGAACAAACCCGCACCGACGCGGAGCGGATTCTCGGTGGTGACCATCCGGACACCCTGACCGCCTGTCACCATCTTGCCGATGCCTACCACTCGGCGGGCCGGGTGGACGAAGCGATCCCCCTCTACGAACGGATCTGTATCACCCGCGAACGAGTCCTCGGCCCCATCCATCCCGACACGCTGGCTGTCCGCAACAATCTCGCTCACGCTTTCCACTCGGCTGGTCGCCTCACCGAGGCGATCACCCTCTTCGAGCGGACCCTCGCCGAGACCGAGCGGACCCTCGGCGAGCACCCCAGCACCCTGACCGTCTGCAAAAACCTTGCCGATGCCTATCACCTGGCCGGCCGGGTGGGTGAGGCGACTGCCATGTCCGAGCAGGCTCTCGCCAAACATGAACGGGTCCTGGGCCCCGACCATCCCGATACCCTGACCGTTCGCAACAACCTCGGCGACGTCTACCTGGTGGCGGGCCGGGTACACGAAGCTGTCGCAGTGTTCGAACAGACCCTTGCCGACGCCGAGCGGATCCTCGGCCTAGATCATCCCGATACCCTGACCATTCGCGACAACCTCGCCCGCTCTACGCGGCAGGCAGAGTGAACAAGACGATCCTCCTTCGGGCAGACGATCCACCAGCCCAGCGGTGACCTCGGCCCCGCGAATGCCTCATCGGGCTTGACGGTGGCGCGCTCGATCACCTGTTCGTCTCGACCGCACGGCTCGGGAGCGATAGCCATACGCCGGGTGCGCGTGGATGGTTCGAGGCATTCGAAACAGGGGGCGTCCCACGACTGCGAGTGTGTGAACCGGTTCCATCTGTTGTGGCTCGAGGCCGTCGGCGAAGGCCGGAACAGCGGTGGGGCCCCTCTGCCGCATCTACGTGCTCGAGTGGTGCGATAGGGGCTCTCCACCACGTTTTTGCGTCATATCTGACGCAAAACGTGCAAGAGAGTGCGCGAGAGGGGACTTGATCACGCAGTCCGGACAGATATGACCCAAAAATGTGCTGGAGTGGTATCTAATCTAGATCGCTGCGAGGTAACTGTCAACATATGCTCTCGCAATTCTTCACAGAAACATCTGTAGGGCAACAGGTTTCATTCTTCTGCTTGTTCGCCGGTCCTCCGATCCGGTCGGATGTTTCGCTCCATGTCGGCGGAAGTAGACCAGCCAGCGGGCCTTGATTCGGGCGTGATGCCTTGGTGGGGCGCCGTCGTGGACTTCGAACAACCCGTGCGCCACCGCTGCACCGGGTCTGGTGACGATCTGCTGTCGCGCTGATCGCCACCGAGGAATCAGGCGAGGCTCACTCGCGGCCGCCGCGATCCGATTCAAAGAGATCGCCATGGAATCACGGGCACGATGCCCTACGGCAAGCGCTGCCACGCCTGGAACCCCGAAGCGAATGCCTGGGCACTCCCGCGCACGCTGGAAGAGTGGCCGGCCATGCCCCACACCCTGTCGATGCGGCCGCGGGTATCAACAGCCCGCCCAGGCCACCTCGGCTGGGCTTGCGAATCCTGCGGGCGGGGGGCTCGACGACAGCTCCGTTCGGCTTCATCCTGCAAAGTCCTGCAGTTGGGTTCATTGCTCTATTCAGTGCCTACCCCTATACTGAATCATAAGTTGGAATATTGATTCAGGAGGTGTGGACATGACTGAAATGACCGTCGGTGAGCGAATCGCGCGGGCGCTTGGTGCTGCGAGAATCAGCCAGCGTGACCTTGCCGCCGAGACCGGGATTTCGCAGGCGACGCTGTCGCGCACTATCTCCGGCGACCGTGCCGCGAAGATGAACGAGCTGGTTGCTATCGCTGCTGCTACCGGTGTCGTGCTGGCCGAGCTCACCGGCACTTCCCGTGTGGTCGGGAGGGTGCAGTGCGCTGCGCGGTCGGCCAACGGTGCGTCGATGGATTCGATGTACGAGCAAATGTTGCGGTTCCTCGAGCTTGACGCGCATCTGGCCGACCAGGGCATCGTGGCGATTGGATGACTGCGGAGTCTGAAGGACGGGCAGCGGCGGAACGATTCCGGGAGGAGTATCACCTCGGTTACCAGCCTCTGGGGGATCTGGTCACCCTGATCGAGCAGACCGTCCGCGCCGACGTGGCTGTGCTCGAAACTGGACCCGATCAACACGGAATGACCATGCGGCACGGGGACCGGGGCACGGTGTATATCGCAGTTGCCCGGACCCCGCATCCGATGCGCCAACGCAGCACCCTCGCGCACGAGTTGGGCCATGTGGTGTTCGGGGACTGGGCCGAGGAACCGCAGGTCGATTCAGCCAGCCCGGCCGAGATTCGCGCCAACGCGTTCGCGCGGCATCTGTTACTCCCGCTCGAGGGCGTTCGTGAGTTGGTGGCCGCCGAGCGGGACCGCGACGAGCTGGCCCTGCTGTCGAAAGTGGTGCAGCGCTACTTGGTTTCACCACAGATCGCGGCCATCGCGCTGGAACAGGTGGGATACCTCGCTGGCCCGGCCAAGGCACAACTGAGAGTGGAAACCACCTCGCGTCTGGCGGCGCGTTTCGGGTGGTCGGACCAGTACCAGGCGATCCAGGCTGAATCGAATCGCCGGCGGGCTCCGCAACGGCTGCTGGCGCGGGCGATCGCGGGATATCTCCAGAACGCTGTGCCAGTTCAGACCATCGCGACCCTACGGGGGCTCGACGTCGTCACGGTGAGAAAGGAACTGACAAATGCTGGTCTCACGCCCACCGAACTGCAGCCGGTCTGGGGCGATCTGGCAGACCTGCCCGAGGTCGATCTCGATCTCGATGAGCTCGACGCCGACTTGGGCGGCAGCGACGCCGGATGAACGCCAAACCTGTCATCGATGCCGGACCGGCATTGAACTTCCTGGCCATTAACCAAGAACGGCTATTGCTGGCCGTTTTGGGCCCGATCAGCACACCCGAGACCGTTGAAAGTGAAGTGCTGCGAAAGTCGCGGACCGATCGCCGATTCGAACGGATCGGATTGGTGTGGTCCAAGCTGACACCAAAATGGGTCGAGGTTCTTTCTGATGAATGGACCGACACATTGGAAGCGGTCTGCGCTCGTCAACTCGATATGCCCTGGACCGAGCGGAAGAAGCAGGCGAGAGATCTCGGCGAACTGCTCGTGGTGGCGCATGCGGTCGCCGCAGCCGAGGAAGGTCATTCCGTCACCGTTGTAATCGACGACCAGTCCGGTGCCAGGATGGCGACTGCCGAAGCGCAGCGCCTTGACCGGCTGCGAGCGCAACAACGTACAGTCGGCCGGATCATTCTCGTCAACACCGCCATCATCCTCGAACGAGCGGCCGGTACAGCCCACATTCCGGACCGAGCGACGATGAAGGCGATCTACGCCAAGCTGCGGGCATGCGACGACGGGCTGTCTCCGATCAGCAATACCCGGCTACTGTCTGCGGACCTGTGGGACGGGCAGGGCTCCTTGTAGCCGCAGCAGGTCGAGGCCCTTCTCCGCTTTGTGACCGAGCGAGAGGCAAAACTGATCAGCCGTCTCCTCGACGGCCAAATGCTTTGGGAAGCAGCCGAAGCCGCGGGGCTGTCCGACATCGAGGCTGAGTTGACGCTGATGTGGACGACCTCCGCCTACTGCGGAGGCCACCCCATAGACCGCAACCACGACCTCAAAACCGACGAGCTGCACCGGATTCTGAGGCTGTTCAATCAAGCCGCTGATCGTGATTGCGCCGACGGGAAGCGACGTTGGTGTCAGTTTCACCTCGGCTGGACCGAGTCGCGCGGAAATCCATGCGGTGGGTGCCCTTGCGATCTGCAGATCGATCCGGCTGGAGGGTTGGGCAGGCCACGACGTTATTGCGACAACGCATGTCGGCAATGGGCCTACCGGCGCCGAACGGCAGACCGGCAGGTCACCTAGCGTCCGCCCGAGGGTGTCGATCTGTTCTCTGATCGGCGTGGCAGTCCGGGCGAGGTCGCCGATGACGTCGCCCGGACTGCCGCGAGGCGGGTCTCGATGCTCGTTCGTGCGTTTGAACACCCGACCTGGCAGTTGACGGTTTCGTGTGCAGACGGGTACGTCGCCAAGGTGGATCTCGAGTGCATAGTGGTCCAAGTCACCGGTCCGCTCGAAGGTGGGCCGGTCTTGCACCCCGATGACGCGATGGCGTGCAAGATGGATGCGTTACCCAAAGTGTCTCGCGAACGATCGTTTCCGATCCACGACGCCGCGCGCCTCACGGTAGGAGCGTGTCTTCGGCGTTCCGCCTGGCCAAAGAAACACGCGCGTCAGCGATGTCAGCGATGTCAGCCGGCGCTGTCCCGACATCGGATTTCACGATCCCAGCCAATGCTCCTGCCCGGTGTGAGTCTCGGGCAGGAGCTAGAAGTCGTCGAGACGTCGGCCTCAATGGGTGGGCCACAGGCTGCTCTTACCTCACGGGTCTGTGTGGTCGAGACTGCGCACGACACGCTGTTGTTGATCATTGTCGAGTATCCGGAGGCCTTCGGTGACTGCCGCGCTGACCTCGAGTTCGTCGGACCACCACGTAGCCGACCGCAGCGGTAGGCCACGCGGTCGGTACTTGCGCATGATCTCGACGTGGTCGGGCAGCTTGATGAAATCCTTCAGACCTCGGTCATCAGCCCAGATCGACATCGATCCGAGATGTCGACGGCCCGGGCGTAGGTATGTCATCACCCCGACGGCGCCGTCGATCTGGATCAGTTGATCGCCCAAACTTTCGGCTGCGAGCCAGATGTCGGGTAGATCGGTCAACCGCGTCGGGGTGTATTGAGTCACGCTGATCATGAACGGGCCTTCGGCGTGCGCGTGCGGCCCTTGCTTCCAGCCCAAGCCGAATGTGAAGTCGACAGCAGGCGAGCCTGAGGTGAGGTGTCGCCGCCAACTCTGCAGCAGCAGCCACGGAGCGTCGCGGACATCGGTCCATGGGAATTGTCTGGTTGTCATAGGTAGTGGAGGAAGGGACGTCCACGTGCGTAGGACGTCCCTTCCAACCTGTCGATGTATGGGCTCAGGACTTCCTTGACCGCTTGTCATCAACTGACGCTTGACGTTTCAGCGGCATCGTGATGATGTAAACGACCAGTGTCAATGCCGATCGAGGACGGCAACTCGTGGATCCGAAGACGACGGCGGAGTATCGGTATCGCGCCGTGTGCGAGGTGCTGGGTGGCTCCCCAATCGGGGAGGTCGCAGCCCGATATGGCACCACGCGGCAGTCGGTGGATACCTGGCGCAAGCGGTTCAAGCTAGAAGGAACAGCAGGGCTGGTCGATCGGTCGCGGCGCCCGCACCACAGTCCGACCAAGTTGTCGGCCGAGGTCGAGGCGTTGATTTGTCGGCTGCGGCGTGAGCATCCGCGGTGGGGAGCACGTCGGATCAGCTACGAACTCGCTCGCCGCGGCACCGATCCGGCGCCGTCGCGGCCGACTGTGCATCGCGTCCTGGTCCGCAACGGGCTGGTGAACACGCAGGTCCAACAACACAAACGCAAATACCTGCGGTGGCAGCGCGAGGCACCGATGCATCTGTGGCAGCTCGACATCGTCGGCGGAGTGCAGCTGGCCGATGGCCGCGAGTGCAAGCTATTGACCGGCATCGACGATCACTCACGGTTCATCGTCGTGTCGACGCTGCTGGCAACACCATCGGCCCGCGAGGTGAGCGAAGGATTCCTGGCAGCGATGCGTCGCTACGGGGTGCCCTCCGAAGTGTTGACTGACAACGGCGGCCAGTTCACCGGCCGATACCTCAAACCTCAACCGGTCGAGGTGTTGTTCGAGCGAATCTGCCGGGAAAACGGGATCAAGCAGCGGTTGACGAAACCGCGGTCACCGACCACGACAGGTAAGATTGAGCGGTTCCATAAGACGCTGCGAAGCGAATTCCTCGACGACGCAGCACCTTTCGAATCGATCGACGCGGCTCAACATGCGATCAACGGGTGGGTCGAGGGATACAACCATCGCCGCCCGCACCAAGGCATCGACATGGCCACGCCATCGCAGTTGTTCCGCCCGAACGGCCCGACTCGCCTCGACACCCTCGTGTCGACTGAGCCGGCCGACATGGCCGCCGAATCGTTGATCGTCGGAGTGATCGAGCCGCCGCGGCCCACTGGCACTGAAACGGCGATGGAGTTCGAAGCACGTGTCCCGGCAAGTGGCAGCATCCAGATTCGTTCTGGTCGGCAGACCGTCGCGTTGCATCGCAGCATGGCCGGACGAACGGTCACGGTGTGGGTCGACCTACGCAGCATCCACATCAGCGTCGACGGCGAAGTCATCCGGACCCTCGGATCACGGCTGCTGGCACAGGATTTGCAACATCTCGCCATGCGAGGAGCGCGACCTGCCGGCCCCGAACCTGGACATCCCGCCCAGCGGCGAACCGCAGGTAAGGGCGTCGCCTCGATCCGGGCCGGCGAGACTATCGAAATCGATCGCACCGTCGACCGCGACGGACTCGTATCCATCTCTAACACAAAGCATCTCGTCGGTGCTGCCCATTCCGGGCAGCGGATCACGTTAAGGCTTGACGGTCACCTGATGCATGCCATCGCCGACAATGTCCTGATCGGGACATGGCCCTGCCCTATCGCCGCAGACCAACTCGGGAGGCTGCCTGGATCGTGCATGCCGACGAACCCGTTGCCGCTGCCTCCCATAGCGTCGGGCGGCTTACGCGCGATCCGAAAAGTCCATGCCAGCGGCAACATCATGGTTGCCAAACAGAACATCAAGCTCGGGGTGCGCTACCGGGGCCAGACCGTCACCGTCGTCATCGAAGACACCCACTTTCGCATCCTGCTCGGCGAGGAAGAGATCGCCGTCCGACCGCGGCGAAACCTCAAACCCATCACTCGCTTCTACGTCACCGGCGCAGGCGTCAAATCACCAGACACGTCAAGCATCACTTGATAACAGTTGGTCAAGGATGTCCTGATTCCTCACACTGACACAACCCCCTTCCACTCTGTGCCTCACTCCGGTTGCGTTCGCGCCTGCCAACGCGCGTGGCCTTGTGTGAAGGCGTTGTGTCAGTTGCCGAATCAGCGAGTCGCTGTGGGTGATGGTCAGCGCAGATGATCGACGAGCCTGCCTTTTTCGCCGAACAGTTCTGCGGTCCAGTAGTTCAGCAGTGCCGTGTTGTCGGTGTCGTCGGGGTGGAAGCCGTGCTTGTTGTAGGCCGCGACCCGGTGTTGGACGGCGCGGCTCAGGAACGGCGAGTGCCGCAGCGCGGCGAGACTGCGTACCAGCCGGATCGGGTTGTAGGTGGCGCGGTCGCCGAGCAACGACAACGTGGAGTTGACGACGATTCCAGTGGCGAAGGAGACCGAGATGCCTCGCATCGCCCAGATGCGGCGGCGTTCGGTGCCGCCGGCGGCGCGGTAGACGTCGATGGCGACGGACCGGTGTTCGGATTCCTCGATCGCGTGCCACAGCAGCATCGACCGAACCTCGGTGGATCCGAGCAGGGCCTGGGCTCGCTCGTCGCCGAGCAGTGTCTCGGCGAACACCGCGGTGAAGTGCTCGAGTGAGGCCGTGATCGCCAGGCAGGTCAAAGGGGAGAGGAAGCGCTCGTACCTTCTCAGGATGCGACGTACGGTGCGTTCTCCTCGCCGGGTGGGATAGCCCATTTCGTACAGGCGCTCGTTCAGTGCACGATGCTCGCGACCGTGGGTGACTTCCTGGCCGATGAATCCCTGAACCTGTGACTCGAGTTCGGGATCGGTGATCTCACCGGCGAAGCGGCGAACCGAACGGACGAAGAAATCCTCGCCCTCGGGGAACGTGCTCGAGAGAAACGCGATGGCGTGACTCGTCACCAGGTCGCCGTCGACGTAGTGACGAGCGAGCGTTCCTGCGGGATAAACGAATTGGATACGGCGAGCACGCACGACTCGCTTGGTCGGATCGGTGGTGTTCATGAAGGTTCCCCCCTCGATTGTTGCCGATATTCGAAAACTGCTGCGACGAATGGCCATTCATCGGCCGCCGCTTGGTGGTTGGGTGGTCGTGCCGAGGTAGGCACGGATCATCGCCTTGAAGGTGTCGAGGACCTCGCCGGTGCGAAAGGGCTCGTAGCCGGGGATCGATTGCGATGTCGCCAGGCCGGTGAGTAGCGCGTAGACCAGGTGCAGCCCGACCGTCATGTCGAGCTTGCCGTGGGCATTCTCGGTGGTGGGGAACAGTTCGGCGTAGACCCGTTCGCTGGCCATCATGAACTGCCTGTCGATCTCGATCATGGGGGCGGCCAGGTCCGGATCGGTCCTGGCGGCAACCCACAACTCGTGCCATGCAGTGAATGTGGGGCGTGCATACATCGACCACAGCAGATCGATCGCCGCGTCGAGCTTGTCCGCCGAGGGATCCAGATCGGCCATCAACTGCCCGTAGTCCTCGATCCGGCGACCGAAGGAATGCGCCACCGCGCCGGTCAAAAGATCGGCCTTCGTAGGGAAATGGTGCAGCAAGGCACCCAGCGACACCCCCGCGCGGTGGGCCACCTCAGTCGTGGTGGTGGCCTTGAACCCGACCTGCACCAAGGCGTCGAAGGTCGCGTCGAGCAGTGCGCGTCGGGTGTCTGCTGTCCGCTCGGCCTGAGTTCGCCGGATACGAGGTGATGGCACATCCCGAGCGTGACACACAAACAATAAACCGTCAATGTTTATTGTCGGTTGTGCTGGAGCATGCGGATCTGCAGAGTTACACCAGATCTGGGCCATCGTCAACCCGCCGCGGCCGATCCGATCAGCGCGGTGTGCGGCTGGTTGCAGGGGTGTTCAGAACGCCTGTGGCTCCAGGCCTCAGGGTTGCCTCGGCCCAATTGGCGCCACCTGAAGGTGCGGGAACACCGCCATATATCGCTGCGAGTCACACCTTTCCGATTCTGTGGGGGCGGCCGGACCTGTCGGTAGCCGCTGGGCGAGTTATCACCCGCGCCCCGACGAGTCCTCGGAGCTTTCCTCTGTGGTCGACGCATGGCATACTCCACTTGCTATCTGACAGATAAATATGTCAGATGCATCAGATGGAGGGGATCTTGTGACCACCCAATCCGGTACCCACGAAACCACGCTGTTAACGGCCGAGGATCCGGTGCTGGTCCATCGCAGTTCGAGCCGGATGACACGCATCACGTGCGCGCTGCCACCAGTGATCGCGAAGTCGCTCTATCGAATGTGGCCGCTCACCGATCGTGGTACTCGCGCACTGACGATGTTCGACACCACGCTGAGCTGGTTTCCGTCGGCTCGGGACGTCGAGCGAACGTCGATGACACTGGGACAGATACCGGTCCAGCGGTATCTGCCTGTCGGACACCGTGACCACAGGCTCGACGGGGTCAGTATTCTGTACCTGCACGGCGGCGGATTCACCTTTTGCGGGGACGGCACTCACCGCCGGGTCACCAGACGCATCGCGAAGTCGCTATCGGTACCGGTGTACTCGGTGCTGTGTCGCCAACTGCCCGACTACGGTGTCGGCACCGCGATACACGACGCTTACGTGGCGTATCGCGCGCTGTTGGGAGCGTGCGCCGAAGGCGACCGAGTGGTGCTCGCCGGGGACTCGTCCGGCGCGTTCCTCGCTGCCAAGGTGTGCGAACTCGCCGCTGCCGACGGGCTGGCGATGCCTGCCGCGCTCGTGGCGTACTCCCCGCATATCGACCTCGATGTGGATCTGCGTGACCGCCACGAGATCTGTCGTGATGCGCTCATGCCTGTCTCTGCGTATCGGCGTGCGAAACGGAAGTGGGAGAAGGGCCCCGTGGCGGCGCGGGGTGCGCGTTCGATGTTGCAAGTGGATCCCACCGCTTTTCCGCCGACGTTCATCACCGCGGCGGCCAAGGAAATGTTCGAGGCAGACATCGTTGCCTTTGCCCGTGGTCTCGCCGCAGGTGGATGCGCGGTTGTGGAGCAATTAGGTACACGCGTTTCCTGTGCTGGACACGCTGTTGCCGGAAAGCCGGGCGGCAATGGAATTGACGGTCGAGTTCCTGTCACGGACGCTGGCAGGAGCGGGATCCCGCGTTGCGTGAGCGCATGACGAGCGCGACGAAAAGCTTCGGAGTAGGGGCTTCGCACACCGGCCCAGAACCCGCGGCGGCGCCCCGGACAAGCACGGGGGTGACCTCCGAGGACCTGTCTGTATCGCTCGGTCCTGATCGGGTGATCACGGGCCTCGTGCCGGAGGCGGCAGATCGGTCGGTTGCGGTGGCCGATACCGACCGATATCCGATCAGCGATGTGGCAGCGCTGTTGGCGCGAACCGAGTCCGAGGTCCGAGGCGCCAGCCTTGCCGAAGTCAGGGCAGTGGTCGCACCAGTGGCCGAAGCAGCAGGCTACGAACAACTGCCGCTGACACCGCTGATCCACAGCCTATTCGCTTCCGTACGGGCGTTTTGGAAGGAAGCGACCCGGCCGACAGTCGGCAGCGGCAACGTCATCGTCTTGTCGAATCTGATGCTGAACTTTCTCGAGGACGCCACATCCACAGCAGTGACCGCGCACCTGTCGTCGGCAAGGCCTGCTCAGAGGAGGTTGCTCGAGGCTCGGCGTGAACTTGCGTACGCCTTGGTCTTCGGTCACCCGGTCGATGAGTTGTCCAGCCGCGCTGAGCTGGTTGTTCACGACAGATACGATCTTGTGGCCATCGCCACCGTAGGTCGGGACCGGTGGTGCTCGCCGACCGACCAACTGGCACAACAGCGAATGACACGACTGGTGCGGTACGTGGTCGAGGACCATCTCGGGGCGGGCGTACTACCGGTGTTCGATGCCAAAGGAGGTTCCTTTCTGCTGCCGGCCCCGGTCGGGAAATCGAGCCGTGCCCGATACGTCGATGTCGTTGATGGGCTCAGAGATAGTCTCGGTCACCCGGTTGTGCTCGTAGAGCTCCATGATGTGGCGCGTGGCGCTCTTCGTAGTGCGAAGGAGATGATCAGCGAGCTCTGTGACCTCGCCGCGTTTCTGTCCAAGCCGCCGGGTGCATACACGCTCGACGACCTGGCGCTCGACTATCAGCTCACCCGCCCCAGCCCGGCGCGGACTCGGCTTGCCGCCATCTTGGCACCGCTTCGCGACCACCCACATCTCATGCAGGCCTTGCAGGTACATCTGCGATTCGGGACCGACCGCAAGCGCGTTGCCGAAGTCCTCGAGCTACATCCCAACACCGTCAGCTACCGATTGCGGCGTATCGCCGAAATCACCGGGCTGAATCCTGCAGACCCAGCAGCGTCGCGCATACTCGCTGCGGCTTGGCTGGCGTCGGAATGGCAAGCCGGACAACAGACCCTGTCGGAATGATCTCGGTCCATGAGTCGACAACAGTCGAAGGGATACGTGGACGATGGCATCGGCGCCAGGAAATACGGCCGGTCGCCGTTACTCGGGAATGGATGCAGACGAACGCGCCCGTGCCCGGCGTGAGGTCCTTTCAGGACCGGCACGGGGCGCTTACCGCTGTCTACTGCTCACTGGTCGCACATGCGAGCCGTGACCGAAGCTGCGATTGCCGGGGGCGGACCCGAGGTCGCCGTTGGCCGTTCGCGAAGGATTGACCGCGTTTGTCGAATTCCTCACCGAGGATCCACGCCGGGCCCGCATCGTGCTGATCGAGGTGGTCGGAGTCAATCCCGAGATCGAAGAACTGAGACACGGTGTGCTGCGGGCTTTCGCCGACCTGATCGTCTCGGTCTGGGCGAGGCAACCCGGATTCGACGCATCCGGCGAGCAGGTACACCTGACCGCTGTCGCTTTGTCCGGCGCGGCGAACAATCTGCTCGTCGATTGGATGATGACAAGTCAGCGCCGGCAGCCGCGGGTTCTCGTCGAGGTGTGTTCGAAGCTGTATCTCTCTGCTTTGACGGGTCTCCGCTCGGCCTGACCACACCACTCCGGTTACGTCCCGGGTCCGGCGATGCAATGCTGAGCCCAACCCACTTTCGGCGGGCATATCATCGAGACCGGCACCGATTCCTACCGGCTTGCCCGCACCACCCAAGCTCGAACCGCTGCTGGGTGATGTTGAAATTCACCGATAGTGCCCTGGTCAAAGCTAGGAAATCGGTGAACCGTCAGCCGATGACCGGGGCTGGTGTCGATGATCGGCCTGGTTGCGCTGAACTGGCACACAGGTCGTGAGATTGATCGGCGGAATCCGAGCACTCACCGCAGTGGAGGAACATCGGTGCGACGAAGAGCGGCGGGCAGCGACGAGGCGGCGGCCGACCCGATCATGCTTTGGCCCTGCGTCAATACTGCAGTGTCGCCGGTCATCGGGGTTGGATTCACGGGCCCCTTCCATCCACACCAACCGCCGCACGCGGCGACGGTCTGGCTTTCGACTCCGCCGTCGTCGAACCGGGCGGTGATATGCCAAGCACGGGCCGGATGGTTGCAGATCGGGCATTTGCCGAAGTAGTTGAGAACGTCCTGGACTTCTGAGGCAGTGACGGTCCTCTTGCGGTTGGCCATGATCGAGTCCTCCCTAGCTGGGAGCTTAGAGCGGCGCAGCGCTGATTCTGAGCGAACCCGCGGTGCGGTCGGTCACAGGCTGTCTTCGAATCGTCCCAAGATCCGCGTGGTGAGGTCCGATGCCGAACGACGGCCGGATGTTCGTTGTCAGTAAAGGTGGGCCGTTGCCACCGAAACTGAGCCATCCGGCGGTTCTGCCACTTCAGTTAAGCCGTCCTGAAACTCAGCTGAGCCGAGTCGTTACGATCGCCATGCGAGCACCGTGGGTGAGCAGCCCTTCCTCGGTCAGGTTCGCAGCCTGGTCAAGGAATTCGTCACGGAGGCGCTTGAGTTGGCGTGCGTCGACGAGGGTGGCGTCGTAGTAGGAGTCGACCGCGGACTGCCAAGTCTGCTCTGGCGTCGCGTGTGGACCGTGGCTGATCTCGGTCCAGTCGATGGGCAGGAATCCGGCCGCTATCGCCAACTCGTGCAGCCCCTCTCGCGTGCGGGTACGGCGGTCTCCGAGTGAGGGCATCGAACCCGATTGCTGAGCCGCGGCGAAGATCGGTCGCGCCACCTTCAGAAACAGCGCGCGTCCGCTTCTGTCCGCAGGTTTGAGACCGACCGAGATCGCCAGCCTGCCAGCCGGTTTCAGCACTCGCGCCGCTTCCG
The DNA here is from genome assembly GCF_042719755.1 of Nocardia sp. NPDC058519. Lineage (NCBI taxonomy): Bacteria > Bacillati > Actinomycetota > Actinomycetes > Mycobacteriales > Nocardiaceae > Nocardia > Nocardia sp. NPDC058519. Next base: position 15,891 of record NZ_JBHXNK010000047.1, on the reverse strand, counting down.
CGAAGACCTGTTCGATCTTTGCCATCAGCATCAACGCCATATGGGACATCACGGTGTCGAACGAGTTGTCAGCAAACGGGAGATCCTGGGCTCGTCCTTGCCGCAAATCCGCGCCGCACAGCTCTGGTCTCTGTATGGCGGCCGAGAGTTCGACGTCGGACAGATCGATGCCTGCGAGTCTGGTCGCGCCGTTTCGGGCTAGAACCGCGAGCAGGGAACCGTCGCCGCAGCCGAGATCAAGGACTTCCTGAGCGTTCGGAACCTGGTCGGCAAGATACTGATAGCTGGATCGACCATCGGGTAGCGGGTTCGCGACAACGTATCGGCTCATCGCACCCGGCAGCTGGTTGTGCGTCCGCCGGTAAAAGTCTTCGCCTGCACGGATCTCGTTAGCTGCGCTCATGATTCGAATCTAGTTCATCACGATGGCCCGAGAGCACACGCTGCAAATGTAAGCACCGAGGACGACCGCCGTGCTGCAATTCCCGGGCAAACTGCACAGCTGCGCGAGCTTGCCACCTACCCGTAGGCGGCGAGCGTGCCGCCGGACTCGACCAACACCCCGCCCAGATCTCCCGCGACTCGATCCGGCCCTGCCTGGCCGACATCCGAGGTATCAGCTCACGAAACAGAACCTCCAACGCGACTTGCCCTCAGTGACAATGCTCCTCCCGAGACCTTGCCACTGAATCTGAGCCACCCACGTCACAGCCCAACGATTGGCTCAGATTCATCGGCACAGGACATCGTTGTTCGGGAAACCCGGCACCCGCCGACTGGGTTGACGGGCCCTTGGTGTCGTCTCGGTTGGCGTACGCGGTGATGCTCGCCGTGGCAGACGCGAACAGGGCACCTGGTGCCGGAATACCGAACGCATCGGGCGTGAACTCCCTGGTCAGGGCTCACACGCGGGGCCGTGAAGAGCGATACCACGATTGCCTGGCGGAGTGGTCGTACAACTGCGGGCCAGCCTTATTGAAAATGAAAACCATTAGTGGTTCACTGTCATCTCGTGCTGCACGCGCGTTCTGCCGTATCCCAGCTCGGCGTGGCGGCAGCACGACAGCCCTATATGAGATGAGGAACCATCCTGATGAAGATCAAGAAACTTGCTCTGTGTAGCGCGGCCGTCATCGCCTCGGTCGGCTTCGGGTCGAGTGTGGCGAGCGCCGCTCCAGCCGCTGGCGAGCCGGTCGGTTTCAGTGCGCACGCGACCGACACTCAGTCGATCATCAGCGTCGATGCCGGATCGATCGTGGCCGAAGACGGAGCGTTGAAGGTCAAAGCCGCCAACGGCGATGTCGTTGCGGGTACGCCGCTGACGTTTACCATCGATGACTTCGAGTTCCCGATCGCCGCCGAGATCAGTGGCCGCACGGCGACGCTGACCCCGCAGATCGATCGCGAGCACGCGACATACAAGCCGGTTGCCCTGCCGTTCGAGGACAAGGCGCCGTGGAAGAGCGAATACGATCGTGAGCAGGCGGCCTGGTCTCGGTTCACAAGTACGGTGAGCCTCGGTGCCGGAATCGGCACGTTGGTGGGCGGCCTCGGCGGTGCTGCGGTGGGCTGTGTCCTCGGTGGTGTCGTCGGCGCTACCGTTGCGTCGGCAACCATCGTCGGCCTCTTCGGCGCGTTCCTTCCGGCGGCGGCTGTCGGCTGCATCGGCGGCATCTTGGCGGTCGGCGCTCTGGGGACGCTCGCTGGTCAAATCCTGGTGACAGCGCCGGTGGCGATAGGGGCTGCGTTGCAGTACTTCAGCACCATCAACCAGCCGTTCCCAGCGAAGTAGCACAAAAAGGCCAGTTGATCGTCATGGACCGGTGGGAATCTGCTTTTCGAAGTCGCTCTGGTCGGCGCCGATCGGCTGGTTGCGTTGTAGCGCAGTGCCACACTATCGGCCGGACGCGTGACCTCGCGTGGGTGTGACAGCGCGATGTGGTGGTGGTTGACACTGCAGGGGTGTCAACCACCACCACGATGTCGGCGATATGCGAAAGGTTGGCTGCATTTCGTCGCGTGGCGCTGATCATCGGCGGGCAAGGGCTTCGTCACAATTCGAAAGCGCTACCACCGCTGATCCCCGACAATTCAGAGGTGAGACCGGCTGTGGCGCGGTCGAGCCGCCGGTGTGGGGCACCTGGCGCGGTGCGGTCGAAACCCATTGAGCTGTTGGTGGATCGGGGGTGATGCAGGGTGAGTGACCTGCGGCCCTGATGTCTCGGGCGATGTGGTCTGGACGAGCCGCTGCGACGAACGGAGATCGTGGGGCCGCGCAGCAGACGCTGGACTGCGTTGTCGTAGCTGCGTATCCGGCCGAGATGGGGGGGTCGGCGGGTGGTGGGGTTGCGCAAGGTTGGTGGACGGGCCATGATGTCATTACTGAAAATCATTGTCATTAACTGCTGCTAGGGCGCTCTCGAACGTTGAAGCGGCCACAACAACTCCGTGTACCTGGATAGAAAGGTGGAGGCCGCCCCCTCCTCGGCCAGGGGTGGGCATCGGTCCACGGGCACATCGTTAGAAGTAGTTACGTTTTGCCCCAATCGATTTCATGGACCTGTCGGGCTATGGACGGTTGGCGTTCGATCGAGGTTGCGTTGCATACAGAGTTACGTTTGAAACCCCAGGTAAGCGGCCTGCTGCAGAATGTTCTCGCTGACCCCCGTGCGCTGTCCGGCATGGTCGAGGCACTGGGTTCTCCGCTGAATATCGTTGTGCCACATCAGATCGTGGAGAACGCGTCGACCTACCGATCGGTGTACAGCACGCATCATCTGACTGGGCAGGTCTACTTCGCGCACAAGGCCAACAGGTCGACTGCGTTGATCCGCGAGCTGGCGGCCGGTGACATCGGCGTAGACGTCGCCTCGCTCGGTGAGCTACAACATGTACTGGCAGCTGGATTCGCGGGAAACCGAATCATGGCAACCGGTCCCAAGGACGCAGATTTCCTGTGGCTCGCGGCCAAGGTCGGCGCCGTTGTGAACGCAGACTCCGCACAAGAGCTGACAGAGCTCGCCGACATCATTGCCCGACATCGGATGCCGACCGTGCGAGTCATGATTCGGCTGTCCGCGTTCGACTCGCCGGGTGTCAGGGTTCTCAGCCGGCCCAGTCGGTTCGGTGTGCATCAGCGGGAACTCGGGTCGGTGTTCGAGATCCTCGACCGGCACCGTGGCTCCCTCGACCTGCTGGGCGTGTCCTATCACCTCGACACCAACGGATTGGACGAGAAGGCGCTCGCGCTCGATGGATGCCTGCTCGCCATGCGCGACGCGGTGACGCACGGGTTCGCGCCGCGGGCGATCGACATCGGCGGCGGATTCGGTGCGAACTATCTTGCCGACAGGGACGAGTGGGAAAGCTACACAACGGAACTGAGCAAGGCAGTGCTCGGTGCCCGGCCGACGATGACGTGGCAGAACCACGGGTACGGATTGCGAGCCGAGGCCGGCACGCTACGCGGGGTGCTCGGCATCTACCCGAGCTATCGGCCGGTGGCCGGTGAACGGTACCTCGATGAACTGCTGAACCGCACCGCGCCATCGCTGGGGCGCCCCTTTGCCACACTCCTGATGGAGAGCATGTACGACCTCTACATCGAACCGGGCCGGGCCCTGGTCGATCAGTGCGGGCTGACGCTGGCACGAATTTCCGAGGTTCGCTCGACCGCCGCGGGTGACACCATGGTTCGGCTCGAGGCGAACTCCCGGGACATCAGCTTCGAGGACCACGCGGTCTTCATGGATCCCGTTCTGCTCTCGGACGGGCCGATCGACGACGATCCCGTCGGCGTCTACCTGTCCGGAAATCTGTGTCTCGAAGACGACCTGATCACACGTCGCAAAGTTACGCTGCCACGCGCACCGGTTCGCGGTGATCTGCTCGCATTCGTGAATACGGCGGGCTATTTCATGGATTTCGCCGCTGACCACGCCCTGATGCAACCCATCGCCCGAAAGGTCGCCGTCTATCCGACCGGCGACACCTGGCGGTGGTGTCTCGATGATCAATACTGGCCCGTGAAAGGGAACCGCGAATGAAGTTCGACAGCATTCTCGACGTTATCGGTGACACGCCGCTCGTGCGCATCGATCCGAGTGTCCACGGCCTGCGCAATATCGATCTCTATGCCAAGATGGAAATGCTCAACCCGTTCGGATCAGTGAAGGATCGTCCGGCCTGGAATATGGCAAGGGCAGGTCTGGCGAAGGCGGTCGAGCGTGGTGACGCGATCGTGGAACTCTCCAGCGGTAATACCGCCAAAGCGTTGGCCGTTGTTGCTGCCATGCACGGGTTGCCTTTCAAGAGCGTAACCAACCGCATGAAAGTCCCCGAGATCAAGGACCTGCTTCTCCTGCTCGGCGCGCAGATCGAAGAACTACCTGGTCAGACCGAGTGTCTCGACCCGACTGACTCCGAGGATCCGCTGACGCGGATGTATCGGATGCTGTCGGAGGGAGGCAATGGACATCTGCATACCGACCAATACTTCAATCCGCGCAATCCTGAAGCACACCGGGTCGGCACGGCCCCGGAGATCATCAAAGATCTCGACGGAGAGGGCCCGGATATATTTATCGCCTGCGTAGGCACCGCAGGTTCGTCTACGGGTGTGGCCACAGTTCTGCGGGAGAACAATCCCGATGTCGACGTGGTCGGACTGGTATCGACGAAATCGGACTTCATCCCGGGAATCCGCAACATCGATGAGGTCAACGAGGTAGGCCTGTTCGACCCGAGGAATTATGATGTCATCGAGCCCGTCTCGGCTCAGGAAGCCATCGACGGAATGCTCGTTCTCAATCGCCGCTGTGGAATTCTGGGCGGGCCGACGGCAGGTGCGGCCTATTTCGGTGCCGTGCGCCACCTCGCGTCGGTCGACGCCACACTGGAGACGCGGAAATCCGCAGTCTTCATCGTGTGCGACAGGGTCGAGAGCTACATGAGCTATGTGCGCCGGCTGCGTCCGGAACTGCTGAAGCTGCCCGTGCGGGCGAATTCCATCGATACGGTGACCGAGGACGAATTGGCTTCGGTCCAGTCGATGGATATCGCGCAAGCGCAAGCATGGATTTCCGTCGAGCGGCCTGTCGTGGTCGATCTGCGCGGATCCTTCGCCTACTCGGCTCTGCACATCGAGAACTCCATCAACATCGTGGACGAACTGTTCGACGAATTGGTGCGCGGGGGACTGCCGTTCGGCGCAGGCAAGCCTGCGCTGCTGGTATGCCCGGTGGGCGAGAAGTCGGTTCGCTACGCGGCGTTGCTGACCCGGATGGGTCATCGCGACGTGCGGAGTCTGCGCGGCGGCGTGATCGCCTGGCGCGACGCGGGCGCCCCGCTGGTGCGGGATTGATGTGATGACCACGATCACCGATCCCGCGGTCTTGGACCGACTCGCCGACTGGCAGGCAAAACTGCGCCGGGAATTCCCCATCATCGCGGGCAATCCGGGGATGGCCTACCTCGACAGCGCGGCCACCGCCCAGAAGCCCGCGGCGGTACTCGACGCTGTCAACGATTTTCTGACCAGCGACAACGCCAATGTCGGACGAGGTTCCTACCCTTGGGCGACCAGCACCACCACCCGCATCGAGCAGGCGCGCGACCGCGTGCGAAAAGCCTTGGGAGATGACGGCGCCGACTCCTCGGTGGAGTTCGTCAGCGGCACAAGTGCGGGGCTGCGCGCGGTCGCCCAGGACTGGTTGGCCGAGGTGCTCACCAACGGTGACGAGATCATCGTGCCGTTCGGTGATCACCAGTCGAACTTGGCGCCGTGGCTCGATCTTCGGGCCGATTTGGCCCGCCGCGGCGTCCGCATAGCAGTCAAGTCGATGCCGGTGGACGCGGCCTCGGGTGACTACGATCATCGGGCACTGCCGGCGTTGATGAATACCCGGACGAAGTTCGTCGCGGCGACCCATGTCCACCACGTGTTCGGCGCGGATATGAACGTGCACCGGATCCGCGAAGTGGTCGGGCCGGAGGTGCCGATCTGTCTGGACGCCGCCCAGAGCGTTGGGCACGGGCCGGTCTCGGTGGCCGACCTGGATGTGGATTTCGTCGTCTTCTCCGGACACAAGATGATGGCCTTGCCGGGGATCGGCGCCGTCTGGGCGCGTAACCGGCGCGGCCCGCGGTTCGTCCAGCAAGGCTGGTCGGGAACACCGAACACCGCGGGCATCGTCAGCATGGCGGCGGCGTTCGACTGGCTCGACATGGTCGGGCCTGCCGACGTCAGGGCCTGGAATTCCGCACTGTGCGCGCGTCTGACCGACGGGTTGAGCAGGCTCGACGGCGTCCAGGTGCTGGGTTGTCAGAACAGTCTGTCCGCCGATTCGCCCGTGCAACGTCGGGAGAGCATCGTCACCTTCCGGCACCGGCGGGTGCGCTCCGACGATCTGGGATTCGTCTTGGCGGACGAGGGCATCATGGTGCGCGCCGACAGCCACTGCCAAGCAGGGCGCGACACCGAGGACCACGCCGTGCGCGTCAGCGTCCATGTCTACAACACCCCGGCCGAGATCGATCGGCTGCTCGCCGTCGTCGGCCGTTGCGAGAGGATGCAGAGTTGAGCACCACCGTTGCCATTGTGGATGTCTATGCTCCGACACTGCCGCTGGCACAGGCATTCATGGATGAGGGTGTGCGCGTGGTGCGGGTGCAGAGCACCGTCGATGTCCCGCCTGCCTACCGTGCCCGACCGGACCTGAGCGGCTTCGTCGCCGATATCGTCCACAGCGGAGACTTCACCGCGACACGCGACGCCGTCGCCGCCCATCGGCCGGACTTCGTCATCACCGGCGGGGAGACCGGCGTCGAGTTGGCCGACCGGCTCAGCGAGACGCTCGGACTGCCCACCAACGGCAGTGCGCTCAGCGCCGCGCGGCGTGACAAGTTCGTACAGAACGAGACGTTGCGTACTGCGGGGATTCGTGCGACGAGGCAGTTGCTGGTCTCCGATGAGCAGAAGTTGCGGGCATGGCATGGCGAGATCGGCGGCCGGGTCGTGGTGAAGCCGGTGCGCAGCGCGGGAAACGACGGAGTCCGATTCTGCGCCACGCCGGAAGACTCTGTCGCCGCTTACCGGGAGATCCAAGGCAGTACGAATGTGTTCGGGCAATCGAACGAGGCGGTTGTCGCCCAGGAGTACCTGGTCGGTAGTGAATACGCGGTGAATACGGTCAGCTCCCACGGTCGCCACCGGGTGACCGACATCTGGCAGTACGCCAAGATGACAGTCAACGGTGTCGTCGACCGGCACGCCGGGGTGTTCTCCACCCCGGCCGCGCAGGTACCGGAGCTGATCGACTACGCCTGCGCCGTTCTCGACGCACTCGCCGTGCGGCACGGTCCGGCGCATCTCGAGATCATGGCGACTTCCGACGGCCCCTGCCTGGTGGAAGCCGGCATCCGGCTCTGCGGTGGTGGTGCCGCGTACTACGCGCGCCTGGCGGGGGGCGAGTCGCAGCTGGAATGGACGGTCGACGCCTACCTGCACCCGCGACGATTCGAGCAGGAGTACTCGCGCCCGCACAGCATCGAACAGCATGTCGTGATGGCGTATCTGACTTCGCCGGTCGAGGGTGTGCTCGAGGACTACCCGTTGCTCGATCGGGTGCGGGCGTTGCCGAGTTTCCACCAGGAGCACCTGTCGGTGCGGCCCGGCGAGCATCTTCCTCGCACGGTGGATGATTGCACCGAACCGTTGATGGTCGGTCTGGCTCATACTGTCGCGCAGGTCGTGGCCGACGACTTCCGCGCGGTCAACTATCTCGATGGGCCGGGCTTTTACCGGGTGCGGACGTGAGGTCGGGGTCTCACGTCGTCGTCCTGCACCGCTGGCGTGACCGATACGCCGACTACGCGCGCTACCTCGATCACACCGAACACACCGTGACCTACATCAGCACCGAGGTCGGGACCGAATCGGTGCCGAGCACCGCGCGCGAGGTCGTCGTGGTTCCCGCCATCGACGATCTCCCGGTGGTGGCGGCCGAGGTGCGGACGCTGGCACGACGCTTCGGGCCGCCCGATCACATCGTCGCCCTCAAGGAGGACGATCTGATCGTGGCGGCCCAGCTGCGGGCGCAATGGGGTTGCCCGGGACCGACCGTCGCCGAGACGATGCCGTTCCGGGACAAGGTCACCATGAGCACCCTCGTCGCGGCGTCGGGGATCGACGTTCCCGCCTTTGCCGAAATCGGTGACGGGAGCGATGTCGAGCGGTTCGCCGTCGCCCACGGTTGGCCGGTCGTGGTGAAGCCGCGCGCCGGGAGTTCGAGCGCGGGTGTGGTCGTGGCGACGCGCCGCGACGAGATTCCAGCGCACGTATCAGGTGCCATGGTGCAGGCGTTCAGTTCCGGCGAGATCCACCACATCGACGGAGTCTTCGACGGCTCCGAGGTTGTGGTGCACACGATCTCGCGCTATCTGCGAACCTGCCTGGAATTCCGGGCCGGTGTGCCGATCGGCTCGGTGGAGGTCGACGACGCGGCCACACACCGGCGGGCAGGCCTTTTCGCGCAGCGCGCATTGCGGGCGCTCACGACTCGGCCTACGGTGTTCCACCTCGAGGCATTCCTGGATAACAATGTGTTCCGGTTTCTCGAGGTCGGCGCCCGAGCGGGAGGCGCCGAGATCCCGTTCGTGTGGCGGGATCTGCACAACTACGATCTCAACGGCGCTGCGTTTCGGATCGCGCTCGGCGCGCAGCCTCCCGCAGTGGGTGCGGTGGACACAGGTGGGCCTGTCGGTGGCTTTCTGCTCGTGGCGGCCCCTGCCGAACGTCCATGCCGCATAGACCGATCCACGCCGATGCTGGGCGCCGTGCCCGAGCTGTACGCGGAGGTGGTGCTGCAACCCGGACAGATCCTGCCCGCCGCGGACGCCTACTACGAGCATGTTGGCGGACGATTCCGATTCCGCGGCAGCAGTACCGCCGCCGTGGCCGCGGCGGTGACCCGCGTCGGCGCCGAGTATCAGATCACCGGGACGGCGCTGGATCAACCGAACCGGACCCCGGCGCCGACGCGGGCGTGAGGACCGCGTGGTGACAGGTGATGCGCCGCGCACCGATCGATTGTGGTGACGGCGCCACCTGCTCACACCGGTGACGTTCGGGGATGGGCAGTTCGGCGTAGAGCGGACACCGTGGCCGGAACGCGCACCCTGAGGACTTCTCGCCCGGCCCGCGACACTCACCGGTGAGCACCGCCGCTCGTCGCGCGCGCGCAGTAGGCACATGAAGTGTCGGGGCGGCGGCGACCAGTGCCCGCGTGTAGGGATGCGCGGGATGGTCGAGCACATCGCCGACCGGACCCGACTCCACCACCTTCCCCAGATACATGACCGCCACGTGTTCGACGGCCTGCCTGGTGAGCGAGATATCGTGGGAGACCATCAGGAACGACAGATCGAACTGCTCGCGCAGATCGGTGAGCAGGTCGATGATTCCCGCCCGCAACGACATATCCAGCGCCGATACCGGCTCGTCCAACAGCACCAGGCGGGGCATCGGCGCGAGGGCCCGGGCGATCGCCACCCGTTGGCGCTGCCCGCCGGACAGGCGGCTGGGCCGTCGCTCGATGTAGCCGTCGTCCAGGCCCACCAGACCCAGCAGTTCGCGGGCTCGTGCGCGGCTGCGCGAGCGTGACCACCCGTGGATGCGCAGGGGTTCGGCGATGAGATCGGCGACGGTCATCGTCGGATTCAACGAGGCGGTCGGATCCTGCATGACCATCTGCACGTGTTGACGCAGTTCCGCACGATCGCGCCGCCGCACATCGGCGAGATCGTGCCCGAGAACCTCGATCGTTCCCGCCTCCGGCGGGCTGAGACCGACGATCTCGCGCAGCAGTGTCGTCTTCCCGCAGCCCGATTCGCCGATCAGCGCCAGCGCCTGCCCGGCCGCGAGCTCGAGGTCGACCCCGTCGACCGCCGTGACCTCCTGGCCACGGCGTGCGGTGAAGTGTTTGCGCAGGCCGGTGACCCGCAGCACCGTTTTTCCAGGGGGTCGTCCGTGGCCGGCCGAGGACGTTGTCGCGGTCAGCAGCGACCCCAGCTCGCGGCTGCTCGGCGAAGTGAACAGCGTCTCCACCTCGCCCTGCTCGACGAGCACTCCACGGTTCATGACCGCGACTCGTTGGCAGGAGCGTGCGACCACACCCAGGTCATGGGTGATCAGCATCAGGGCCGCGCCGGTTTCGGTTTGTACGTCGTCGAGCAAGTCGAGAATCTGTGCCGCGACGGTGACATCGAGCGCGCTGGTCGGTTCGTCGGCGATGATCAGTTCAGGGCTGTTGGCCATGGCCATCGCGATGCCGACGCGTTGGCGCATGCCGCCGGAGAACTCGTGGGGCAGCGCCGACATCCTGGTTCGCGCGGTGGGGATACCCACCGCGTCCAACAGTTCGACAGCGCGGCGAGTGGCGTCGTGTCGGCTGATGTCGCGATCGTGGATGGTGATCGCTTCGATCACCTGGGCGCCCACCGAGCGCACCGGGGTGAGTGAACCCAACGGATCCTGATGCACCATCGACACGCGGCGCCCGCGCAGACGCGAGAGCTCCTGATCGGGCAGGTCGAGCAGTTCCCGGCCCGTCAGCCGCACCGATCCCTCGACGCGGGCCGAGGCGGGCAACAACCCCATCACCGCGAACGCGGTGGCCGACTTGCCAGATCCCGATTCACCGACCAGGGCGAGGGATTCATGCGCGGCCACGGTGAGCGTGAGTCCGTCAACCGCTGTTGTCCGACCGCTGCGGTGGGCGAAGGTGACAGTCAAGTCGTCGATTTCGAGCAGTGGGCTCATCCGGTCCTCTCATCATCGCGCAAGCCTTCACCCAGGACTGCGGTAGCCAGCACGGTGGCCGCGAGAAAACCGACCGGCGCCACGAATACCCAGGGAAAGGTCAGGGCCGAGCCGGTTCCGGTGGCAACCAGAGTGCCCAGCGAGACATCGGGTGGTTGGACGCCGAAACCGAAGTAGCTCAGTCCGGCTTCGGTGAGTACGGCAGTGGCGACATTCATGGTGCAGTCGATGATCAACAACGGCGCCATCAGCGGCAACATGTGGTGGGTGATGATCCGGGCGGTCGAGGCGCCCATGTTCTCCGCGGCGACGACGAATCCCGAGGTGCGCAGACTCCGTGCCCGCGCGCGCACCACGCGCGAGGTCAGCATCCACTGGAATCCCGAGATCAGCACTACCAGCACCAGCCAGGACTGCCCGCGCAAAGCGGGGGAGAGCACGGCGACCACCAGGATCGGCGGCAACACCAGCAAGATGTCGACCACCGCCATGAGCGCTCGGTCGGTCTTTCCGCCGAGATAGCCCGCGATGGTGCCGACCACCGCGGCCAGCACGGTAGTGAGCACAGCGGCGAGTAATCCGATCACCAGCGACTTCTGCAACCCTCGAAGACACAGCGCGAGAACGTCTTCACCCAGGCGGGCTGTTCCGAGTGGGTGGGCTGCCGAAGGCGGGGTCAAGATGGCGGTGAGGTCCTGCTGGGTGTGGCTGTAGGGCAGCAGATGCGGCCCCACGAACGCGGCGAGGGCCAGCAAGCCCAGGACGGTGGCGCCGACGACGACACCAGGCCGTCGGCGCAGGGACTCGCGCAGGGACGCCGCGTCTTCGGTCATGTTCGTGTCCTCGGGTCGAGGAAGGCGAGTGCCAGCTCGGCGATCCAGCCGACCGCGACTACCAGGACCGCCATCAGCAGAGTCGCTGTCGCCACCACCATGGCGTCCTGGTTCTCGACCGCGGTCATGAGCCAATCGCCGAGTCCGTGCCAGCCGAAGATTCGTTCGGTGAACACGCCGCCGGCCAGATGCAGTCCGAAGCTGAACGCGATCAGCGCGGTCATGGGGATCAGCGCCATCTGTAAGCCGTGGGTGCGGATGGCACCGAAATAGGTCAACCCGCGAGCGCGCGCCGCGCGCAGGAACTCGCTGTCGAGCACCTCCAGCATCGCGGCGCGCTGGAATCGGCTGTAGAACGCGATCTGGGGGAGCGCGATTGTCACCGTGGGCAGGACCAAATGCCGCAGGCGGTCGGTCACGGCGGCCCACCCTTGGAGATCCGAGCCCGGTGTTCGCTCGCCGCTGAACGGGAGCAGATCGGTGCCGGCGGCCTCGTTGACCGGGAGCCAGAGGATCTTCAGCACGGTGCCGAGGACGAAGACCGGGATCGCCAGCAGCACAAGGGCTATCGTCATCGACGCGGTATCGGAGAATCGGCCTGCCCGGAGTGCGCCCCACATCCCGAACGCGATGCCGAGGACTACCGCGGCCGCGCTGCCGGGCAGGAACAGTCGAAAACTCGCGCCGGCACGCTGACCCACCTCCGCGGAGATGTCGTGTCCATCCACCGTCACCCCGAAATCACCGGCGGGCACCCCGGCGACCCAGGTGAGAAACCGGGTGGGGAGCGGCTGGTCCAGTCCGAGTTCGGCGGCGCGTGCGTCGATCACCGCTTGCGGTGTCGGGGGCTGTGTGGTGCGCAATTCGGCGAGCGGATCGAAAGTCAGCGACGCGAGCGTGTAGGTCAACAGTACTGCGGCGAAACATAATCCGGCCCAGCCTGCCAACCGAAGACCCAGGCGTCGCGCGATCCGCAGCGCCGGGGAGGCGGGCGCCCGCAGGCGCCCGCCACCGCGTCGTGTCACTTCATGAACCCGGCCTGGGCGAACCCGTAGGCACCGAGGCCACGGGCGCCGTAGTTGGCCAGATCGCTGCGCACCGCGTAGGCGCCGGACTCTGGGTAGAGGGGCAGGTGGTGTGCGTACTTCCACGCCAGCACGTCGATCTCGTTGGCGAGCTCGTCGCGCTTGGCGGTGTCGAACTCGGCGATCGCGCGATCGTAGAGTTCCTGGATACCGGGGACCGATACGCGACCGAAGTTGTTGCCTGCCTTCGCTCCGACCGGTTCCTGGAACACCGGGCGATCGTGCGAGATCGGGTAGGGCGACTTGGTCCATTCGAAGGCGATGATGTCGAAGTTGCCCGGCTGGAGGTAGGTGTCCTGGAAACGCTCCACTGGCACAGTCTCGACCGCGGCTTCGATGCCGACCTGCGCCAGTTGCTCAGCGACCACACCGGAGACCGCGCGTCCGGTCGGGGTGGCCTGGACGATGAACCGAAGGTTCAGCCGCTGACCATCTTTCGATCGGGTTTTGCCGTCCATCGTCCAGCCGAGCCCGTCGAGTGCCTTCTTCGCGGCATCCGGGTCGAAGGGCAGAGTTCCGGAGTTGTCGCGGTAGCCGGCGTAACCGGGCGGAACGATGTGGCTGCCGACCGCCTTGGTGCCCGGTGCGATCCGGCCGACGACCACATCGGTCACCTTCTGCGGGTCGATCGCCTGTGCGACAGCGACGCGCAGCCGTTCATCGGACAGGCGCGCTCCGGCGGCCCCGTTGAAGGTGAGCTGACCGGCGCGGCGTTCGGTCGCCTGCCGGATCTCGACGCCGGGCATGGACTGAGCTCGGGTGAACAGATCGATGTCGCCACCGATCGGGTACAGGTCGATTCCGCCGTTGGCCAGTTCGTCGGCACGGGCGGCGGGGGCGAGAACCCGGAAGATGATGCGATCCAACTTCGCAGGCGTATCCCACCACTTGGTGCTGCGGCGCAGCGTGATCACCTTGGCGGTGGTGTCGATCGAGTCGATCTCGAACCGCCCCGAAGTCACCGTGGGACCGTTGAGCCAGGACTTGTTGAACGCCTCGGCGCTGTCGGTGACCTCGACCGGCACCAGCGGGCGGAACAAGCCCTGCCAGTCGGCGAATGGCTTGTTGAAGGTGAGCGTCGCTTCCTTGTCTGTGGCACCGCGCTCGACCCGCGCCACGTCCTTGTAGCCGACGTGGTTGTTGACCTCGAACGCGGTATCGGACCCGTTGAGCGCGGCCCAATGCCCGCGCAGGTCCAGCCAACTGAGCGGGCGTCCGTTACTCCAGACCGCGTCCTCGGCGATCACGTAGCGCACGACCTGCGGGTTGGTGGACACCAACTCGATCGAGTCGAAGTAGCTGCGGTTCACCGCCGGTACGCCGTCGGCGGTGTCGAGGAACGCGCTCGGCAGGATCGCCTCGGCGAGCTGGTAGGTCACGACCCGTGCGCCGTTGACCTGCTTGGGGTTGAAGTTCGACGGCAATGCGTCGATGGGTACTCGCAGGTCCCCGCCGTCGCGCAGTGCGGTGGCGTCCTGTTTGTTGATATCGGGTTGCGCGAGGTTGTGCTCGGGACGAACAGACTCTGGGTTACCTGCGCAACCGGTGATGCTCATCGCGGCGACTAGTGCCAGCCCGCACAGCGATGATGCCTTGCCTCTGAACCGCATGTGTGTCCTCTATCTGCCCCTGTGTCGGGGTCGCGTGATCGTCGATCACGGGCAACGTATCGTAAGTGGCAATCATTTTCAATAAGGATGGCTACGGTTCAGGCGGAGATCGTTAATGGTAATCGTTTTCATTGGCGTGTTAGGATTTCGCGTCGAGTTCACGAGGGGCGAGCATGAGTGACGGCGAGAAGAGATGGTGGCGGCGAAACCAGGACTTCAGCCGCTTCTGGTTCGGGGAGACGGTCTCGCTGTTCGGATCGCAGGTCACCAACCTCGCGCTGCCGCTGACCGCGGTGATCATCTTGCAGGCATCACCGGAGGAACTCGGTGTGCTTCGCTCGCTGGCGTTTCTGCCGTTCCTGTTCTTGGCCTTGCCGTTCGGTGTGCTCGCGGACCGACGAGCCAAACGCCCGCTGATGATCATCTCGAATCTGTTGCGGGCCGGGCTTGTCGGTCTGGTGCCTCTCCTGGCGGCGCTGGACTCGCTCACGATGGTGGGGCTTGCCATCATTGTGGCGGCCATCGGCGTCTGCACGGTGCTGTTCGAAGTGTGCTGGCTGTCCTACGTGCCGGTGATCGTCGGCAAGGACGATCTCATCGCGGCCAATGGGCGGGTGAGCGCCAGTGCTTCCGCGGCGGAGTTCGCCGGGCCCGGACTGGGCGGGGTGCTCGTGCAACTGCTCACCGCGCCGTTCGCCTTGGCGGTCAATGCGGGGTCGTATCTGGCTTCGGTGCTGTCGTTGTGGACGATCAAGGCGCGTGAGGAGATTCGTCCTGCCACCGAGCGGCACCTCGGCAAGGAGATCACCGAGGGAGTTCTGTTCATCGTTCGACAGCCCTACCTACGGATTCTCGCCGTGGCGGGAGCGAGCTTCAACTTCTGCTACATGTTCGTCGAAGCGCTGTTCGTGGTCTACGCGGTGCGCGAACTACGTTTCGACCCAGGGCTGATCGGCCTCGTCGTCGCACTCAGTGCCATCGGTGGTGTGCTGGGCGCGGCCTATGCCGCGCGCATCGTGAGCCGCTATCACTTCGGGAAGGTCTATGCCACAGCTGTCGTGGTCGGCTACACCGGGCCGCTGCTGATACCGCTCGCCACCGGCCCTACGGTGCTCGCCGCGATCGGGGTGACGACCGGCTTCTTCCTGATGCGCGCGGGCTTGGCCCTGTCCAATGTGGCCGGGACCAGCTTGCGCCAAGCGGTGACCCCACCGGAGCTGATGGGCCGGATGACGGCCGGTATGCGGACGCTGATGTGGGGAATCGGAACGACCGGGGCGATCGTTGGCGGTGTGGTCGGCGGCTGGCTCGGTTTGCGTACCGGGCTGTGGATCGCGGCGATCGGTTTTCTTGTCGCGGCACTGCCGATTCTGTTGTCCCGTATCCCTCGGCTGCGCGAGATCCCGTCGCTCGACGCGGTGCCCACGGCCTAGCGCACGTCGGCGCAGGGCGGAACGGCCCCGTTCGACGACAGTCGAACCCGGGCGTTCCGGTTTTTCGGTTGGGGGGTCACGGTGGTGTGCGGTGTGGTTTACACATCAGAC
>NZ_JBHXNK010000046.1:28434-46948 GCF_042719755.1 Nocardia sp. NPDC058519 | reverse complement strand
AGCAGTCTCACATCGGCGCGATCACTCACGCACCGCTGCGGCAACCAACGCGGCACTGCCATCGGTGCCGCATCCCCTTGGAATCAATCATCTAGTACCGGCGCAGGCGCGGCCATCGGTGCCGCGGTCGGCGCAGCGACGGGTGCCGCTGTTCTCGGCATCCCCGCGGCGGCTGCGGGCGCCGTCGCCGGTGGCGTGCTCGGCAGTGGTTACGGCGCGACCCTCTGACTGCACCTCGGCGTCCGAATGCCCGCCGGGGTAGCGTCGAGACGGGTTTCGGATGGAGGTGGATGATGGCTCTGCGACGTGGATCAGCCGCGGCGGCGTTGCTCGCGCTGGCGGTTCTGCCCGGATGTGCCGTTCAGGACGCTCCTGCTCCCTCGCCCAGCGCCACCCGGGCGACTTCGGTGTTGCCGCCCGCGCAGACGCTGACCCCTTCGCAGCAGCGCAACGAGCGTATTCGCGGGATGCTCTATACCGTCGGTTGCACGAGTAACAGCTGCGTCCAGGCCTACTTCGCCTGTTTGGACGGCTACCTCACCGGTGAGCCGTGCCAGTTCTTCCGCGATCACCCACCGCCACCCTGATCACCGTGTACGGGTGAGGAATTCGCCGACAGCGGGGGCGAGGATCGAGATCTTCGGGTTGTGACTCACGCCGGCGAGCTCGGCGAACTCCGCGTTCGGCAGCACCGCGGCCGCGGCCTTCGAGCCCTTGATGAGCAGCGGTGCGGTCCGGTCGCCCGCGAGGACGAGCACCGGAACCTCGACACCCTGCCAGTCGGCCGGATCCAGATTCTTCCCCCGCATGTACGGCTTCATCACCGCCCAGTCGTGCGCGGTCGAATTCGACGTTGCCGCAAGCGTTTTCCAGAACGGCGTCACCCGCATCGCCGCCACCATGAGCAACGGCATCCCCATCGCCTTGGTCATGTAGTACCGCACGGTCTTCCCGAGCTCGCCCGCGGCGATCATCGGATGCAGCTTGGCTTCCAGATCCTTCGGCGGCACATGGCCTTTCGTGTCGACCACGAACGGCGGCTCGAAAGCCACCACCTCGGTGACGCCGGGCACCGACTGCGCGGCCAGCAGCGCGAGCGCGGCACCGGAGGACCAGCCGAACAGCGCCGCCTTCCCGCCCTCGGCCTCGACCAGCGCCGCGATATCGGCGATCTCGTTCGCCGCGTCGTACACGCCGGGGGAGTCGGTGCTGTCACCACGCCCGCGCCGGTCGTAGTTCAGCACCGTCAGCCCGTAGTCGTCGGCCAGCGCCTGCGCGAGTTCGACCATCGTCGGGAACTCGCGGTAGCTGAACGCGCCACCGATCAGGATGACGGTCCCCGCGGTGCCCTCACCGATCCGGTCGTAGGCGATCGTGGTGCCGTCGGCCGACGTCACAGTCTGCATGGGGAGTTCCTCTCGATAACGGGCCGCCGCGCTCGACGGTACGCGATCACCTCGACCGCAGGTCCGCGCGGGTTTCGCGGACCCGGTAGCCGGCCCGAGTCTGATCTTGCTCATTGAGACGGACGCAGCCGAACGAACTCATCGGTCGATGCCGATCAGAACAACATCGGTTCGCCGAACCCTGGCGTCCGTTCGATCTCCAGCAGTCGCGCTTTGGTGCCGATCCCGCCCGGCGCCGAGAACCCGTGCAACGCGTGATCGGCCGCGAGCACCCGATGACACGGAATGATGAGCGGAACAGGGTTGCGGCCTAACGCTTGTCCAACGGCCTGCGCGGAGCCGGGAACGCCGACGCGGCCGGCGATATCCCCGTAGCTGAGCGTGTGACCCGGGTCGATATCGCGCGTCACCGCGTACACCGAGCGATGGAATTCCGGCACACCCCGTAGATCCACCTCGATCCAGCGCAGCGAGTCGACCGAACCATCGAGGTGGGCGCGGATACCCTCGATCGCCTCGACGATCACCGGCCCCGGCGCACTCTCCGGCACCGCGGACCCATCGAACGGCCGGGTGATCCGCGCGAGGGTCTCCTCCTCGCTGGCCTCGGGTAGCTGGAACCGGACAACGGCATCACCGTGCCAGGCGATAGCGCACAGCCCGATAGCGGTGTCGAACAGTGCCGAGACCACCGTCTCGGTCTGCGTCGAGTCACTCATGGTGACAGTGTGCGCCGACCCACCGACAAAGACACACTCACGCGGCGAGCGACCCACGCTGCGTGTCAGTCGAAGCATTGTTAAGGCCAGTTTCAGGAAACTGGACCGCATCGTCGCCGACTTCGTGCGCCCGCATCGCATCGAGATCCCGGAAGAGTCGTTGCTCGTCATAGGTGCCGAAAGCCCGGTCATGCGGCAGATATTGGAAGGGCCAGAACGGCAGCTCGCCCTTCTTGGGCGAGAAGTAGTAGACCGCCACCCCGAAGGCAACGGCAACGGTGAGGGCAAGGAAAGTGGTCATGTCAGTAAGAATCCATCGACTGGCCTTGCTCAGAAATATCCACTTAGGGAATACTGGACTTTATGGCGACAAGAGTGATCGGCGCAGCGGGCCTGGCTCGCGACCTCGGCCGGTGGCGTGACCCCGACACCGACGGCGATTCCGAACGCCGCCCGCACCGGCCCGCCTACCTGGCCCTGGCCGAGGCCATCCGCCTGCTGATCCATGATGGTCGCGCCCCACTCGGCGTCGCGCTGCCCAGCGAGCGCGATCTGGCGGGCACCCTCGGCGTCAGCCGCACCACCATCACCTCCACGTATTCGCTGCTGCGTGAACACGGGTACCTGATCAGCCGCCAGGGCTCCCGCAGCACCGTCGCGCTACCGCCCGCCATCCAGCACGACGGGGCAAAGCCCAGCCGCGGCATCATGGCCCTGATGGCGCAGCCGGAACTGCCGACCATCGACATGACCTACGCCGCGATGCCTGCCTCCCCTGAGCTGCACGACGCGTATTCCATCGCACTGCAAGGAATTCCGTCCTACCTCGGCACCCACGGCATGGACCCGGTCGGCATCCTCGCGCTGCGCGAAGCGCTGGCCCGCCGCTACACCGCCCGTGGCCTGCCGACCGAGCCGGAACAGATCCTGGTGACTCTCGGTGCGCAACACGGACTTCGGCTGCTCCTCAACGTGCTCGCCTCACCCGGCGCGCGAGTCCTGATCGAGCACCCCTCCTACCCGAACGCCATCGAAGCCATTCGCGACGTCGGCGCCCGCCCCATCCCGATCCCGCTGCGACCCGAATTCCCCGACGCCGGTTGGGATCTCGAAGGCTTGCGCAGCACGGCCAGGCAAACCGCCGCCACCCTGGCCTACCTGGTTCCCGACTTCAACAACCCCACCGGCCTGCTGCTCGGCGCCGAGGGCCGCGCCGAACTGGCCGCTATCGCCCGCGACACCAGGATGACCGTCGTCGTCGACGAGTCGATGAGCGAACTGAACCTGTCGGACGGGTCGATGCCCCCGCCTGTCGCCGCGTTCGCGAAGGGTTCGGAGATCGTCACGATCGGTTCGGCGTCGAAGTCGTTCTGGGGTGGCCTGCGCGTCGGCTGGATCCGCACCAATCAGCCCCTGATCACCAAGCTGCTCGGCATCCGTTCCACTGTCGACCTCGGCACCCCGGTGATGGATCAGCTCGCCACCGTCCACCTGCTCGAGAACGCCGAACCCATCCTCGAGCGCCGCCGCGAACAGCTACGCACCCAGCGCACCGCCCTGCTCGACGCCGTGGCCGAAGATCTGCCCGGCTGGCACATCGCGGTCGGCGCGGGCGGCATGTCGGTGTGGGCCCAGCTGCCGAGCCCGGTCTCCACCGCGCTCGCCGCCACCGCCCCCAACCATGGTGTATTACTCGCCGCTGGACCACGTTTCGGCGTCCAGGGCGCCTTCGAACGTTTCGTCCGACTGCCCTACACCCACCCCGAGGCCGACCTGCGCATCGCCGTCAAGTCCATCGCGGCCGCCTACGACGCCCTCACACCGCGCGCCGCCGACCCGCTCCAACCGCTCACCTGCTACTGAACGCGCACGGGTTGTGCCCGGTGGCGACCGGTGCGGGGCGGACGGTTTCGTACCCGGCCCCGAACATGAACAGCACCGACGCCACCAACCCCACCGCGGTCAACGGCACCGCGACGGCGCTGCGTTCGGACGGATACCGGAACAGCAGCACCAGCAAACACAGCAGCGAGATCGCGGCGGCCAGCAGCAGCCCGGTCGCGAGCCCGTTGAGCACACTCACCATCACCGGCACCGGTGCCTCACTGTGGCAATGGGTTTCGGCGAGGTCGGCTTGCCGGGTGTCGAACAATCCTTCGGCCAGGATGAAGCACAGCACCGCGGCGCCGAAGGTGGTCACCGCGATGAGGGCGGCGAGCACCTTCGGTGGCGTTCTGACGGTTCGGATCCTCAGCCTGTCGTCGATAAGGGAAAACTTTACCGACGACAGGCAGGCAAATCAGTCAGCCCAGACCTTTTCGATCGGTGTCGCGACGCTCGGCGGGGGAGTGGGCGTGCCGCCCGGCGTGCGCGAGAACCGCGGCGCCGGCGCGTGCTGGACCACACC
This sequence comes from Nocardia sp. NPDC058519, assembly GCF_042719755.1. Taxonomy (NCBI): domain Bacteria; kingdom Bacillati; phylum Actinomycetota; class Actinomycetes; order Mycobacteriales; family Nocardiaceae; genus Nocardia; species Nocardia sp. NPDC058519. The sequence goes on along the minus strand of NZ_JBHXNK010000046.1, from coordinate 42,416 downwards.
GTCGATGTCGATCAGGCCGGTACGGGCCACGATGTGCGGGTTCTCGGTGGCCTCGGTGAAGGTCAGCACCGGTGTGGTGCAGGCATCGGTGCCGTCGAAGATCGCGGCCCACTCGTCGCGGGTCTTCGTCAGGAACTTGTCGGTGAACAGCTTGCGCAGCTGCTCCTGACCGTTCGGGTCGATCTGCATCGGCAGACCTTCCGGATCTATCTCCAGTCCGGCCAGCAGCTCGGCGTAGAACTGCGGCTCGATCGCGCCGACGGCCATGTACTTGCCGTCGGAGGTCTCATAGGTGTCGTAGAAGGCCATGCCGGTATCGAGCAGGTTGGTGCCGCGCTCGTCGGACCACAGACCGACCCCGCGCATGCCCCAGATCATGTGCGAAAGGGCGAGCGCGCCATCGATCATCGCGGCGTCGATCACCTGGCCCTTGCCGGAACCCTGCCGCTCCACCAGCGCGGCGAGCACGCCGAACACCAGGAACATCGAGCCGCCGCCGAAGTCGCCGACCATGTTCAGCGGCGGCACCGGACGCTCGCCCTTGCGCCCGATGGCATTGAGCACACCGGTCAGCGAGATGTAGTTGATGTCGTGTCCCGCGCGGTCGGCGAGCGGGCCGTGCTGGCCCCAGCCGGTCATCCGGCCGTACACCAGGCGCGGGTTGCGGGCCAGCGCATCGTCGGGTCCGAGGCCCATGCGCTCGGTGACGCCGGGGCGGAAGCCCTCGAGCAGCACGTCGGCCTTCTCGACCAGGTCGAGGATCTTGGCGACGTCGGCGGGGTCCTTCAGATTCGCCTCGACGATCGTTCGCCCGCGCCACTGTGGGCGTTCCATGAAGCCGGGTAGCTGGTTCGGGCGCTGCACGCGCACCACGTCGGCGCCGAGGTCGGCCAGCAGCAGCGCGGCGTGCGGGCCTGGCCCGATGCCTGCCAACTCGATGACCTTGATGCCCGCAAGGGGCCCCTGCTTGGCGGTGGACTCCGTGCTCACGCGGTGACCTCAGTTCGTCGTCGAACGGTATTGACACTCCGACAATAGCGCTGGGGTGGCGGCTCGGGTAGAGCATGGGTGAGAATTCGCACGAGCGCGACTCGGCGCGGCAACGGGAGGACCGGTAGTGAGCGTGTGGGGTGAGGTCCTTGTCGGCCTCGTCATTCTGGTCGGCATCGTCGGCGTGATCGTACCGATTCTGCCGGGGGTGATCCTCATTTTCGCGGCGATCGCGGTGTGGGCGTTCATGACCGGCGGTGCGACGGCCTGGACGGTGCTGGCGATCGCGACCGTCGCGCTGGTGCTCTCCGGCGTCGTGAAGTACACCTGGCCGGGTAGGCGGATGCGCGAAGCGGGGGTGTCGAACCGTGCGCTGCTGGCCGGTGCGGTGCTCGGCATCATCGGCTTCTTCGTGATCCCGATCGTCGGCCTGTTCATCGGCTTCGTGCTCGGTGTGTACCTGGCCGAGCTGTACCGCTTGAAGACCAACGACTTGGCTTGGCCCGCAACGGTGCACGCGCTCAAGGGCGTCGGCCTGTCGATGCTGGTCGAGCTGTTCGGCGCGCTGATCGCCTCCGGCGTGTGGCTAACCGGCGCGCTGTTGAGCTGAGTCTATGGCGGCTGGCGCCGCGGGTTCTCGGCCTGTTCCCTCGAGAACCGACTACTCGATGACCGGCAGCGGGCGGGTGTGCTCGTCCGCGCCGGGCAGCAGGTTGCGCGGGATCGGGATGGTCGGGTTCTCGACGCGCGGGGGCGGCACCTGGTCGCGGCGCACGGCGGGCAGGCGGTAGAACTCGCGGGCGTTGTCCTCGAGTACCGCGTGCATATCCGCGCCGACCACCTGGCAGATCAGGTCAACATCGCGCTCCTCGAACGGTCTTCCGGCGCGCGTGCCGGGCAGATCGCTGCCGAACATCAGCGCACCCGGATTGACCGTGTGGATGCGCCGCAGTGTCTCGGCCACATCCATCTCCACCCGCCCGAACCCGGTCGCCTTCACCCTGGCGCCGCGGTCCACCAGGTCGAGCAGATAAGGCAAACCCTCCTCGGACATGCCGAGATGGTCGATCGAGAGCGCGGGCAGCTTCGAGATCACCGGTTGCAGCGAGGCCAGCATCTGACCGTCGATATAGAGCTCGACGTGCCAGCCCGCCAGTTCGTGCGCGCGCAACGCCTGCAACGTCATCTCGGTGATGTCGGCGGCGGCGCGCTTGAGATTGAACCGCAGCGCGCGCACACCGGCTTTGTTCAACTCGAGGATCTCGTCGTCGGTGGCATCGAGATCCAGCCGGGTCACGCCGACCCAGTCGGGACCGAGCGCGGACAGTGCTGCCTTCAGATACGTCTGATCGGCGCCTTGAAAAGACGCGCTGACGACAGCACCGCCGCGGACATCGAAGTGCCCCATTCGCTTTCGATAGTCATCGATCACGTAGGGCTCGGGTAGATAGCCTTCGTTCTCGATCAGCGGAAACCGAGGATCGATAATGTGGACGTGGGCATCGAACACTTGTACAGAATGCCCTATCTCGGCAGCGGCGGCAGCTCAGGCCTTGTTCGGCTCGGACGCGCGCAGCATGTCCTCGCGCTCGACGACCTTCACGCGCTCACGGCCTTCGGGCTCGCCGAGGGCGCGCTCGTGGGCGTCGAGGCGGTACCAGCCCGCCCACGTGGTGAACGGAATGCCCTTGCCCTCGAGGAACTCGGTGACGGCTTCGAGCTCGGGCTTCGGCGCGGGCGCGAAGGCCTTGGCGTCGTCGAGCAGGCAGGCGATGGTCTCGTTGGCGTCGCCCTTGGTGTGGCCGATCAGGCCGACCGGGCCGCGCTTGATCCAGCCGGTCACGTAGGTGGCGGGCATGAACCGGGCGTCGCCTTCGGCGGTGTCGTCCGAGATCACGCGACCGGCCTCGTTGGGCACGGTGCCTGCCTGATCGTCGAACGGCAGCTGGGTGACGTTCTGCGACAGGTAGCCGACGGCGCGGTAGACGGCCTGAATGTCCCAGTCGGTGTAGTTGCCGGTGCCCTTGACGTTGCCGGTGCCGTCGAGCTGGGTGCGCTCGGTGCGCAGACCGGTGACCTTGCCGTCTTCGCCGAGCACCTCCGAGGGCGACTCGAAGAAGTGCAGGAACAGCTTGTGCGGGCGGTCGCCGTGGTCGCGGATGGCCCACTGCTCCAGGGTGTTGGCGACCATGTCGACCTGCTTGGAGTTACGGCGGGCGGCTTCGGAGCCTTCGTCGTAGTCGATGTCTTCGGGGTTGACGATGACCTCGATGGTCGGCGAGTGATCGAGTTCGCGCAGCTCGAGGGGGGTGAACTTGGCCTGGGCGGGGCCGCGGCGACCGAAGACGTGGACCTCGAGGGCTTTGTTGGCCTTGAGTCCTTCGTAGACGTTCGGGGGGATCTCGGTCGGGAGGAGTTCGTCACCGGTCTTGGCCAGCACGCGGGCGACGTCGAGGGCGACGTTGCCGACGCCGAGGACGGCGACCTTCTCTGCCTCGAGGGGCCAGGCGCGGGGGACGTCGGGGTGGCCGTCGTACCAGGACACGAAGTCGGCGGCACCGTAGGAGCCGTCGAGGTCGATGCCGGGGATGGCGAGGGCGCGGTCGGCGTTGGCGCCGGTGGAGAAGATGACCGCGTCGTAGAACTGGCGCAGGTCGTCGAGGGTGATGTCGGTGCCGTAGTCGATGTTGCCGAGCAGGCGGACCTGGTCTTTGTCGAGGACCTTGTGCAGGGCGGTGATGATGCCCTTGATGCGGGGGTGGTCGGGGGCGACGCCGTAGCGGATCAGGCCGAAGGGCGCGGGCATGCGCTCGTAGAGGTCGATGCTCACGTCGGCATCGGACTTCATCAAGGCGTCGGCGGCGTAGATACCGGCCGGTCCCGCACCCACGATCGCAATGCGAAGTGGGCGAGTCGCTGCACTCTGTTCGGTCATTTCTACGCGCACCCTTTGGTCGAGAACTGTTTGACGGCGTCAACTTAGCTTAGGCTAAGTCGGCAATCCCGCTTGCTGGCAGCTGTCATCGAGTTGGCATCAGCCCGCAGTCATGGCGATTCTAGCTGCGGCATTGCGGTCACCCGGCGCGCGGTGTAGCTGCCCGCACGGGTCTGTCAGGATTACAGCATGAACGAGGAGCAAACAGGCTCGGATGACCAGCCCGTAGTGGTGGATCAGACCGACAAGCGTTCCATCGTCCCGTTCGTCGCGGCCGCGGTGATCGCGATCATCGTGCTCATCGGCATCGTGGCGGGCGGACTGCTCTCACCCGCTGAGAAAAATGTCACAGAGGCCGACCGTCTCGCGGCCGCCGTCACCAACTATATCGACGCACGCTCGCGCAGCGACCTCCGTCCGCCGACCGGTGTGGCCTGCCCCGGGTTCGACGAGGAGAAATCCGGCCTCGGCGAACAGCTCGGTGGCCCGAAATCCACTGTCACGATCGACGGTAGGGGCTTCGAGAACGCGACCGTCAACGGCGACCGCGCCAAAATCGACGCCACCCTCGTGGTGAACGGCAATCCGTCGACCAACACCTGGAAACTGACCCGCGTCGACAGCGCGTGGCTGGTGTGCACCTTCTGAATCGTTTGACACGATGACCGGTGCCGAGGCAATCTCAGATCGCAAGGTCATGAGTGCCAGCGTCAAGCCCCGGCTCGCTGGTCGGCAACCCTCCTCCGCGGTGGGGTGCTCCGGGTGACGACCTGGCCGTGTGTTCGGGGATTTCCGGCACGGCAAGAGCGGATTCACGCAGGAGGATCGACATGACTTACGCCGGCGACATCACCCCTGAGAAGGCGTGGGAGCTGCTCACCGAGCATCCCGGCGCCGTGCTGGTCGACGTGCGCACCGAGGGCGAGTGGGCACACATCGGCATTCCCGATACCAGTTCCATCGAACGCCCGGCCCACTTCATCGAATGGGTCGACGGCACCGGCACACGCAACCCGGAGTTCGGCGTGCAGCTCGAGCAGGCACTGGCCGGTCGACCCGACGACGCACCGGTGGTGTTCCTGTGTCGCTCGGGTCAGCGTTCCGCGCACGCGGCGAACCTGGCGACGGCGGCGGGCGTGGCACCGTCCTACAACGTGCTCGACGGCTTCGAAGGTGGACCCGACGCGTTCGGTCAGCGCGGCAGCACCGGTTGGCGCGCGGTCGGCCTGCCGTGGCGTCAGGCATAAGGAGAAAAGCATGATCACCGGTGGTTCGTTCGACAAGCCACTGCCCGAAGGCGTCGGTCCCGCCACGCTCGGCGTGCGTGGTGGCCTGCGCCGTTCCGGCTTCGACGAGACCTCCGAGGCGCTGTACCTGACCTCGGGTTTCGTCTACGAGAGTGCCGAAGCCGCCGAGGCCGCGTTCACCGGCGACGTCGAGCACTTCGTCTACTCCCGCTTCGGCAATCCGACCGTGGCGATGTTCGAGGAGCGCATCCGCCTGCTCGACGGCGCCGAGGCGGCCTTCGCGACCGCGTCCGGCATGTCGGCGGTGTTCACCGCGCTCGGTGCGCTGCTGAAGGCGGGCGATCGACTCGTCGCCGCCCGCAGTCTGTTCGGTTCCTGTTTCGTGGTCTGCAACGAGATCCTCCCGCGCTGGGGCATCGAAACCGTCTTCGTCGACGGTGACGACCTCGACCAGTGGGAGCAGGCACTCTCCGTGCCCACCCAGGCCGTCTTCTTCGAGACCCCCGCCAACCCGATGCAGACCCTCGTCGATGTCCGCAAGGTCACCGAGCTCGCCCACGCCGCGGGCGCGAAGGTGGTGCTGGACAACGTCTTCGCCACCCCCCTGCTCCAGCGCGGCTTCGAACTCGGCGCCGACGTGGTGGTCTACTCCGGCACCAAACACATCGACGGTCAGGGCCGCGTCCTCGGCGGCGCCATCCTCGGCGCCAAGGACTACATCGACGGCCCCGTCAAAACCCTGATGCGCCACACCGGCCCCGCACTGAGCCCCTTCAACGCGTGGACCTTGCTCAAGGGCCTGGAAACTATGCCGTTGCGCGTCCGTCACGCCACCGAGTCGGCCCTGCGAGTGGCCGAATTCCTGGAGACCAAGAACTCGGTCGACTGGGTGAAATACCCCTTCCTGGAATCACATCCACAACACGCACTGGCCAAGGACCAGATGTCCGGCGGCGGCACTGTCGTCACCTTCGCCCTCAACGGCGAAGACGGCAAGAAACAAGCCTTCGAGGTCCTCAACCGCCTCCGCATCATCGACATCTCCAACAACCTCGGCGACGCCAAGACCATGATCACCCACCCCGCCACCACCACCCACCGAGCCATGGGCCCGGAGGGACGCGCGTCAATCGGCTTGTCCGACGGGGTAGTTCGCATCTCGGTCGGCCTGGAAGACCTCGAAGATCTCCTCGGCGACCTCGACCACGCCCTGAGCTAGTTCGTCCGAATGTCCCGAGTCGACCTGTCGCAACGATCCCCGCTCGGCAGGTCGACGTCGGACTCGTGGATCGCCTACCGGACCGGGTCGTAGACCGCGAACCCCAGGTGCCCCGCGACGGCAGCCATGTTCTTGTCGTGGGTCACCACCGTGAGATCGTCCAAGCCGCTGCGCACGGATTCACTGCCTTGCGGCGTCCAGAATCGCGATCGCCTCGTCGATCGGAGCGATGACGAAAAGTTCGGTTCCGGCGTCGGTGTCGATGCGCAGACGAGTGCGGAGGCCGCCGCTGAACAGGCCGCCATCCGGGCTTTGCTGCCCGACGGCGCGCAGTTGGGTCAGGGGCGCTTCCCAGCGCTTGCCGCCGGTGATCGCGTCGAGGTGATTGGGCACGAAGAGCAGTCGGGTTTCGGTCAGGTGGAGGCGTCCGCCGACGGCCCTGCTGCCTTGTGTTCGATTGGCGAGTTTCTGCCAGACGACGTTCTCGGTGGTGTTCAGCGCGGGGCTACCGATCCACAATCCCATGGTTCATTTCCTTGTGTCGTTCCGGTGTTCGTGACCATGGATCGATATCTGGCCGGGCGCCGTTAATGGCGCCCGGCCAGGGATCTGAGCCGACCGGTCTCAGCCCAGGGCGCGCAGGCGGGGGGCCAGGTCTCGCTTGAAGAGGTCGAGGAAGCGGAGTTGGTCTTGGCCGGGGGCGTGGAAGACCAGGTGGTTGAGGCCTGCGTCGAGGTAGGGCTTGATCTGGGCGACGGCTTCGTCGGGGTCGCTGGCGACGATCCAGCGCTTGGCGACCTGTTCGATCGGGAGGGCGTCGGCGGCCTTCTCCATTTCGATGGGGTCGGTGATGTCGTGCTTCTGTTCGGGGGTCAGCGACAGGGGGGCCCAGAAGCGGGTGTTCTGTAGTGCCAGTTCGGGATCGGTGTCGTAGGAGATCTTGATCTCGATCATCTTGTCGATGTCGGCGACGTTGCGGTCGACCTTCGCGGCGCCTTCGGTGACGGCGGGCAGCAGTTTCTCGGTGTAGAGGTCCATGCCCTTGCCCGAGGTGCAGATGAAGCCGTCGCCAGCGCGGCCGGCGTACCTGGCCACCACCGGACCGCCGGCAGCGATGTAGACGGGGATTCCGCCCTTGGGAACGTCGTAGATCGAGGCGCCGACCGTGTGGTAGTACTCGCCGTTGAAATCGGTGCGCTCGCCGGTCCACAGTTCGCGCATCAGGTTCACCGCTTCACGCAGGCGGGCGAAACGTTCTTTGAAGTCGGGCCATTCGCCCTTGTAGCCGGTGGCGATCTCGTTGAGGGCTTCGCCGGTGCCGACGCCGAGCATGACGCGGTTCGGGTACAGGCAGCCCAGTGTGGCGAAGGACTGCGCGATCACGGCGGGGTTGTAGCGGAAGGTGGGGGTGAGTACGGAGGTGCCGAGCTGGATGCGGTCGGTGCGCTCGCCGACGGCGGCCAGCCAGGCCAGTGAGAACGGTGCGTGGCCGCCGTCGTGGCGCCACGGCTGAAAGTGGTCGCTCACGGTCGCGCTGTCGAGTCCGTGCTGTTCGGCGGCGACGCCGAGTTCGACCAGCTCTCGTGGCCCGAACTGCTCTGCCGATGCCTTGTACCCGAGCTTGAGATCGACCATTCCAGCCACTCCTGTCGTCAGTTGACCCCTGCCACACGACACTAGCGCGCGGTCCGGCGTCCGCGCCCGTGCCGTTTCGTCTCCCGCCACGCCGGGTTATAGCGGACAATTAACTGGTGACCACCAAGGATGAGCAGATCTTGTCGTACCTGACCGACATGGACGGCGTGCTGGTGCACGAGGATCAGCTGATCCCCGGCGCCGACGAGTTCCTCGCCGAACTGCGCGCCAACGAGATCCCGTTCCTGGTGCTCACCAATAACTCGATCCGCACCCCGCGCGACCTGCAGGCCCGCCTGCGCCACACCGGCCTCGACATCCCGGAGGAGTCGATCTGGACCTCGGCGCTGGCCACGGCTACCTTCCTCGACGACCAGCGCCCCAACGGCACCGCGTATGTGGTCGGCGAATCCGGCCTCACCACCGCGCTGCACGAGATCGGCTACGTGCTCACCGATAGCGATCCCGACTACGTGGTGCTGGGCGAGACCCGCACCTACTCCTTCGAGGCCATCACCACCGCGATCCGCCTGGTCGATCGCGGCGCGAAGTTCATCGCCACCAACCCCGACGCCACCGGCCCCTCGCGCGACGGTGTCCTGCCCGCCACGGGTTCGGTCGCGGCCCTCATCACCAGGGCCACCGGTAAGGAGCCGTACTACGTCGGCAAGCCGAATCCGCTGATGATGCGCTCGGCGCTGCGCCGGATCGGCGCGCATTCCCAGTCGACGGTGATGATCGGCGACCGGATGGACACCGACGTGATCGCGGGCCTCGAGGCGGGCCTGCGCACGGTGCTGGTGACCTCGGGCATCTCGACGAAGTCCTCGGTGGAGGCCTATCCGTTCCGTCCGACCATGGTGGTGGACTCGATCGCCGACTTGATCGGCCGGACGCGCCGCCCGTTCGCCGAGTAGCCATGTGATCCGCATCTCACCGGAATAGGTTGCCCCCCGCCCTGGTTATAGTTGCCATGGCAACCAAAGGAGGGCCCGTGCAGTTCGGAATCTTCAGCGTCGGCGATGTGACCACCGATCCCACCACCGGCCGCACCCCCACCGAGGCCGAGCGGATCAAGGCGATGGTCGCGATCGCGCAGAAGGCCGAGGAGGTGGGTCTCGATGTGTTCGCGATGGGCGAGCACCACAATCGGCCCTTCGTGCCGTCCTCGCCCACCACGATGCTCGGCTATATCGCGGGCCGCACCGACAACATCATGCTGTCCACCTCGACCACGCTGATCACCACGAACGACCCGGTCAAGATCGCCGAGGACTTCGCGATGCTGCAGCACCTGGCCGACGGCCGGGTCGACCTGATGCTCGGCCGCGGCAACACCGGCCCGGTCTATCCGTGGTTCGGCAAGGACATCCGCGACGGCATCCCCCTGGCCATCGAGAACTACGCTCTGCTGCACCGGCTGTGGCGCGAAGACGTCGTGAACTGGGAAGGCAAGTTCCGCACGCCCCTGCAGTCGTTCACCTCCACACCGCGTCCACTCGACGATGTGCCGCCGTTCGTCTGGCACGGCTCGATCCGCAGCCCTGAGATCGCCGAGCAGGCCGCGTACTACGGTGACGGCTTCTTCGCCAACCACATCTTCTGGCCCACCGACCATTTCAAGCGGCTGATCGAGCTGTACCGCCGTCGCTACGAGCACTACGGGCACGGCAGTGCCGACGAGGCCATCGTCGGACTCGGCGGACAAGTGTTCTTGCGCAAGAACTCCCAGGACGCGGTCCGCGAATTCCGCCCCTACTTCGACAACGCGCCCGTCTACGGGCACGGCCCGTCGCTGGAGGACTTCACCGAACAGACCCCGCTCACCGTGGGCAGCCCGGAACAGGTCATCGAGAAGACGCTCACCTTCCGCGAGCACTTCGGCGACTACCAGCGCCAGCTGTTCCTGGTCGACCACGCCGGGTTGCCGTTGAAGACGGTGCTCGAACAGCTCGACCTGCTCGGTGAGGAAGTAATTCCGGTGCTGCGCAAGGAATTCGCGGCCCGACGCCCCGCTCATGTGCCGGACGCGCCAACGCATGCGTCGCTGCTGGCCGCGCGAACGAAGGAGCTGACCGCATGACAACCCGCATCGCCGTGGTGTCGGCCGGGCTGTCGCAGCCCTCGTCCACGCGCTTGCTGGCCGACCGGCTGGCCGCCGCGACGGCACGGGAACTGGGCGGTGAGGTCGAGCAGGACTTCATCGACCTGCGCGATCACGCCCGCGATCTCGCCGACAACCTGCTCACCGGGTTCCCGGCGCCGTCGTTGCGGGCGGCGATCGACAAGGTCGTCACCGCCGACGGTCTGATCGCCGTCACGCCGATCTTCAGCGCCTCCTACAGCGGCCTGTTCAAGACGTTCTTCGATGTGCTGGAACCGGATTCGCTGGCCGCGATGCCCGTGCTGGTCGGTGCCACCGGTGGCACCGAACGACACTCCCTCGCCCTCGAACACGCGGTGCGCCCGCTGTTCGCCTACTTGCGCTCGATCGTCGTCCCCACCGCGGTCTACGCGGCTTCGACCGATTGGGGCGCGAACGGCGCCGACCAGGCGCTGAACAACCGAATAGATCGCGCCGCAATCGAATTCAGTGCGCTCTTACTCGGCGCAACCGCTACCCGGCCCTCCGATCCCTACACCGACACGACCCCGTTCGAAGACCTACTCGCAGCAAATCTCTCCCACTGATCCACACCCATCCACAAGGAGTACACACATGACCACCGCCATCGCCAAGGGACTCACCGCAGGCACCTGGGCCATCGACCCCACCCACTCCACCGTCGGCTTCTCCGTACGTCACCTGATGGTGAGCAAGGTCCGCGGCCGCTTCACCGACTTCGACGGCGCCCTCGTGATCGCCGAGGACGGCACCGCCACCGCACAGGCCGAGATCCGCGTCGACTCCCTCACCACCGACAACGCCCAGCGCGACGGCCACCTGCGCACTGCCGACTTCTTCCACGCCGAGGAATTCCCGCTGATGACCTTCAAGTCCACCGGATTCCGTGGCGAGGGCAGCGATTTCGTCGTCGACGGCGAGTTCACCGTGCGCGGCAACACCAAGCCGGTCACCCTCGAGGTCGAGTTCGTCGGCGTGAGCCCGGGCATGGGCAACGGCCAGGTCGCCGGCTTCGAAGCCAAGACCGTGGTCTCGCGCCGCGACTTCGGCCTCGACATCGACATGCCGCTGCCCGACGGCGGCGCCGTGATCGGCGACAAGATCACTCTCACCCTCGAGATCGAGGCCGTCCTTCAGGGCTGACCCGTCACCGACGTGACGCCCCCATCGCCTGTTCGGTGATGGGGGCGTCGGCCGCTGTGTACCGCGGCTAGTCCTCGTCGGCGATGATCGTGTCGAGAGTCGCCGCGAGACGCTGGAGGGTCGCGACCGTCGCGGCGAACTCCGCCGGACCGAGCGCCTCTGCCAGCCGGTGCGCCATGGCCGCGTGCTGCGGATTTATCCGACGAATGGCGGCCTCGCCTGCCTCGGTCATCGCGACCAGCTTGGCCCGCTTGTGCGCGGGGTTGGGCCGGTACTCGCACATACCCTTGCCGACCAGCAGGTCCGCGATCCGCTGCACGCTCTGCCGGGTGATACCCATCGCGCGGGCGATCCCGGCCACCGGCTGCGGCTGGTCCTGCACGGCGGCCATCACCTGCCACCAGGCCACCGAGATTCCGGCAGGCGCGGACAATCCGTCGCCGATGGTCAGGAATTGACCGTTGAGCCGGAAGACGGTGAGGGCGGCGCCGTCGAGCAGGTCCTGTTCGGGGTTCAAGCTGCGTGGATCCCTTCGTATTCGGCGAGCACGGCGTACCCGGCCGGGTCCTTGTGCGCATACAGCTTGTACCAGGCCTCGAGGACATGCGGTTCGTACAGATCGAGACGGGCGAAGATCTCTCTGGCGAATTCGAACGGCGACATCGCGTCCGCGGTGATCACGTCACGGTCGGTGACCGCAGGCGCCTCGACGTAGTGCTGCGCGCCCGAATACCCGCTGTAGACCAGGAATTCCGCCGCGTTGCTGGTGTGCGCGCGATCATCGAGCAGGCCCGCTGTGGCCAGTCCGAAGGTCGCGCCGCAGATCGCGGCCACCGGTACCCCGGCATCGACGAACTCTTTTGCCTTGTGCGCGAACGCGATCAGGTCCTCGCCCAGCCACAGATCCGCGCCGGGCAGGATCAGCATCGCGCTGTCGGCCGGATCGAGATCGGCGACGGCCAGGTCGGGTGTCACTCGCAGACGGCCCATGGTGGTGATCGGTTCGGTGCTGAGGCCGACCGTCGCGACCTCGTATTTTCCGGGCTCCCGGTGCCAGTTGCCGTTGGCGATGTGCGCCGTCGCGGCCCCCACTTCCCAGTCGGCGAGGGTGTCGTAGACGGCTACGTGAACTGTTTTCATCGACATGACAGTATGTTGTCATATTTGACAGAATGCTGTCAATAAGAATTTTGCTACCGGCTTGTAGCCGACGCTCCGTACGCTGACGGCATCCGGTGCGAGACAGGGAGGTTCACCCGCGATGGCCGATTCCGTGCAGGGCATGACGGGCACCATCACGTCACCGATTCGGGAGGCGGGCGCACTGGGTGAGGTGCTGGTCTCGATTCGCGGGGGGACTGAGCTCTACCTCGCCCGAGCCGATGAGCCGATCGCCGCCTGGACCACCGTGTTGATCGTCGCGGTCCACCCGGGTCGCCTGGTCGACGTGGTCACTTGGATACCGCTTCCCTCTGAATGAAAGGGGCCCGCGATGCTGGGCTATCACGTTCCCGATCCCGACGAAGCCATGCTGGTCAGTGGCGCCAAGACCAAGGACGACACCCCGTTCAAGGTCGTCATCGGTCGTGGCACCTGGGTGGTGCCGCTGTTCCGCAAGGTCCGCTACCTGTCGCTGGCCATGTTCGAGTCCGAGATCCGCGAACGCTGCGTCACCAAGCAGGCCATCCAGCTCGATGTGCGTGCGGTGATCGCGTTCAAGGTCGCCAACGACACCCAGTCGATCGTCAATGCGGCACAGCGCTTCCTGTCCGAGCAGGAGCAGGAGATGTCGGTGCTGACGGGCCGCATCTTCTCCGGTCACCTGCGCTCGATCGTCGGCTCGATGACCGTCGAGGAGATCATCCGCGAACGTCAGAAGCTGGCCGACGAGGTACTCATCGCCTCCAAGGTGGAGATGAGCAATATCGGCCTGTGGGTCGACTCGTTCCAGATCCAATCCATCGACGACGGCAACCTCGGCTACATCAATGCCCTTGCCGCACCGCACAATGCGGCGGTCCAGCGCGATGCCCAGATCGCCCAGGCCCAAGCCTCCCAGCGCTCCGCCGAAGCCGAACAGGAATCGCTGCGCCGTCGCGCCGAATATGAACGCGAAACCTCGATCCTCAAAGCCCAGTACCAGCGCGACATCGACAAGGCCAATGCCGAAGCGGCACAGGCGGGCCCGCTCGCCGACGCCATCGCCAGGCAGGCCGTCTTGCACGCCCAGGCCGAGCAGGCACGCAAGAACGCCGAACTCCGCGAACAGCAGCTTCAAGCCGAAGTGGTGAAACCCGCTGAGGCAGAGGCGGAACGAGTCCGCATCCTCGCGGTTGCCGAAGCCGACCGCACTCGTATCCAGGCCGAAGCGGCGGCGTCCAACAACCGAATCGCGTTGGACCAGATGCTCATCGAGCAACTTCCCGAGATCGTCAAGCAGGCCTCACACGGTCTCGCAGGCGCCAACCTCACCGTCCTCAACGGCCCCGACGGTGTGGGGGAATTGCTCAACGGCATGGTCGGCCAGGGGCTGACCGTGTTCAACTCCCTGCAGAAGGCGCTGTCGAACGACCAGAAGGCGCTCTCGAACGACGAGGTCGACAAGGTCTGACGGTCGAGTCGGGGGGGGGGGGCGGGCCGGGGCGGGGCCCCCCCCCCGGCGCCCAGGGGCGCCGGGCTGCGAACGGG
>NZ_JBHXNK010000046.1:0-28424 GCF_042719755.1 Nocardia sp. NPDC058519 | reverse complement strand
CGCCACCGGCTGGACCACCCCCCGAGGACCGCTTCCCACCCCCCCTCCCCACCGCCCCCCCACGGCCCGCCGGGCCCCCCCCCCCCCCCCGACCGCGTCCGAGGTGAGCCGGTCAGTCTTCGTGGCCCACGAGCGCGGTGACGCGAATCTCGACGCGCATGCCGGGCGCACCGAGGGCGGCGACGCCGATCTGGGTCCAGATGGGCGCCCGGTCACCCATTCGCGCGCGGAACTGCTCGACCATGACCCGGTTGTGTTCGTCGCCGATCGTGTCCTCGGCCGCGGGGATGTGGTAGCTGTCAACGGCGATGACGTCGGTCCAGGTCGCGCCCACTGTCGCGAGAGTCCGCTCGACGTTCTCGAAGGCCTGGACGATCTCGTCCTCGAGCGACTCGGGGAAGGTGATGTCGTCGTCCCAGCCGCCCTGTCCCGAGATATCGACCCGGTCTCCGACGCGGACCGCCTGTCGGTAGTGGAGCAGGTCGAAGAGGGTCTGGCCGTACCCGGGGGTGCTGGTGAAGGTGGCGGTGCTCATCGGCGCTTACCTTTCGTTTGACTTCATGTATGAAGTCAAACTAGCACGACATGACTTCACGTGTGAACTCAATAGGCCTCGCTATGATGATGCGATGACTGCGGCGACCCCAGAACCCCACGGCGTGGACGTGGGCGGCGAGCCAGCGGCGCCGGCCTGGCTGAACCCGGAGGAGAAGGAGGCCTGGACCGGTCTGGTCTCCCTGATCCTGCTGCTGCCGGGCCGCTTGGAGGCGCCGCTGCAAGCCGAGGCCGGACTGACGCTGTTCGAGTACCTCGTGCTCAGCCACCTGTCCGAGGCTCCTGAGCGGCGGATCCGGATGAGCGAACTGGCCTTCCTGGCGAACGGTTCCCTGTCCCGGCTCTCGAACGTCGTCAAGCGCTTCGAGCAGCGAGGCTGGGTCACCCGAGCGCCCGACCCCGACGACGGTCGCTACACGGTCGCGTCGCTCACCGACTCCGGGTTCGCGACGGTCGTGGCGGCCGCGCCGACCCACGTGCGCGCGGTCCGCGAATGCTTCCTCGACCAGGTGAGCGCCGCCGACGGACGAGCGCTGGCCCGGATCGCCGCCAAGCTCCGCGTCCGCCCCGCCGATCTGGCCTGAACCCGGCCGTCTAAGCCCGGCGCAGGGCGAACATGCGCAGGTCGCGGGTGGTGCGGTCGCGGTAGGCGGCGTAGGCGCCGGTGATCTCGACGAAGCGGGCGAAGATCGCGTCCTTGTCCGCGTCGGGGATCGGGGTGGCGGTGACCGGGATGCGCTCGCCCGCGATGGCGACGGTGGCCGACGGCTCGGCGAGCAGGTTGCCGGTCCACGCCGGGTGGTGATCCTGGCCGAAATTGGAACCGACCACGTAGAGAGTGTCGCCGTCGTGGACGTAGAGCAGCGGCTGGGTGCGCGCGGCGCCGGACTTGCGGCCGGTGGTGGTGAGCAGGATGACCGGGGCGCCGATCGGGCCGAGCACGGTGTACTTGGCGTCGGTGCGTTCGAGCAGGGCACGGTCGAGCGGGGTGATCGTGCGGATCAGCCAGGAACCCGGCTTGGTCGCGGCGAAACGGTTGGCTGCGCGGGACAGGGGATTGGTGCGCGAACCCCACTGCCGATCCGGGAACTGCGATGTCATGGGCGGACTATAGCCCGACAGATCGGACCACGATCCGGGGACTGAGTGTCATTTTGCGCGGACTATAGCCCGACCGATCGCACCCCGATCCGGGGACCGAGTGTCATTTGGGCGGACTATAGCGCGACCGATCGGACCCCACCGAACCCCTGAATCGCCGACGATTCACTAAGCTCGCGAGCATGGTCGAACAAGCGCCGTCCACCGTGTACATCGCCTCACCCGAGGGTGACACCGGAAAATCTACGGTGGCACTGGGTGTCCTCGGCATGCTGTGCGCGACCACCGCACGCGTCGGGGTGTTCCGTCCGATCACCCGCTCCACCGATGAACCCGACTACATCCTCGAACTGCTGCTCGAGCACAGCACCGCCGATATCAGCTACGAACAGGCCATCGGCGTCACCTACGAGGACGTGCACCGCGATCCCACCGCCGCGATCAGCGACATCGTGATGCGGTTCCACGACGTCGCCAAGGCCTGTGACGCGGTGGTGATCGTCGGCAGCGACTACACCGACGTCGCCAGCCCGAGCGAGCTGCGCTTCAACGCCCGCATCGCGGTGAACCTCGGCGCGCCGGTACTGCTGGTCGTTCGCGGCGCGGACCGTACGCCCGGCGAGGTCAAGCAGCTGGTCGAACTGTGTGCCACCGAGCTCACCGCCGAGCACGCTCATCTGGTCGCGATCGTGGCCAATCGCTGCGCACCCGAGGAGCTCGACGAAATCGCCACCACCCTGGCGGGTTTCGATGTGCCGTCCTGGACGCTGCCCGAAGTGCCGCTGCTGATGGCCCCGACCATGGGCGAGCTGTGCGAGGCGATCGACGGCGAAATCTACAGTGGCGATCCGGAATTGCTGCAGCGCGAGGCGTTGCGCATCATGGTCGGCGGCATGACCGCCGAACACATTCTGGAGCGACTCTCCGACGGTGTGGTGGTGATCGCGCCGGGCGACCGCTCCGATGTGTTGCTCAGTCTGGTGAATGCCCATGAGGCAGAAGGCTTCCCGTCGCTGGCGGGCGTGATCATGAACGGTGGCCTTCGCCCGCATCCGGCGATCGCGCGGTTGATGGAGGGCCTGCACCCCAGGCTGCCGATCCTGGCCACCGAGCTGGGCACCTACGACACCGCCAGTGCCGTGCACGGCACCCGAGGCCGCATGTGGGCGGGCAGCCCGGGCAAGGTCGACACCGCGCTCGCGCTCATGGAACAGCGGGTCGACGCACCGGAACTGTTGCGGCGCATCCAGGTTCCGTCCTCGGCGGTGGTGACACCGCAGATGTTCGAATACCGGCTGATCGAACGCGCCCGCGCCGATCGCAAACGCATCGTGCTGCCCGAGGGCGACGACGACCGCATCTTGCGTGCGGCCGGACGGGTGCTGCAGCGCAAGATCGCCGACCTCACCATCCTCGGCGACGAGACCTCGCTGCGGGCGCGCGCCGCCGAGCTGGGTGTCGATATCGCCGCCGCCCAGGTGATGGACCCACGCACCTCCGGCTATCTCGACGAATTCGCCGCCGAATACACCGAACTGCGCAAGCACAAGGGCATGACGCTCGAGCGTGCGCGCGAAACCATGGCCGACATCTCGTATTTCGGCACCATGATGGTCTACAAGGGGATCGCCGACGGCATGGTCTCCGGCGCCGCGCACACCACCGCGCACACGATCCGGCCCTCGTTCGAGATCATCAAGACGGTGCCCGGCGTCTCCACGGTGTCGAGTGTGTTCCTGATGTGCTTGGCCGATCGTGTTCTCGCCTATGGCGATTGCGCGGTGGTCCCCGATCCAACTTCCGAGCAGCTGGCCGATATCGCGGTGTCCTCGGCGGGCACGGCGGCCCGGTTCGGCATCGACCCTCGGGTGGCGATGCTGTCGTACTCGACCGGCGCGTCCGGCACCGGCGCCGATGTCGACAAGGTTCGCGCGGCCACCGAACTCGTGCGTGAGCGCACGCCGGACCTGCCGGTGGAAGGCCCGATCCAGTACGACGCGGCGATCGAGCCCTCCGTCGCCACTGCCAAGCTGCCCGATTCCGAAGTGGCGGGCAAGGCAACGGTTTTCGTCTTCCCCGACCTCAATACCGGCAACAACACCTACAAGGCGGTACAGCGCAGCGCGGGCGCGGTCGCGATCGGTCCGGTGCTGCAGGGTCTGCGCAAACCGGTGAACGATCTTTCGCGCGGCGCGCTGGTCGCCGACATCGTCAACACGGTGGCGATCACCGCCATCCAGGCTCAGGGAGATGGCAAGTGAGCGACCTGGTGCTGGTGCTGAACAGCGGCTCCTCCTCCATCAAATATCAACTGCTGCACGCTGTCTCGGCGCAGGTACTGGCGTCCGGGCTGGTCGAGAAGATCGGTGAGGCGCACGGTGGGCGGATCGTGCACGAGGCGGGCCCGGTCAAACTCGAGTACGAGGGGGCGATACCCGATCACAAAGCCGGTCTGCTGCGGGCGTTCGAGATGTTGCGCGAGACCGGCCTGGACCTGACCACGATCGGCATCGGCGCGGTCGGGCACCGGGTGGTCCACGGCGGCGAGGTGTTCTGGGAGCCGACCCTGATCACCGACGACGTGCTGCACGCCATCGACAAACTGTCGGTGCTCGCGCCTTTGCACAATCCCGCCAATGTGGTCGGCATCGAGTCGACGCGAGAGCTGCTGCCCGGCATTCCCCAGGTCGCGGTCTTCGACACGGCGTTCTTCCACACCATGCCCGACGCCGCCAAGACCTATGCGATCGACGCGAAACTCGCCGCGGCCCACGGAATTCGCAAGTACGGCTTCCACGGCACCTCGCACCAGTACGTGTCGGAGAAGGCCGCGGAATTCCTGGGTAGGCCGACCGAAGAGCTGAATCAGATCGTCTTCCACCTGGGCAACGGCGCGTCGGCTTCGTCGATCCAAGGGGGTGTCGCGATCGACACCACCATGGGTATGACCCCGCTCGAAGGTCTGGTGATGGGGACCAGGCCGGGCGATCTGGATCCCGGCGTCACGCCGTATCTCATGCGGGCGGCCGATCTGGATGTGAGCCAGGTGGAGCAACTGCTCAACCGCAGTTCCGGCATCAAAGGCATGAGCGGGGTCAACGACTTCCGTGAATTGCAGCAGCTCATCGATAAGGGCGACGCCCAGGCGAAGCTCGCCTACGACGTCTACATCCACCGCCTGCGCCGCTACCTCGGCGCCTACCTGGTGGAACTCGGCACCGTCGACGACATCATCTTCACCGCCGGTGTGGGTGAGAACAGCCCTGCGGTGCGCGCCGACGCGCTGGCCGGACTACAGGCGTTCGGCATCGAAGTCGACCCGACCCGCAACGAGACGCGAGCCCCTGGCATCCGCCGCATTTCGCCGGACTTCGCCCCGGTGACGGTGCTGGTGGTACCGACCAACGAAGAACTGGCTATCGCCCGCGCGGCCCACCAACTGGTCGGCGCGCACTGAGTCCTCAGAACCAGGATTTGGGGCGCAGCGAGTTGGCCAGGTCGACCAGCGCGTAGCGGTGGGCGCGGCCCGGTGCGTTGCGGGCCAGGGAGCGTAGGCCCGATTCGGTGCCGTCGCGCAGTTCGCGCTCGGTGAAGCTTCGCCCGAACAGCTTGGCGTCCTTGCGCTTCGGCGTGTTCCCGACCTGTAGCCAGGCCAGCGCGGTGCCCTGGACC
Organism: Nocardia sp. NPDC058519; assembly: GCF_042719755.1. NCBI lineage: Bacteria > Bacillati > Actinomycetota > Actinomycetes > Mycobacteriales > Nocardiaceae > Nocardia > Nocardia sp. NPDC058519. The sequence goes on along the minus strand of NZ_JBHXNK010000046.1, from coordinate 23,096 downwards.
AGGGTGCGCATGAGGGTGGCCCGGTGCTCGCCGGGGGCGATGGACTGGGCGCGCGAGGCAGCCAGGCGCAGGATCTGTTCGTCGAGGTCGGCGACGGGGGAACTGGTGAGCAGCAGCAGGATTGCCGTGGTCTGGGCGGTGGTGAAGTGGCGGGACGCGGCGGGCACGTCATCGAGCGCGTGCACCGCTTCGCCGACTCGCCCCGCCACCGCCAGCTGCCTGGCCAGGCCGAATGCCGCGCTCACCACGGCCCGGTCGGTGCGCCACACGGTGTCGTAATAGCGTTCGGCGAAGCTGCGCCACTGTTCGGGTGCGTCCGAATCCCAGTGTTGCAGAATGAGTTCCGCGGTGGCGGCCAGCGCCAGCTTGGGCGCGATCTCACCCGGCAGCACCCGCAGCACCGCCTCGAACGACGCGAAGGCGGCCTCGTAGTCGAGTTCGAGCAGATGCGCCTGACCGGTGAACCAGTCCGTGCGCCAATCAGCTTCGTTGGGCACCCTGTCGAGCATGTGCAGTACCGCAGCCGACTCGCCCAGTTCCAGCCGCGCCCGCGCCTCGGCGAAGAGCAATTCGCCCGCCAGGGTTTCGGGTGCGTTGTCGGGGTCTGCTTCGGCCCGCTCGCGTGAGTCGTGCAGCGCCTCGAGCACCCGCTCGGGTTCGGGGTTGGCGGTCGCGGCCAGCAGCGGCGCCGACGGGTCGGCGGGGTCGATCAGCGGAATCGGGAGTGCGGCAACCACATCGCGGGAATCGAGCAGCGGTGAGCGGCCGACACCGTCGAGATAGGCGTCGGTCTGGCTGATCAGTTCCTCGGTGCCGAAGCTGGTGCGCTGTGGACTGAACACTGTGGACAGCTGTGGATGTTCGGTGCCGGTGTCGTAGGCGAGGATCTCGCGCAGCACACCCGCCAGCTGCGCCGACATCGCCCGCGCCGACGGAAAACGATGTGCCGGATCGGGATCGGTGGCGGTGAGCAGGAATCGGTGGAAGAACTCGTAGCGGGCCAGCAGCGGTTCGTCGGCGGGGTCGGGGATGCCGTCGAGGTAGCGACCGTGCTCGCTGGGCAGTGCCAGCGTGAGCGCGGCGATCGTCCGGCCGACGGTGTAGACATCGGAGGCGGGCGTAGGTCCGGTTCTGGCGATCTCCGGAGCCTGGAAACCCTTGGTGCCGTACAGGTTTCCGTAGGCGTCGATGGTGGCGACCGCGCCGAGGTCGATCAGCTTCACCTGATCCTCGGTGACCATCACATTGTCGGGCTTGAGGTCGTTGTAGGTGAGACCGATCGAATGCAGATGTTCCAGCGCGGGCAGGATTTCCAGCACATAGGCGATGGCCTCGGCCAGCGGCATCTGCTCGCCGCGGGGCCTGGCATCGAGAATGTCACGCAGCGAGTGCCCGCCCACGTACTCCATCACGATGTAGCCGATGGACCCGTCACCCGCGGTGTGCTCGACGAAGTTGTGGATCTTGACGATGCTCGGATGCGCCACCTCGGCCAGGAATTGCCGCTCGGCCACCGCCACGGCCTGCGCCTCCGCGTCACCCGCGTGCAACAGCCCCTTGAGCACCACCCAGCGATCGCTCACATTGCGGTCGATGGCCAGATAGATCCAGCCGAGTCCGCCGTGCGCGATGCAGCCCTGGATCTCGTACTGCCCGGCGACCATATCGCCCTCGTGCAGCGATGGCCGGAAATCGTAAGCGGCCCCGCAGGTTTCGCATTCCCCGCTGGTCGACGCGGCCCGCGCCGGCGTGGAGCGCCCGACCGGATTGCCACAGCGCCAGCAGAACCGCCTGCCTTCCGAGACCATCGGATCCGCCAGCACGGCATCACGCGGGTCGGCCGGGGTCACCGTCGGAATCGGCACCAGTCCGGCGCCGAGCCGTCGCGTAGGCCGCGAACGCGCCGTGCGCACACTGCGCCCCGACCGTGTGGTGCTCCCACCGGTCTGCGGTGCGGAGGCCCATGGTCCGGAATCGATCGGAGTCGCTTGCGTCCCAGGTTGTTCGGTGCGCTGAGCGGCCTCCGTCGCCGCGTACGGCGCGGTCAGGGGTGCTCGTTGTGCGGCTTCTGTCGGCGCGTAGGGCGCGGTAGCGGGGGCGCGCTGGGCGGCTTCGGTCGGCGCATAGGCCGCGGACTCGCTCGCCGCCGTCGGTGGTCGACTCGCCCGCTGGGTAGCGAGCAGCTCATCCGCATCCGGGGAGGTCCCGGAATCGTCCGCCGTGGAAACCTCGCCCGATCGCTGGACAGCGCCGGAGTCCTCCGCGCGCTGGGTGGCATCGGTTGCCGGAGTCTGGTCGCGGCTGCTCGCCTGCTTGCTGGCGAACTCCGCGGCGGCCTCGGCGGTGAGTTTGGGCAACGGCCGGGTCTCGTCGTCGGCGGGCAGCGTCCACCCACCGGGCAGCGTGCCCGGCCGCTGACGCTTGGTCAGCTGAGTGGGCTCGCGCCGTTCCGGTTCCGGGGCCGGGTCATGAGGTGCCGACTCGGCACGCGGGGTCGGATCGCCATGCGCTGATCCATCATTCGGAGGAGTCGTGCTCATGGCCGTCAGTCCTGGTACTTCGGTGCGGGTGGGCTCGGTGTCTCGCCGAGGGTCGCGAGCCAGCGGCGGTGGATACGGGTCCAGGTGCCGTCGTTGCGGATACGGTCCAGGGTGGCGTTGACGAAACGCACCAGGTCGTCGTCGCCCTTCGGGATGCCGATGCCGTACGGTTCGGCGCTGATACTGCCGCCGACCACCTCGGTGTAGGGGTCCTGAGCGGCCAGGCCCGCCAGGATCGAGTCGTCGGTGCTCACCGCGTCGACCTGGCGTTGTTGCAGGACCACCAGGCAGTCGGCCCAGGTCGGCACCGTCAGAATCGTGGCGGCCGGTTGATCGCGGCGGATGTGATCGAGCGAAGTGGTGCCGCGCACCACGCACACGCGCTTGCCCGCCAGATCGGCGAGGCCGTCGATGCCGGAACCCTTCACCGCGAGCACCCGCTGATCGGCCCGCAGATACACCGTCGAGAACGCCACCCGCTTACGTCGTTCGCAGGTGATCGTCATCGTCTTCGCGATCAGGTCGACGGTGTGATCCTGCAGTGCCCGCTCGCGCTCTTCCGAAGCGAGACTGCGGTATTCGATCAGATCGGGGTTGCCGAGCAGGTCGCGGGCGATCTCGCGGGCGATGTCGGCGTCGAAGCCGACGATGCGACCGCTGAGCGGATCGCGGAAGCTGAACAGATTGCTGCCCGCGTCGAGTCCGACAACGAGCCTGCCGCGCGCCCGAATGGCATCGATCGTCGGACCGGCGGCGGTGCTCGGCCGCAGACTCGCGGTCGGATCGCCGCACTGCTCGCCACCGGTGGTCGGCACGGGGGTGTCGGTGCCGATCGGAATGGCCTTGGCGGGCAGCGGCGGTTCGGAATAGACGCCACGCTCAGCGGGCGCGGGTGTGCTGTCGGAACAGCCGGCGAGCAGCCCGACCAGCATCAGCGCCGCGAAGACGCGTCCATGTCTCACCGGTACTCCCGCAGTCGCGGCCACAACCCGAGCGCGACGCACGCCGCAGCCGCGATCCCGAGCACGAACGCGCCGGGAGCGAGGAAGGAAAGCACGTCTGTCGCTTGCGAGACCTTGGCACGCAGGGTGTCCCGTGTCACCGCGCCCGCCTTGTCCAGTGCCCGGTCGAGTGCCTCGACCTGGGCGGCCGAATCGGCGGCGCTCGGCCCGGTGGCCACGGTGGCCGCGCCCATGAAATCGCCACGCTCGAGTGTGTCGTTCATCCGCTGATGGGCCGACTGCCAGCGGGTCAGCGCGGCGCGCGCGTGCGCCACTTCGTCGCGCGCGGGGGCGTCCTCGGGATAACCGGCGAGCAGCTCGGTGAGCCGGGCGGCATTGGTATCAAAAGTGCGGTCGTAGTCGCCGGTCGCGTCGCGGCGCACCAGCTTCACCATTTCCGCTGATCGGGCCTGCTGCACCAGGATTCGGCTCTCGGCCAACCGCGCCGACGGCACCGCCCCCTCATCCCGGCAGCGGATCATCGCCACCGCGGAGACCGAACCGGCCGCCACCGTCCAGATCAGCGTCAGTGCCAGCGCGCCGGTGCCGATCAGCAGGCCCATATTGAAGAACCGGCGCGAGCGCCGCGCCAGCTCGACCTGCACCCAGATCAGCGCGCCGAGTGCCACCACCAGCAGCGCGATCGCTGTCCACGGTGGCTGCACGTGCCGGTACTGCGCGGCGGTGACCGCGTCGAAGCGATGGTCTTCGAGCTCCTCGGCCATCGGCAGCAGCGCGGTTTGCATCTGATGGGATGCCTCGCTCAGATACGCCGCGCCGACGGGATAGCCGCTGCGATTGTTCACCCGCGCTGTCTCGATCAGCCCGCTGTAGACGGGCAGGCCCGTCGCGATGCCGGTCCGCAGGCGGCGATCTGCGCCCGACGGGTCGGCCGCCTCCTCCTCGGAGATGTGACCGGCCTGGGTCACCAGCTCGGCGGCGGCTTCGCCGATGGCCTGGGTATAGCGGTCGCGCACCGCCTGGGGTTCGAGTCCGCCCGCGATGAACGCGGTGCCCGCGGCGGCGTCGGCGATCGAGAGCGAGGTGTAGAGGTGGTTGGCCGAATGCGCGTCGGGTTCGGTGTCGTCGAGCAAGACGCCGAGAGCTTGCTGACGCTCACTCACGGTCGACGAAGTCACCGCGCCCGCGGTCACGCACAGCACCATCAGGACCAGTCCGGCGGCAAGGAGCCGCCCCGGCGAGGAGTGCGCGAAACTGCGCAAGCGGGCGGGTTGGAACTGCGCGCGCAATGCTCTGACGTCGGGCGCGGGTGGCCGGTCGACGGGCGTGGCCGGTCGTCGCAACGGCGCCCAGCGTGGTGTCACCGGCGCGGCCCCGGCCGTCTCGGAGTGCTCCGCACCCGTCTCGGCCTGCGATGATGGGCGAACGCGGACGGCCGCCACCTCAGTCGAGGCATTGCGATTCCCCGGTTCGACCATCGTTCACCTCCCGGTGCTGTCCGTGCACCACTACTGATGCGGAGTTTATTGTTGTCCTACGGGTAGCGCAGCCCCTCACATACCCCCGAAGCGGTTGCTGTTCGGCTGCTCGGAGGAAAGAGTATGGGATGCGCGGCGATGGAGACGGCTGGTACAAGAGCCCTGACGGGGTCAAGCACTGGGGCAAATTCGGTGCGGCGGGACTACTGCTGCGTGCACCGTTGCCCGGTGGCGGGTCGGCGGTGCTGTTACAGCACCGGGCGCCGTGGAGTCATCAGGGCGGTACCTGGGCGCTGCCCGGTGGGGCTCGCGATTCGCACGAGTCACCCGAGCACGCGGCCGTCAGGGAGGCCGAGGAGGAAGCGGGCATCACCGCCGACCTGCTCCGGGTACGCGCCGAACGCTTGACGATGACCGCCCCGAGCGGCTGGACCTACATCACCGTCATCGCCGATGCCGAGAGCCAGCTCCCCACGGTCGCCAACAAGGAAAGCGCCGAACTGGCCTGGGTCCCCGAAGACGAGGTCGCCGGCCTCCCGCTGCATCCAGGCTTCGCCACCGCCTGGATCGAACTGCGTGCCGTGCCGTTGCGCGTGCGGCTAGAGGCCGACGCCGAACTCGCGGATGCGCTTCCTCGCACAGTCGAACTGCCTGACCAAGGGTTCTTCTGGCTGCACACGCGGGTCGACGGCCCCGGTATCGAGGTCTTCCTCGACGGCGAGCCGGCCCAGGGCCCGGCTCTCACCAGGGCCGACGTCCTCGCCTGAGCCGGTCCGGCACTGTGCGCCGATCTCAGGCAGCGGCGAGTAGCGCTTGCTTCAGTGCGCGGGCGGCGGCTTCTGGATCAGCGGCTTCGGTGATCGCCCGGACGACGACAACGCGGCGGGCACCGGCGGCCAGCACCTCCGGGAGTCGCTGCGCGTCGACGCCGCCGATGGCGAACCAGGGGAGCGTGGGATGGGAATCGGCGGTCGAGCGGATGAAGTCGACGCCCGCGGCTTGGCGGCCGGGCTTGGTCGGCGTGGTCCAGATCGGGCCGGTGCAGAAGTAGTCGAGGTGGCCGTCGATGGCGGCAAGGCCCGCCTGGTTGCGGTTGTGGGTGGAGCGGCCGATCACCACATCGGGGCCGACGACGCGTCGTGCGTAGGCGGGCGGCAGGTCGCCCTGGCCGAGGTGCAGCACGTCCGCGCCCGCGGCCAGTGCGATGTCGGCACGGTCGTTCACCGCGAGCAGTGCGCCGTGGCGGCGGGTCGCGGCCTTGATCTCGGCGAGCGCGCCCAGCTCGGCCTTGGCCTCGAGCGGCCCGAATTCGGCTTCGCCGGGCGATCCCTTGTCCCTGAGCTGCACGATATCGACCCCGCCCGCGAGCGCGGCGTCGACGAATCGGGCGAGATCGCCCTTTTCCCGACGCGCATCGGTGCACAGATACAGCAGTGCACCCGACAGGCGCTCCCGTGGCGGGATGGAACGGTTCGAATGGGAGGGCTGCACAGTGAAGACGGTAGTCGCGCTACCGTTGAAGTGCGAACGCCGCGGCATGGAACCCGAGGCATCGACCTGGGCGGAAATGAGGTTTTCGGCCGCCTCGATCTGGACTGACCTTCAGGGTGCGACGAAGGAGTGCCCGCAGGGAAGGAAGATCGAGGTTACGAGGCCGAAAACCAGCGGCACCAGCCGCCGAGAACACAGACAGGTAGGAACGTGATGCGGACTCTGGCGGTCGTTGGCGGCGGCGCCGTCGGACTTGCCGTCGCATGGCGGGCTGCCGAGGCAGGCTGGACCGTCACGGTCCATGACCCCGAACCTGCGCGCGGTGCCTCCTACGTGGCCGGTGGCATGCTCGCGCCGCTCTCGGAAGGCTGGCCCGGCGAGGATCGCGTGCTCGCTTTCGGAGCGGCCGCGCTGGCGGAGTGGTCCGCCTTCGCGGACAGCCTGCGCGGAATTTCGGGCGAGTCGATGTTCGTGGCCGATGAGACGCTCACCGTCGCGCTCGACGGCGCCGACGCCATCGACCTGCGCACCGTCTCGGACTGGCTGGCCGGTTTCGGCCACGACCTGCGAGTGCTCGACCGTGCGGGAGTCCGCGCACTGGAACCCGCGCTCGCGCGCACCGTCCGCGCCGGCCTGCACGCGAAAACCGAACCCGCCATCGACAACCGGCGGGTACTGCGTGCTCTCCAGTCCGCCTGCACCGCGGCGGGTGTCGAGATCCGCGCCGAATCCGTTGTCGCGCTGGATGATCTACCGCATGACCGGGTCGTTCTCGCGGCGGGTGCTCGCTCCGCCGAGCTCTGGCCGGGCCTGCCGGTGCGCCCGGTGAAGGGCGAGATCCTCCGGTTGCGTCGCAGGCCCGGCGTCGGTCCGGCACCGACCAGGGTGATCCGCGCTCGGGTTCACGGCAGGCAGGTATACCTGGTTCCCCGCGAAGACGGAATCGTCGTCGGTGCAACACAATACGAAGCGGGCTTCGACACCACCGTTACCGTCGGTGGAGTCCGTGACCTGATCGCCGACGCCGAAGCCATCCTGCCCGGCATCGCCGAATACGAACTGGCCGAAGCGAATGCGGGTTCGCGGCCGGGAACCCCCGACAACCTTCCACTGCTCGGCCACCTCGACGACCGGGTCATCGCCGCCACGGGTCACGGCCGCAACGGCATGCTCACCCTGGCGCTCACCGCGGCGGTCGTGCCCGCGCTGCTCGACGGTGCGACCCCAGCGGTCGTCGAAGCCGCTTCACCCCAACGTTTTCCGGCATCCCAGATGTCATCTCTGTCGCAAGGAGGAGTTCGATGACCTCGACCATCCCGATCGGCGTCACCGTCAACGGTGTCGACCACGAGTTCCCCGAGCCGCTCAGCGTCCGCGAACTGCTGGCCAAGCTCGAATTGCCCTGCCAGGGTGTGGCATTGGCGGTCGATGGCGCGGTCTTCTCGAAATCCCGCTGGGACGAACCGGTCGGCCGCGGCTGGACCATCGAGGTGCTCACGGCGGTGCAGGGTGGCTGAGTCGCCGTTGCGCATCGCCGACAAGGAGTTCGGCTCCCGCTTGATCATGGGCACCGGCGGCGCCGAGAACCTCGCCGTCCTCGAACAGGCCCTGATCGCGTCGGGCACCGAGCTCACCACTGTCGCGATGCGCCGCGTCGACGCCGCGGGCGGCACCGGCGTCCTCGACCTGCTCAAGCGCCTCGACATCACCCTGCTGCCCAACACCGCGGGGTGTCGCACCGCCGCCGAAGCCGTGCTCACCGCCCAGCTGGCCCGCGAGGCCCTCGACACCAACTGGGTCAAGCTCGAGGTGGTCGCCGACGACCGCACCCTGCTGCCCGACCCCTTCGAACTCCTCGACGCCGCCGAAAAGCTCGTCGACGACGGTTTCGTGGTCCTCCCGTACACCACCGACGACCCCATCCTCGCCCGCCGCCTCGAAGAGGCAGGCTGCGCCGCCGTGATGCCGCTCGGCTCCCCGATCGGCACCGGTCTCGGCATCGGCAACCCCCACAACATCGAGATGATCGTCGCCGCCGCGGGCGTCCCCGTCATCCTCGACGCGGGCATCGGCACCGCGAGCGACGCCGCCCTCGCCATGGAACTCGGCTGCTCGGCAGTCCTGCTCGCCACCGCCGTGACCAGGGCGAAAGAACCCGAAATCATGGCATCGGCGATGTCGGCCGCCGTCCGGGCGGGCTATCTCGCCAGGCACGCGGGCCGTATCCCCAAGCGTTTCTGGGCTCAGGCTTCTTCCCCATCCGTCTAGGGGTCGAAGGTCATCCTCGAGGATGACCCGACTCGCTACTTCTCGGCGACGCGCGTCACGGTGGTTGTCAGGCAAGCTAGGGCCCATGATCGAGCTGAAGGGCCTGACGAAGCAATTCGGCCAGACCGTCGCGGTGCAGGACCTCACGTTCACCGTCCAGCCTGGACTGGTGACCGGGTTCCTCGGACCCAACGGTGCTGGTAAATCGACAACCATGCGGATGATCCTCGGGTTGGACAAGCCGACGGCGGGCAGTGCGCTCATCGACGGCAGGCACTACCAGGAGCTGGAGCGCCCGCTCACGCAGGTCGGCGCGCTGCTGGATGCCAAGTGGGTGCATCCGAACCGCTCGGCGCGCGCCCACCTGGAGTGGCTGGCCGCTGCCAACGACATCCCCAAGTCGCGGGTGGAAGAGGTACTGCGCCTGGTCGGCCTGTCCGAGGTGGCGGGCAAGAACGCGGGCGGTTTCTCGCTCGGCATGTCCCAGCGACTCGGCCTGGCGGGCGCGCTGCTCGGTGACCCGAAGGTGCTGCTGTTCGACGAGCCGGTCAACGGCCTCGACCCGGAGGGCATCCTGTGGATCCGCCGGTTCATGCAGCGCCTGGCCGCCGAGGGTCGCACGGTGCTCGTCTCGAGCCACCTGCTCTCGGAAATGGCCCAGACCGCCGAGCAGCTCATCGTCATCGGCCGTGGTCAGCTGATGTTCGACGGCTCCACCCAGGAGTTCATCGACCGCGCCTCCGAGCAGTCGGTGCGCGTGCGCAGCCCGCAGCTCGATCAGCTGCGCAGCCTGCTCACCTCGCACGGCATGACCGTGAAGGAAGACGGCGACGCCGCGCTGATCATCGCGGGCGTCACCTCCGACGAGGTCGGCAAGGTGGCAGGCACGAACAACGTCACGCTCTACGAGCTGGCACCGCAGTCGGCCTCGCTCGAGGAAGCGTTCATGCGGATGACCGGCGGCGCCGTGGAGTACCACGGTGAAAGCTTCGACCACCAGGTGATGGGAGGTGCGCTCTGATGGGCGTGCTCGCTGCGGAACGAATCAAACTCACCTCGACCCGGTCACCCTGGTGGTGCTCGGCGGCCGTGGTCGTGCTCGGCATCGGATTCGCCGTGCTGATGGCGCTGGTCCTCAATGCCGACACCACCGGCGATTCGGGCGAGGGCGCGCCGCCGCTCACCCCGAGCATGGCTGTCTCGGGTATCACCGGGTTCGGCGTGATGGTCTTGATGATCATGGCCGCGTTGACGGTGACCAGCGAATACCGGTTCGGTGTCATCCGCTCGAGTTTCCTGGCGGTTCCGAACCGGTCCAAGGTCATCCTGTCCAAGGTCGCACTGGTCGGTGCCTACTCGGCCGTGCTCACCGGTGTCCTCGGACTGATCGCGTTCGTCGTGGCGAAGGCGATCAGCGGTGATCGGGCGCCGGGCCTGGTGCTCGACGGCAACTGGCGGGCGATCTACGGCCTGCCGATCTACGCCGTCCTGTGCGTGGTGCTCGCCGTCGCGGTCGGTGTGCTGGTGCGTCAGTCGGCCGCCGCGATCTCGCTGCTGATCCTGTGGCCGCTGCTGATCGAGACCCTCCTCGGCGCGTTCGGCAGCTTCGGCCGCACCGTCACCCCCTTCCTGCCCTTCGCGAACGTGAACCGCTTCCTGAGCGACCGACCCGTGGCAGGCGACTGGCACTGGGGCGTGTGGGGCAGTCTGATCTACTTCGCCGTCTTCGTGGCGGTCGTGTTCGCCGGGTCGCTCGTGCTGGTCAACCGCCGAGACGCCTGACAAACCAGCCCGGGCCGCCCTCGTAATGGCCCGGGCCGCGAGGGCCGCGACCTTGTCGGGAGGTCGTGCGACCCGACCTTCGGGCCTCCGCTGCCCGGTGGCTCGAAGGTAGGACCGCCGGTCCGCTGCACACAAGCAGCGGACCGGCGGTCGTCGTCCGGTGATATAACCTTTTGGCGTGAGTGAAACGCCTTCTGGCGGGGGGAGTCCGCGGCGCGACGCCGCTGCGGAGGTGTCCATTCCGCTGGAGCCGATCGTGAGTGAATCCGCCGAATCCGACCGCGGTGCGCGCGCAGGCAGAAAGCGCGCCCAGATCTCGTCGAAACTACAGGCCGCCAACCGCCGGGCCGACGTCATCGGTGCCGTGCGCAAGGCGCGTCAACAGCTGCCCGGTGACCCCGCGTTCGGCGATCCGCTCTCGGTGACGGGGCCCGGTGGTGCGCGCGCGGTGGCGAGGGCGGCGGACAAGATCGCCGGTGGCGCCCCGACCGCGGCCAGGGAAATCGGTTTCGGTGCCCTTCAGGTGTGGCAGGCCGGGCTGGAGCGGATCGGCCGTGGACGTGGCACCGAGGAGGTGACCGTCGTGTTCACCGACCTGGTCGGATTCTCGAGTTGGTCGCTGTCGGTGGGCGACGAGCGCACCCTGGAACTGCTGCGCAAGGTCGCCAAGGCCATCGAGCCGCCGATCGTCGAGCGTGGCGGTCAGGTGGTCAAGCGAATGGGCGACGGGCTGATGGCGGTGTTCTCCTCGCCCGATCGCGCCGTGCGCGCCGCGCTGGCGGCTCGCCGCAATCTCGCCCAGGTCGAGATCGGCGGCTACACCCCACGCATGCGGGTCGGCCTGCACACCGGTTCGCCCCGCGAGATCGGTGGCGACTGGCTCGGCGTCGACGTCAATATCGCCGCCAGGATGATGGAGGCAGGCGGCAACGGCAACACGATGCTGTCCAGCACCACCCTGGCCGCGCTGCGCCCGGAAACCCTCGACGAGCTGGGCGTGACCGCCAAGCCGTACAAGCGCAACTTCTGGGCCGCACCGCTCACCGGCGTCCCGGAAGACGTCAGGATCTTCAAGCTACACACGGCGAGCTGAGCGTTTTTCCAGCCGATCCTGTTCCTTCCAGTACGCGCGGAAGGCCTGCTGGGTCGGGGTCGGCCTGGTGGTCAGCGCCTGCCAGTTCGTCGAGCGCACGAAGTCGATTCCCAGCAGCACCGGCAGGATGAACGCGTGGAAGAAGATCAGGTAGTCGCCACCTTCGAACACGAACGCCAGGTACCCCGCGTAGCCGAGGAACGCGATGCCGAACACCGCGTTGAGCCCGCGCGAGAGCTCGCTGCGGCCGTTGTCGATGTTGGCCATGATGATCATCGCGAGGCCGCTGACTGCGAGCAGGCCGACATACCAAGTGAACATGTCGGCAAGCCAACAGCTTTCGTCTTGCCCTGATCTTGCGAAAGTCTTGCTACTCCAACCAGAGCACGGCGCCCAGGCCCGCGAGTACGGCGGCGACGATCAGGCCGATCGCCATCGCGCGATTGTTCTTCCAGGTCGTGTACGCGCCGCCGAGCAGGAATCCGGCGAGGGCGAAGAGGAGGACGGACAGCATGGACTCCATCTTGCCTGGTCGATTGCGCAGGATTAACAAGCACGCATGCTTGCTTTTTTTCTGAACCGCTGCGATCCTGGGTGCCATGAGTGCTCTCTCCGCTGACCCGGACCTGATCCGAATCGGGAATTGTTCCGGGTTCTACGGTGACCGGCTCAGCGCTATGCGCGAGATGCTGGAGGGCGGGCAGCTCGACGTGCTGACCGGCGACTATCTCGCTGAGCTCACCATGCTGATCCTCGGTCGCGACCGGATGAAGGACCCCAGTCTCGGCTACGCCAAGACGTTCGTGCGCCAGATCGAGGATTGTCTGGCCCTCGCGCTCGAGCGGAACGTGCAGATCGTCACCAACGCCGGCGGGCTCAATCCGGCCGGGCTGGCCGAGCGACTGCGCAAAGTCGCCGCCGACCTCGGGCTGGACGCCAAGATCGCGCATGTCGAGGGCGACGATCTGGTCTCGCGCGCCGCCGAGCTCGACCTGGGTCAGCCGCTCACGGCCAATGCCTACCTCGGCGCGTGGGGCATCGTCGAATGCCTGAACTCCGGCGCCGACATCGTCGTCACCGGCCGCGTCACCGACGCCTCGGTGATCGTCGGCCCGGCCGCGGCCCACTTCGGCTGGGGCCGAACCGATTACGACGCACTGGCCGGTGCCGTGGTGGCCGGGCACGTGATCGAATGCAGCACCCAGGCCACCGGCGGCAACTTCGCCTTCTTCACCGAACTCGGTGACATCGGCCGCCCCGGCTTCCCGATCGCCGAGATCCGTCGCGACGGATCCTGCGTGATCACCAAGCACGACGGCACTGGCGGCGCGGTCACCGTCGACACCGTCGAAGCCCAGCTCATGTACGAGATCCAGAGCGCGCGCTACGCCGGACCCGACGTCACCACCCGCCTGGACAGCATCGCGCTGAGCCAGGAGGGCAAGGATCGCGTGCTGATCAGCGGCGTGACCGGTGAAGCCCCGCCGCCGCAGCTCAAGGTCTCGCTCAACACCCTCGGCGGCTTCCGCAACGAGATGTCGTTCATCCTCACCGGCCTCGATATCGAAGCCAAAGCCGAACTGGCGCGACGACAGCTGGAATCCTGGCTGCCGGACAAGCCCGCCGAGCTCACCTGGACATTGGCCCGCCTCGACCGCCCCGACGCCGAAACCGAGGAGCAGGCCAGCGCGATGCTGCGCTGTGTGGTGCGCGATGCGGACCCGAACAAGGTCGGCCGCGGGTTCTCCAGTGTCGCGGTGGAATTGGCGCTGGCCAGCTACCCAGGTGCCAGCTTCACCGCGCTGCCCGGAAACGGTTCGCCCTACGGTGTCTTCACCCCCGGCTTCGTCGACGCACACGAGGTGCCGCACGTCGCGGTGCTGGCCGACGGCACCCGAGTCGATATCGCCCCCGCCACGGAAACCCTTGTTCTCGAACCTGTTTCCGAACCCGAGCTGCCCGCTCCGCTACCGCCCTCCGAGACCGGTCGGGTGCCGCTGGGCACGATCGCCCTCGCCCGCAGCGGCGACAAGGGCGGTGACGCCAATATCGGCGTGTGGGTGCGCACCGACGACCAGTGGCGCTGGCTCGTACACACCCTCACCGTCGAAAAGCTGCAGGAGCTACTCCCCGAGACGGCCGAACTGACCGTCACCCGCCACGTGCTGCCCAACCTGCGCGCGGTCAACTTCATCATTTCCGGCCTGCTCGGCAAGGGCGTCGCCTACCAGGCGCGTTTCGACCCGCAGGCCAAGGGGCTCGGCGAATGGCTGCGCTCTCGCCACATCGATCTGCCGACGGAGCTGCTCGCATGACGTCTGTTTGGGAAACGCCGGAACGAAAAGAGCTGCGCGCCACCGTGCGTGGGTTCGTCGAGCGGGACATCCTGCCCGACCTCGATTCCTGGGAGCGCGCGGGCGAGTTGCCGCGCGAGCTGCACAAGAAGGCAGGCGAACTCGGCCTGCTCGGCATCGAGTACCCGGAATCGGCGGGCGGCGAGGGCGGCGACGCCATCGACTCGGTGATCGTCGGGGAGGAGTTCCATGTCGCCGGTGCGTCCGGTGGATTGTGGGCCTCGCTGCTGACCTGCGGAATCGCCTTGCCGCACATGATCGCCTCGGGCAACCAGGCCCAGATCGATCAGTGGGCCAAGCCGACGCTGGCCGGTGACCTGATCGGCTCGCTGGCCATCACCGAGCCCGGCGGTGGTTCCGATGTCGGCCACCTCACCACCACCGCCGTGCGCGACGGCGAGGACTTCGTCATCAACGGCGCAAAGACCTTCATCACCTCGGGGTGCCGCGCCGACTTCGTCGTCACCGCGGTGCGCACGGGCGGCCCTGGTGCGGCGGGTGTTTCGCTGATCCTGGTGCCGAAGGGCACGCCCGGTTTCACCGTCAGCCGCAAGCTGGAGAAGATGGGCTGGCTGGCCTCCGATACCGCCGAGCTGTCGTATGTGGACGTGCGGGTGCCCGCGACGAATCTGGTCGGTGCCGAGAACAGTGGTTTCGCGCAGATCGCCGCCGCGTTCGTCAGCGAGCGGGTCGGCCTCGCGGTGCAGGCGTATTCGCTGGCTCAGCGCGCGCTCGATCTCACCGTGCAGTGGTGCCGCGATCGCGAGACCTTCGGCCGCCCGCTCATCAGCCGCCAGAAGGTGCAGATGACGCTGACCGATATGGCTCAGCGCGTGGATATTTCGCGCACCTACACGCGCGCGCTGGTCGAGCGCTACGCGGCCGGCGACCAGAACCTGATCGCTCAGGTCTGCTTCGCCAAGAACAATGCCGTCGAGACCGCCGAATGGGTGGCCAATCAGGCCGTGCAGCTGCACGGCGGAATGGGCTACATGCGCGAGGCCGAGGTCGAGCGCATCTACCGCGATGTGCGCATCATCGGCATCGGCGGCGGCACCAACGAGATCCTGACCATGCTGGCGTCGAAAGTATTGGGGTACCAGTCGTGACGACCTTCCGTTCCATCATCGATACCGCCTCGCCCGAGTACACCGCGGCTGCCGAGGCCATGTCGACCAAGCTCACCGAGGTCGAGGCGGAGTTCGCCAAGGCCATCGCCGGTGGCGGCCCCGAGAAGGTGGCCCGGCACCACAAGCGCGGCAAGCTGACCGCCCGTGAGCGCATCGAACTGCTGCTCGACGAGGACTCGCCGTTCCTCGAACTGTGCCCACTCGCCGCCTGGGGCAGTGACTTCCACGTCGGCGCGTCGACGATCGCCGGTATCGGCCTCGTCGAGGGTGTCGAGTGCATGATCGTGGCGCCCGACCCGACGGTGCGCGGCGGCACGTCGAACCCGTGGACGCTGCGCAAGACCTTGCGCATCAACGACATCGTCCGGGAGAACCGTCTGCCGGTGATCTCCCTGGTCGAGTCCGGCGGTGCGGACCTGCCGACGCAGAAGGAAGTGTTCATCCCGGGTGGCGCGATGTTCCGCGACCTCACCCAGGCATCGGCGGCCGGAATCCCTACCATCTCCTTGGTTTTCGGCAACTCCACCGCGGGTGGCGCCTACATTCCCGGCATGTCCGACTACGTGGTGATGGTCAAGGAAGCCGCGAAGGTATTCCTCGCCGGGCCGCCCCTGGTGAAGATGGCCACCGGTGAGGATTCCGACGACGAAACCCTCGGCGGAGCCGAAATGCATGCCCGCACTTCGGGTCTGGCCGACTACATGGCCGCCGACGAGCAGGACGCGATCCGCCTGGGCCGCAATATCGTTCGTCGCCTGAACTGGAAGAAGCAGGGCCCCGAGCCGCGCGCCGAGGTCATCTCGCCGATCTACGATCCCGAGGAACTGCTCGGCATCGTGCCATCGGACCTCAAGATCCCGTTCGATCCCCGCGAGGTCATCGCCCGCGTGGTCGACGGCTCCGACTTCGACGAGTTCAAGCCGCTCTACGGTTCGAGCCTGGTCACCGGCTGGGCCGAGATCAACGGCTACCCGATCGGTATTCTCGCCAACGCGCGCGGTGTGCTGTTCTCCGAGGAATCGCAGAAGGCCACCCAGTTCATCCAGCTGGCCAACAAGAAGAACACCCCACTGTTGTTCCTGCACAACACCACCGGCTACATGGTCGGCAAGGAGTACGAGCACGGCGGCATCATCAAGCACGGCGCGATGATGATCAACGCGGTCGCCAACTCCACGGTGCCGCACATCTCGCTGCTGGTCGGCGCCTCCTACGGCGCCGGGCATTACGGCATGTGCGGGCGCGCGTTCAACCCACGTTTCCTGTTCGCCTGGCCGAGTGCGAAATCCGCCGTCATGGGTGGGGCGCAGCTGGGCGGCGTGCTCACCATCGTGCAGCGCGGCGCGGCCGAGTCCAAGGGCCTGCCGTTCGACGAGGAAGCCGCCGCCGGTCTCGCCGCGATGGTCGAGGCGCAGATCGAAGCCGAGGCCATGCCGATGTTCCTGTCGGGCAGGCTTTTCGACGACGGCATCATCGACCCCCGCGACACCCGCACCGTGCTGGGAATGGCTCTGTCGGCCATTCACACAGCCCCGATCAAGGGCGCCGAGGGCTTCGGCGTCTTCCGAATGTGAGGCGCGACATGGCGATTACAAACGTTCTGGTTGCCAACCGTGGTGAGATCGCGCGCCGCGTGTTCGCCACCTGCCGTCGGATGGGGATCGGCACCACCGCGGTCTATTCCGACGCCGATGCCGCGTCGCCGCACGTGTCCGAGGCCGACGCCGCCGTCCGGCTGCCCGGCAATACCCCCGCCGAGACCTACCTGCGCGGTGAGCTGATCATCGAGGCCGCGCTCTCGGCCGGTGCCGATGCGATCCACCCCGGCTACGGATTCCTCTCCGAGAACGCCGAATTCGCGCGGTCGGTGCTCGACGCGGGTCTGGTGTGGATCGGTCCGCCGGTCGCGGCGATCGAGCAGATGGGCTCCAAGGTCGAGTCCAAGAAGATGATGGATGCCGCCGGTGTCCCCGTCCTCGCCGAGCTCGACCCGGCCGAGGTCACCGACGCGCACCTGCCCGTGCTGATCAAGGCGTCCGCCGGTGGTGGTGGTCGTGGCATGCGCGTGGTGCGCGACCTCGCCGAGTTGCGCGACCAGATCGCCGCCGCCCAGCGCGAG
Source organism: Nocardia sp. NPDC058519 (assembly GCF_042719755.1). NCBI lineage: Bacteria > Bacillati > Actinomycetota > Actinomycetes > Mycobacteriales > Nocardiaceae > Nocardia > Nocardia sp. NPDC058519. The sequence continues at coordinate 5,879 of NZ_JBHXNK010000046.1, read as the reverse complement.
GCCGAGTCGGCCTTCGGGGATCCGACGGTGTTCTGCGAGCGCTACCTCGAGACCGGCCGTCACATCGAAGTCCAGGTCATGTCGGACACTTTCGGCAAGACCTGGGCTGTTGGTGAGCGTGAGTGCTCGATTCAGCGTCGTCACCAGAAGGTCGTCGAGGAAGCGCCCTCACCGTTGGTCGAGAAGATAGACGGCATGCGTGATCGGCTGTTCGAGGCGGCGCGTCTGGCCGCTGAGGCGATCGGATACGAGGGTGCGGGCACCGTCGAGTTCCTGGCCGACGAGAAGGGTGACTTCTTCTTCCTGGAGATGAATACCCGTCTGCAGGTGGAACATCCGGTCACCGAGCAGACCACCGGCCTGGACCTGGTCCGCCTGCAGTTGCAGGTGGCTTCGGGCCTGCCGCTGCCCGCCATCCAGCCCGCGCAGCGCGGTCACTCGATCGAGGTCCGGCTCTACGCCGAGGATCCCTCGCACGACTGGCAGCCGCAGAGCGGCCCGGTGCACAAGATCGAGATCCCTTTCACCGCCGGGGAATTCACCGTACTCGACCAGCCCGGCGTGCGGCTCGACACCGGTGTGGTGGACAACTCGGTGGTCGGCGTGCACTACGACCCGATGCTGGCCAAGGTGATCTCCTACGCCGAAACCCGCGCGGAGGCAGCGCATCTGCTCGCCACCGCGCTTCAGCGTGCCAAGATCCACGGCCTGGTCACCAATCGCGATCTGCTCGTGCGCGTGCTGCGTCACCCGGCCTTCCTCGCCGGTGATACCGACACCGCCTTCTTCGCCACCCATGATCTGGCCGTGCTCTCGGCGCCGCTGGCGTCGGAGGCCGACGAGGCGCTCTCGGTCGTGGCTGCGGCACTAGCCGATTCGGCGGCCAACCGCGGCACCTCGCGCCTGGCCGGACTCACCCCGAGCGGCTGGCGCAACCTGGCTTCGCTGCCACAGACCAAGTCCTACGAGAGCCGCACCACCGGCACGCACGAGGTGCGTTACCGCTTCACCCGCACCGGTGTCGCGGTCGAGGGCCACGACGGCCTCGAGCTGATCTCGGTCGCTCCCGATCGCGTCGTTCTCGGTGTTCCTGGCGAACGTGGCCAGGTGCGTAGGCAATTCGAGATCGCCCGCTACGACGACCTCGTCGCGATCGACTCCCCGCTCGGCCCGGTGGCCGTGCGCAGGTTGCCGCGCTTCACCGACCCGTCCGAGCAGGTCGCGGCCGGGTCGCTGCTGGCGCCGATGCCGGGCAGCGTGATCCGCCTCGGTGCCGCCGAGGGCGACCACGTCAAGCAGGGGCAGCCCATTCTGTGGCTCGAGGCGATGAAGATGGAACACACCATCGCGGCGCCGGCCACCGGCATTCTCAGTGCACTCAACGTGACCGTCGGCCAGCAGGTCGAGGTCGGAACCGTCCTCGCCGTCGTCGAGGAAGAAGAGCAGGAGCAGGCATGAGCTTCATCGAGACCGAAGAACAGAAGGCGCTGCGCGCGGCGGTCGCCGCGCTGGCGAGCAAGTACAACTACCGCGACTACGTGCTGCCGCTCTCGCGCAAGAACGAGCCGCTCACCGAGCTGTGGGACGAGGCGGGCAAGCTCGGCTTCCTCGGCGTGAACCTGCCAGAGGAGTACGGCGGCGGTGGCGCAGGCATGTACGAGCTGGCGCTGGTGCAGGAGGAGCTGGCGGCGCAGGGCGCCGGGCTGCTGCTGATGGTCGTCTCCCCGGCTATCTGCGGCACCATCATCACCAAGTACGGCACCGACGCGCAGAAGCAGACCTGGCTGACCAAGCTGGCCGACGGCTCGTCGAAGATGGTCTTCGCGATCACCGAACCCGACGCGGGCTCCAACTCACACCAGATCACCACCACCGCCCGCCGCGACGGCGGCGACTGGATCCTCAACGGCCGCAAGATCTTCATCTCCGGTGTCGATCAGGCCGAGGCCATCCTGGTGGTCTCGCGCACCGAGGACCACAAGACCGGCAAGCTCAAGCCCGCGCTGTTCATCGTGCCGGTGGACGCGCCCGGCCTGGTCAAGAACGTCCAGGAAATGGATGTCATCGAGCCGGACAACCAGTTCACGTTGTTCCTCGACGACGTGCGCCTGCCCGCCGACGCCCTCGTCGGTTCGGAGGACGCGGCCATCGCCCAGCTGTTCGCCGGACTGAATCCCGAGCGCATCATGGGCGCGGCCATGGCGGTCGGCCTCGGCCGCTACGCCATCGACCGGGCCGTGGAGTACGCCAAGGAGCGCACCGTCTGGAAGACCGCGATCGGTGCGCACCAGGGCATTTCGCATCCCCTGGCCCAGGTCAAGATCGAGCTGGAACTGGCCAAGCTGATGATGCAGAAGGCCGCGACGCTCTACGACACCGGCGATGAGTTCGGCGCCGCCGAGGCGGCCAACATGGCCAAGTACGCGGCCGCGGAAGCCAGCATCAAGGCGCTGGACCAGTCGATTCAGACCCACGGCGGTTCGGGCCTGACCCGCGAGGTGGGGCTGGCGGCCATGCTGCAGGCCGCGCGTATCTCGCGCATCGCGCCGGTCAGCCGCGAGATGATCCTGAACTTCGTCGCCCAGCATTCGCTCGGCCTGCCGCGCTCGTACTGAATCATTGGCGCGCGGGCGCGCTGGGTTCTCGGCCTGTTCCCTCGATCTTCCCTCCCGCCGGGCACTCCTTCGTCGCACCCTCTGGTCAGTCCAGATCGAGGCGGCCGAGAACCCGGGCGCTGCGCGCCGACAACACTTTCACCGTTAGGAGATGCGATGAGCGAAGTCGCCGAAACACCGTTCGTCCGCTACGAGGTCGTCGACGGGTTCGCCACGCTGACCTTCGATTCGCCGCACAACCGGAATGCGCTCTCGTCCAAGCTCGTTCGCGAGCTGCTCGCCGGATTCGATGCCGCGGCAACCGATCCCGCCGTGCGCGGCATAGTGCTGGCCCACACCGGTGACACCTTCTGCGCGGGCGCTGACCTCAAGGAGGCGAGCAACGCCGATCCCGCCGTGGCCGCCGACGAGCGCACCCGCGTGATGATCGACGTGCTGCGCGGCATCCTCGCCTCGCCCAAGCCGGTGATCGCGCAGATCGACGGCAATGTCCGCGCCGGTGGCATGGGCATCATCGGCGCCTGCGATCTCGTCGTCGCCGGACCGGGCAGCAGTTTCGCGCTCACCGAGGTGCGCATCGGGATGGCACCGTTCATGATCTCGCTCACCCTGGTGCCGCGGCTGGACCAGCGGGCCGCGAGCCGCTACTTCCTGACCGGGGAGAAGTTCGACGCCGCGACCGCGCGGGAGATCGGGCTGGTCACCGTGGCCGCGCAGGATGCCGCCGCCGAGGTGAAACGCCTGTCCGGGGAGCTGCGTAAGGGTTCACCGCAGGGTCTGGCCGAGTCCAAGAAACTGGTCAACGCGGCCCTGCTGGCGACCTTCGACGCCGAGGCCGAAGCGCTGGCCAAGCGGTCGGCGAGCTTCTTCGGCACCCCCGAAGTGATCGAGGGCATGACGGCCTTCTTCCAGAAGCGCCCGCCCAGCTGGGCACAATAGTCCGATGGCGACACCCCACGAACCCAAGCAGGACCGCAGCCGGGCCACCCGGCAGCGGCTGCTAGAGGCGACCATCGACTGCCTGGCCGAAACCGGCTGGGCGGCCGCCACCGTGTCGGTGGTCGCCGAACGGGCCGGGGTGTCGCGCGGCGCGGCCCAGCACCATTTCCCCACCCGTGAGGACCTGATCACCGCGGCACTCGAGTTCATGTTCGAGTTCCGGATGGACCAGGCCAAGGCCGAAGCCGAGACGGTGAACGCGGTCGCCCAGGGCGAAGGCCGTACGCGCGCAGTCGTTTCCGCGCTCGTCGAGTCCTACACGACCCCGTTCTTCAAGGCCGCCCTACAGGTCTGGACCCACGCCGCCGCCGATCCGGCCTTGCGCGAACGGATCCTTCCCCTCGAAGCCCGCTTCGGCCGGATCTCCCACCGCCGCGCGGTCGAAGCCCTCGGCGTCGACGATTCCGACCCGGTAGCCCACCACCTCGTCCAAGCCACTCTCGATCTGGCCCGCGGTCTGGGCCTCGCCGACGTCCTCACCGACGACTCCGCGCGCCGCAAACTGATCGTCGACCAGTGGGCCGCCACCCTCCACACGGCACTGAATATCGCCCACTGAACCCTTGTGACCAGCATCTTCCCGGGTATATAGTTCGGCCATGGGGGAATATATATCGAGGGAATGTGTGATGACCAAGCGACTGATCGAGATCGACGACGAGCTACTCGAGTCCGCGCAGGACGCGCTCGGGACCGCCGGCGTCTCCGATACAGTTCGCGCCGCGTTGAACTCGGCAGTGGTGGCGCATGCGCGCGCCAGCGAAGTCGAATGGTTGGTCAACGGCGGCATGGCCGAGATGGCCGACAAGGATCGGCGCGACGACGTATGGCGATAACGGCGCGCTATCTCATCGACACCAGCGCGGCGGCTCGGATGCGTCATCCGGACGTGGCGGCCGCACTCGGGCCGCTGCTCGAGGCCGGATTGATCGCCACGTGCGCACCGCTCGATTCCGAGGCGCTCTACAGCGCCCGAAGCCCCGCGGAATACGAACAGATTCGTTTCCGCCGCAGGGCAGCCTATGAGTATCTGCCCACCAATGACGAACACTGGCACAGTGCCTTCACGATCCAACGCGAACTCGCGCGGTCGGGCCGCCACCGGGCGGTCGGCATTCACGATCTGCTCGCCGCTGTGATCGCGGTCGAACACCGACTTGTCCTTTTCCACTACGACTCCGATTTCGAAACGGTCGCATCGGTGGTGGACCTCGACCATCGCTGGATCGCACCTCGGGGGAGTCTCGAGACGTCTTGACCAGGTGATGTCACACTCCGGTCGGCTGCTTCGTCGACTCTGTGAACGCGTAAGAAGCGACGGAGGAGTGGATCATGGCGGAGCAGAAGAAGATCGCGGTGGCCGGGGCGACCGGGCGGTTGGGTCGGCATGTGGTGGATGTGCTGGTCGAGCGTGGGCATGAGGTCGTTGCCTTCTCGCGGGCCAACGGTGTCGACATCGAGACCGGTGTGGGGCTCGACGAGGCTTTGACCGGGGTCGACATCGTGATCGACGCGTCGAGTACGCCCTCGGCTGATCAGCAGGTGGCTACCGAGTTCTTCACCGCAGCCGCGCGGAACCTGCACGCGGCGGGGGAGCGGGCCGGGGTCGAGCGGCTCGTCGTGGTGTCCATCATCGGGATCGACGGTTCGCTCGCCGGGTACAACGCCGCCAAGCTCGCCCACGAGCAGGAGCTGCTCAAAGGCGTGCTGCCGGTGCAGATTCTGCGTGCGGCGCAGTTCCACGAGCTCGTCGAGGTCATGGTGGAGTGGGGCACTCAGGGCGCCGTCGCGTACGTCCAGGGCATGCGCACCCAGCTGGTCGCCGCCCGAACTGTCGCCGAGGCGCTGGTAGATCTTGCCGCGAATCCGATTCCCGCCGAAGATATTCCGTTCCCCGAGATCGCGGGCCCGCAGCCGGAGACGATGGCCGCCGCGGCCACCGCCCTGGTCACGGCTCGCGGCGATGCCCTGCGGATCATCGAAACCTCCGACTCCGCCAACCCCGACCGCGAGCAATTCGAAAACGGCACTCTCCTTCCGTCCCCGCACGCCACCCTGGCCGGTCCGTCCTTCGCTGAGTGGGTCGTCGCCACGGTGCCCGCCGCCCGCTGACGCGGCTTATCTGGGTGGATCCTGCGAAGGCCACCGCGCCCGCTCTTCGACGCGGCCGACGTCGGGCCGAGCAGCGGCGGTGGTGACTGGATGGTGAGCGACATATGGGCGGCCACACGAAGGGGCCGGGGCCCGGCGGATCGGGGTGATCCC
>NZ_JBHXNK010000045.1:0-49994 GCF_042719755.1 Nocardia sp. NPDC058519 | reverse complement strand
GTCCTTCGATCCGACAAAAGCATTCGGGCCCTTCCCCGACACGCCTCCGACACGCGCTGCGGCTTGACTCCTAAAACCATCGGAGGTCTTGTGTGTGTCCGGTATCGACTTGTTCAACGCTCACAAAGTTGAGTCTGTTCCGCTCAACTCTAAAAATTTTCAGCGGACTTCGAAGCCGCGCTTCACGGTACGCCGCGACACCACCGAAGACGATCAATCACCGCATGTCGAACGGCTATCCGCCTAGGATTGCGGTGCCCGGCTCACCCCCGATGCGGAGGAGTTCACCCCCATGCGCGCGATCGTGGTTCAGAAGTTCGGTGCCACACCCGAGCTCGCCGATGTGCCGGTGCCGGGCGTGGGTCCCGGCGAGGTTCAAGTGGCGCTCGACGCGGCCGGGGTCAACCCGTTCGATCTGAAAATGGCCGACGGCATCCTGGAGGGCAAGATGCCCACCGACTTCCCGATGATCCTCGGCGTCGACGGCGCGGGCACAGTCTCGGCGGTCGGTACCGGTGTCACCAAATTCAAGATCGGCGACAAGGTGGTCGGCAAGTTCCTGACCGCGCCGGCGGGACACGGTAGTTGGGCGCAGTACGCCACCGTCCCCGAGGACGCGACCCTCGTCCCGATCCCCGACGGGGTCACCACGGTGGCCGCCGCGGCGCTGCCGGTCGCCGGCGTGACTGCCCAGGATCTGGTCGACGCCGCGCATATCCAGCCCGGCCAGACGGTCCTGATCGTCGGCGCGACCGGCGGTGTGGGTTCGTTCCTCGTCCAGCTGGCGAACATCGCGGGCGCGCATGTGATCGCCACCGCCCGCACCGATGCCACCGACCAGGTCGCCCGCCTCGGTGCCGCCGAAACCGTCGACTACACCCAGTTCCGCCCCGCCGACCCGAATTTCGTCGATCCGGACCCGGCCACCCGCCAGGACTCGAGCATCGCCGACGCCGTCCGCTTCACCCACCCCGACGGCATCGATGTGCTCTTCGACTTGATCAGTTCACCGGGAGATTTCGCCACCCACGCCACCCTGGTCCGCCGAGGTGGCCATGCCTACTCGACGACCTGGGCGGCCGACGAAGCGGCGCTGCGCGAACACGACATCACCGGCGGCAACTTCGAGTCCAAGGGGCGCTCAACGGAATTGAGCCGACTGCTGTCCCGGGTCGCCGCCGGTGACGTTGTTGTTCCGGTGCAGATGACCGTGCCACTGGAAGCCGCTCCTGCTGTGCTCGGCCAGGGCAGCGCACGTGGGAAAACCGTTCTCACCATCTGATTCCCGCCCGCCTACAGCATTCACCGGCCCCGAACCTCGGTCTGCGATTCCACCAAGGCTCGCTCCTCACCCGAACGTGCGGTGCTGTCGGCGATAAGGAGCACCCAAGGGTGCCGGTGTCGTAACCATCCCTGCCCGCTTCCCCGCACCGAACCCCGATTTGCGTCCTCGGCCAACACAATTGGCCCCACGCCTGTATCGGCGTGTGGCAGCGTTGGACCTGGGCGAAGGTGTGCACTCCCGAACCGACCAGGTGCGTACGTGCGAGGCGTACGACGAAGGTGCTCGCAGGAGGCTGGGTGTCAGGGTTGTCTGCCCCTCGGTCGGGCTCTCCGATAACGACCGACAGGAGCGGCCGGAGCCCAGGACACGACACAGGTAGCCCGCCGTCAGGGTGTGGATAGACCCCTGGAACGACGAAAGCCCGGCATCAAGAGACGCCGAACCGTTGCATGTAGGATTTGATCCCACGGTGCGAACAGTGTGTACCTGTTTCGTACCTAGGCCGTTCGGTGAGTTGGCGCTCGCCGGGCGGCCGTTCTTGTTCGTGTGACGCTACACACTCCCGCGCACACTAGCAACTAGCGAGTTTCCGCTCTGGCCAGTAACTTCCGCGAGAACCTTGCGACTAGTTCACATCGAGTTTCGCCAGGGCTGCGCGGGCGGAAAGATCGTTCCCGCGATCCGAATCGCGCTCGGTACGCTCGCCGTCATGTCTGATGTGACCTTGGCGAACCTGCTCGACGATGCCGCACTGTATTCCTTCGAGCATCAACTGCATCTCGCCGATATCGCCGGTGATCGTGGGTGGAGTGTCGACTTGGCGGTCGGCCGGTTCACTTTGACCGGGGACCAGCCGATCGAATGCGAGCGGATGCATCTGCTCGGGTCGGCGGCTCCGGGACCACAGTCGTGGTTGTGGGCGTGGGGTAACCCGGCCAGCTATCCGGATTCGGTCACCGGGCTCGCGCAGTCCGTGCGCGACATCGGAAACCGTTATGGGATCAGTGAACTCGCTGACGCGGAAGTGCCGTTCGCCGTACTTCCCGGTTCGCCCGATCGGGCCGAGGGCGTGGTGAATGTGTTCATGGACGCAGCCAAGGCGATCTCCGGGGTGTGGACTGCTTACAGCGGGCCGGTCGGCGGCGGGACCAGGGCCGCGTTTCTGATCGAGCATCCGTCGCTGGTGCTGCCCGCGCCCTTCGCGCCGCGCATCGCCCGGGTTATTCAGGAGGGGCTCACCGAGTTTCCGCTCACCGACCGACGCCGCGCACTCCACGCCTACGCCAATCATCGAGGACTCGGCATCCAGTGGTCCGGCGACCACTCCCTGGCAACGGTCACCGGGCCGGGCCTCACCGGGGAGATCGCCTTCGACGAATTGGCCAGGATGAAGAGCATGGACTTGCAGATGAGCAGCGGATAACCCTGTCTCACAGAGCAATAGCCTTAGCATGGCTAATGAGACATAGCGCACAATAGGGATCCGCGGCTCGGCCTCGTGCGTCCAATATCTCGACAGCACTGTTGGGCGAAGTTGGGGTTTGCGATGAGTTCGATCAAGGCCGATCCCGACGCGCTGCGAACTACGCAGTCCTCGTTCGACTCGGTCGCTTCGACTCTGTCCGCGGCGTTGACCACGTTGACCGCTGCGTTGGCGGCCGAGGGTGAGTGCTGGGGTGGGGACGAGATCGGGCAGGCGTTCGCGGGCAACTACACACCGGGTGTGGAGCAGGGCAAGACCTCGGTCGGCAATCTCGCGAAGTCGATGACGCAGCTCGGTACGAACATGGTGACTGTCGCGGACAAGTTGGTCGAGCAGGACACCGCCCGTGCGGCTCAGTTGAAGCAGTCGACGGGGTCATAGTTCGTGGGTATCGAGATCCCGGAGTCTTTGCAGTGGGTCGCTAAATACATTCTCGGAGCGGGTGATTGGCCCGAAGGCGATGAGACCGCGATGCGGCGGCTCGCCGATGCGTGGACAACTACGGCGAACACGCTCAACACGGTTGACGAGGATGCGGCGCAGGCGCTGAATTCGGCGTTGTCGGCATTGTCGGAGGGCGAGACGCACGACGCGATCGCGGCCTATCGCGACAAGCTTCTGGCCGGTGACGAGGCGGCGTTCACCGCGATCCGTAAGTGGTGTGAGAAGCAGGCCGAGCTGCTCGAAGACGGTGCCAACGATATCGAGCACACCAAGCTGGTGATCATCGGCACGATGATCGTGGCGGCGGTCGAGATCGGTATCGCGCTGGCGACCGCGTGGACCGGAGTCGGTGCCGCGGCGGGCGTGGCTGCGCGTGTCGCGGCGCAGGTCGCGGTGAAGATCGCGATGAAACAGCTCCTCACCAGGATGATCGCGCGCGGTATCGCCAAAGCGGCCGCGCGGGCCGCGATCCGTGGGGCGGCGTTCGAAGCGCTGGAAGAGGGCGGGATCGACGCGCTCGCCCGGACCATCCAGGTCGCCAAGGGCGATCGCTCGATGGATGACTTCGGTTGGGCCGACCTGGGTTTGGCGACCTTCGGTGGCGCTGTCGGTGGTGCCGTCGGTGGTGGTCTCGGGGACAAGCTGGGCGGTGTCGGCGACAACGTCACCTCCGGCCTCGGCAAGTTGGCTGCCAAGTCAGCGGCAGGCGCGGCGACCGAACTCGGTGCGGATCTGTCCGCGCAAGTCGCGTCGGCGGGTGCCGCATCGTTGCTGATGGGTCAGGATTTCAAACTCGATATCGGCGTTGATACGTTCACCAGCGCTGGTGCGGGTGGGTTGCAGAGCGGGTTGCAGTCCACCTCGCAGGGCAACGGGGACTCGCCCGCGCCAACGGTTCCCGAGTTGGGCGATACAGGTTCGCCTACCAGCCCGGCCGGTACGGAAGATCCGGGTTCGTCTCCGGCTCAGACGAACGGTGGTGCGCCGGGATCGACTTCGCCCGCATCGACGGGTACTCCTGGTTCCAAAGCTCCGGCATCTGAGGGCACGCCATCAACACCTGATGGGGACAACGCAACCCAGCCTTCCGGAGCGGGTTCACCTTCCTCTCCTGGCGATAGCTCGCCATCGAACAGCAGTCCGGCCGATACTCCCGGCGATGCGGCACCTACCGGAACGGACACCCCATCCGGGGATGGTTCGCCCAGCCCGAGCTCGCCGGGCGACAGTTCACCCAGCCCCAACTCACCCAGCCCCAACTCACCCGGCGACAACTCGCCTAGTCCCAGCTCACCCGGCGACAGCACGCCCAGCCCCAACTCGCCCAGCGACAGCACGCCCAGCCCCAACTCGCCCAGCGACAACTCACCCAGCCCCAACTCACCCGGCGACAGCACGCCCAGCCCCAACTCGCCCAGCGACAGTTCACCGGGCCCGAGTTCACCTGGCGACAACTCGCCAAGCCCCAGCTCACCAGGCAACAGTTCACCAGGCGACAACTCGCCGAGTGCCAACTCGCCCGGCGACAGTTCCCCTACCTCGCCAGGCGACAGCACGCCTAACCCCAGCTCCCCCGGAGAGACCTCCCCCGGCCCGACATCGCCTGCCGACAATGGAAACCCGTCCAGCACAGGTGCACCGGACTCGCCGAGCAACCCCAGCCCGTCGGAGACCAACCCCTCGACACCCGCCGACAGCGGAAACCCTTCCAGCACTGGCTCACCGGCTTCACCGAGCAACCCCAGCCCAGCGTCGACCAACCCCTCGGTACCCGCCGACAACGGCACGCCCTCATCGCCGGGCAACACCGGCACCACGAATCCGAACCCAACCGGATCGCCCAACAGCACAAACCCAACCACTCCGGGCGACACCTCCAACCCCACCAACCAACCCCAGTCTGTCGGCACCCCTCTCGTCCTCGCTCGACCTCCCCCCGGTCGATGCGCCCGCGACACCACCTGCGACACCTACTGATTCGCCCGCAGCCCAACCAAATCCATCGAGCCCGGCCCCCACCCAGGCACCGACCACCAGCGAACAGACGCCGACCAGCAGCAACCCGACTACCTCCACCCCGTCCACGGTCGGGACGACGCCACAACCCACCACCCCGAGCACATCCACACCAACTGCGCCGTCCCCGACCATCCAGTCCCCCAGCGACACTACCCGTCAACCTCAACAGGCTGATACATCGACAACCAGCGCGGCGACCACCGCCACAGCACCCAGCACCGCACCCACCACAACACCGACCACCGCAACACCCACAACACCTCCCAACTCGACACCGTCGACCCCACCCATCAGCGCACCGATCACCCCGGCCACGCATCAATCGCCGACATCGAACACTCCCCAACCATCCACAACCACCAGGCCGACAGCCCCCACCGCCCAACCGTCCGCCACCCAGCCGACAACCCCGAACAATCCCGGGTTATCCACAGCCCGCACACCTACGCCAAGCGCCCCGCCATCCGCTGCGAATCCGGCAACACCGAACACTCCCCACTCGTCCACAGGCACCAACCCGACGACTCACACGACGCCGCCGTCCACTGCTCGACCGACAACCCCGAGCACCCCGCCGACCAGCCGCACCCCAGCCGCACCGAACACGGCCCCCAACTCGCCGACCCCCAAAGCGAACGGAACCCACAGCGAGGTTCCCTCGACCACAACAACTCCCGCCGACACACCCCAACCCACGAACCCGACGTCTCCCACCAACACCACCCCAGCGACAGACCCACTCCTCACCCCCCAAAACCTCGAAGCGGCCAACCAAGCCCGACAAGCCCGCGAATCCCTCCGCCCCATCCAGCCCGCCAATAACCAAGCCCTCCAAATCAACCCACCCACAGGCCGGCCCTACCAAGCCGCCGACTACCCCCACACGTTCGCCCAGCCGGTCCGAGTCGTCCGCCTAACTGTCGCCGTAACCGGCTCTCCCACAACCCCTCCCACCACCATCGACACCGTCGCCGACAATGCCCAAACAGCCACCGACCTCGCCTTCAACCAAGGCCATCAATTCCCCCTCGGCGACTGGCTCATGGTCGACACCGTCCCCACCACCAACCCATCAACAGCCGACCTCACGATCAACGCGGACACCACCCCCACCCTGACCGACCTCGCCAACACAGTCCGCACCAACCTCGGCCTACCCCCACGCGACAACCCCACCCTCACCCCCGACGACATGCACCGCCTCGGCTCCGACATCTCCCGAGCCGACCTCTCCCGCGCGACAATCCCGTCCTGGGCAGACCAACACGCAACCCCCACCACCCAGCCCGACAACACCGTAACCACCACCCCCGACACAAACACCGACCTCGACACCACTGTCGACCTCGACGCAATCCACAACAGCCACGCCGAACAAACCCCAGCCGGCGTCTCCCACCACCGCGGCGACCCCACAATGGGCGACCTCCCCCACCGAGTCCCCGCCGACCCCAACCGCTTCACCGCCGACACCCACATCACCCCTGACGGCCACGCCGTAATCGGCGGCCAAACCCTCACCCCAGAGCAATACGGCGACCTCCTCCGCCGCTCCGGCTGGGACGGCGTAACCCCCATCCGCCTCCTCGGGTGCGATGCCTCCGCCAACGGCTTCGCCGATCGACTGGCCCAGAACTTGGGTGTGGAAGTACTCGCGCCGACCCAGCGCGCATGGACCGACGCCAACGGAAATGTGTTCAGCTCCAGCGCGGTATCCAACCCCGACGGCTCCCGCAGCCCCCGGATACCTCCCGACGGCCAGTGGCAATCACACCACCCCAATGGCACCACCACACCCCACGGTACCGACGCCAACCCGCCCGGAACCACGCCGACGAACACCATCGACGCGGACAGCGCGGTCGACCGCTCACAGCCGACACCGAACACCAATCCCACAGGCCCCGACCCGAATACCCCGACCACCACACCTCCGAGAGTCCCGGAGACACCATTCGGCGACCGCCGCGATGCGGTCCGCGACCGAATCACACCACCTCGGCGAGTGGTCGACGGACCTTTGTACGACCCGCACAATCCCGCGCACGCGAACATACGTGGCACGTTGAGCCCTGACGACTATCCGCTGCCGATACCACCAGGCGACCCGACCCGAGTCGTGCACGGGAAGACGCTGAGCGGCTCGCATTTCACAGACACCTTCTACGGAGATGCCCCGAACCAAACAGTTGTTCGCGACTACCCCCCACGTGCGGTCAAATACGACCAGCGTGGCGGCGGCACGTTCACGGCGCTACGCCATGAACAGCACGTCATCTTTCCGCCCGACGCCGCCGGCAATGTCCGATCGTTCTCGCGATCCCAGGTCGGCGACAACGTGGTCCTCACCGAGTCTCTCAACGGTCGCCATGTCTCGACCGACGGTGTGATCCGCCACGACTTCTCCACCGGCGACAAGGTCAAGCGCAAGGGCGACAGTGCTGAAGGCACGGCAGCGACGAACACAGGCCATGAGGGCGTAGATCCGACGGGTGCAGGGCGGACGTACGATGGCGGGCATGCGTCCAGCTACCGAACCACTCTGGACCGGGGGCTCGTCAACCTCTTCGCACAAGAGAGCCGGTTCAATCAACAACAGTTCCGTGTGCTGGAGAACGCTGTCGCTGACTGGCCCAGGTCGTTTCCCGGCCGAGAGACGCGTATTAGTATTCGGACAGATCCACCTGGTGCAGTCACACCGGACAGAGTCCTCGGCGGGGTGAAGATGATCGACGCCAAAGGCAACGAGTTCACACGGGTTCCTGTCTATTTCAGTAACCATGGCGGGAATACATTCGCACGCAATCAACATGGAATCCAATTCGCCGATTTCAACCGATATAGAAACGATCACTAGGAGGGTTTCATGACCGACATCGACGAGGCCGAGCTCATAACAGGGCTGGTTCAGGCAACCGGAGAGGCCGCCGCACTCGTGTATCCGGATTGGGTGTACGCGGTATCGACGAATGTCCAGACTTCATCAGGAGTCGGCACCTGGGGCGTCATCGCCTACCGGGGCGACGAGGGAATGGATGTGGACCTTTTCGACCATCATGACATCAGCGACCGAGTGTGCATAAATTCAGACAAGCTGTTCTTGGCACAGGGCCAGGAATGGGCGGGGATGAAATGCACGGTCGCGCGATCAGGGAAATTCCGGATCGAGTATTCCTATGACATCGACGAAGCGATCAAGTGGGCTGCCGAGGTCTTCAGTGGACTCACATCGGACGAACGGGTGGAAATCCTTCGACCACAGGAACTGTGATCCGAAGGGACGATTCAGAGGCTATCGATGGGTGAAGTAGCAACCTTGGCCCACCACATCTGGGATGTGATGGTGGAGAGGGGTTTCGAGCCGGTGCTGCGGCGCGGATCCGAAGACACCAGCCGCTACGAAGACCAAACGGGTGTACCTGCACCGGCGGAGGTCGCCGAGTTGTGGTCGGTACTCGGTGGTCGCGACATCCTGGGGATGTGTCTGGAAGGCGCGCAGTCGGCCGGACGGTGGTGCGCTGCCCGGGCGGATGAGGCCGAATCCAGCGGTCCCGGAGTACCTTACGAGGAGTTGGACGGCTCGACTGACGGCGCGGTTCGCATGGTCTGGTGGGACCGCGGATGGTGCCCACTACACGCATCAGCCGACTGGGCGATCGCAGTCGACTCTCATCCTGGCGCTGCGGGCCATGTCGGGCAGGTTGTGTTCTGTGATTTGGACGTGGACTCCGATCGAGAAGCGGTGTGGGGATCGGTCACGGAGTTCCTTCGTGATGTCCTAGCGGTCGTGTCCTCGGAGGCGCTGATCGTGGAGGACGGACACGGACTGATGGCACACGTCGACAATTGGAACTGCACCATCTTGATGGCGGTGCGGGAACTCGGGCAGGCCCGCCGCGATGGTCGCCCAATCCCGCTACTCGGGTTGGTTGCCTAGGGCCGACCGGTTCGCAACGCAGACACCGACGCCACCAAGCCCGCGCTTTCCAGCGCGTCGAGAACGTCCTCAACGGACTCAGGTGGATCGCGCCGCGAATCGGCGATCTGCTGAACGCACGCCCACATGAGCCGGCCATCGAGCGCGATCTGGTCCAGCACGAACTCGTCGGGGCTCTTAGCCTCCATGTTCCAGTCGGCCAAGGTGTCGGCGGGGGAATCGGAACATCCGACCACCTTTTCGGCATAGCCATGCATAGCATCGAACGCTATCCTTGGGTATGACCAAGACGATCACACAGGCTGACCTGCGCAACGGCAGTGCGGGCGTGATGGATGCGCTCGAGGCCGGCGACAATTTCATCATCACCCGCAACGGGCATCCGGTCGGAGAACTGCGTCCCATCCGCGCGCAGCGGAACGTGACAACAGCGGACCTCAAGGCGCGGCTCGCGCGCTTCGCCGGAGCCGGGGACGCCGCGGCGGAGCGGGCTGAGATCGATGCGGCGTTCGGCGAGGATCGCCTCGATGACTGAACGGCGACACCCGGTGGGGCTACTCGACACGTGCGTTCTCATCGATCTAGCGAAAATCGACGACGACAGACTTCCGGTGCACTCCCGGATAAGCACCGTCACATTGGCTGAACTGGGCATCGGCATCGCGCTCGCCCAATCACCACAGATACTGGCCTTGCGGACCGAACGGCTACTGGAGATCGAGCACAGCTTCGACGCACTGAACTTTTGCTCGTCAGCGGCTCGGCGATTCACGACGATGGCCAAGCTGGTCGTCGCCGAGGGCCGAAACCCGAAGCCCCGCAAATGCGACTTGATGATCGCGGCAATCGCATCGGTCAACGACCTGCCGCTCTACACGCGCAATCCCGATGATTTCAAGGGGCTTGAGCCCGTGCTCACCCTATTGCCGGTGTGAAGCCGAAGTCGACGATCAGCGGGGGAGGTAGGTGCCGGTGCGGGCCTTGGTGGCTGTGGTGGTGAGGATGGTGGCGAGGGTGGCTTGGATTCGGGGTGGGGTGGTGGGTTTGGCTATGAAGGTGGTTTCGCCGTAGAACACGTAGCGGCCGTCGCCGGGGATGTCGTGGAGCTGGAAGTCGTCGCGGCCTTCGATGTGGCGGTTGTCGACGCTGGCGTGGGCGTAGACGCCGATGTGGGTGAGGGTGGTGGTGGGTTTGGCCAGGAAGGATTCGAGTTGTTCGCGGGGGGTGGGGTTCCAGCGGTCGCGGACGTGGGGGCGGGGGGCGGCGAGTTCTGCTGCGGTGACACGGATTTCGCGGCCTTTGCCGGGGGCGACCTTCGGGAGGGTGGAGAGGACGGCGGCGGCCAGGGCGTCGGGGGCGCAGAGGTGCAGGGTGATGTCGCCGGGGTTGGTCTCGTCGCCGGGGGCTTGGACGGCGAGGGAGGCGTAGGTGTCGCGGGTGCCGCCGTGGGCTCGGATGGTTTTGACACCCTTGGCCGCCCCCGCCACTTCGACGCGGGCGTGCGGGGCGAGCAGAGCGGCCATGGCGCGGTCGAGATCGCTGTCGAATTCGGCCATCAGGTTCTCGGCGGCCTTGCTGCGCAGGCGCAGGACCTCGGCCTGTGTTTCGACGTCGGTATGGCGGTGATGCAGGGGGTACGGGAGGACGTCGCGGCCCGCGGCTTCCCATAGGGTGCGGAAATCTAAAGCGGTTAAATGCCAGGTACGCACGGGAGATCTACTCTGTTCCATCAGGATTGGCGACTAGTCGGCGCCGATGACAGGCGGGACCATCTTGGGCAGGGTGTCCAGTCCGGTGAGTTCGTCACCGTTTTCCTGAGTGATGAGGTAGTCGGGGATGCCCTTGGTCGATTCGTCGTCGTTGCCGCCGCCCTTGCCCGCACCGGGGCTCATCATGCCGGGCATGCCGGAGCGGCCCGCAGTGCCGGAACCCGCGCCGGTGCCGCGGCCCGCGACGGTGCCGGCAGCCGTCGGACTTCCGGGAACCGCGCCGCCGGGAGTGCCCGCGCCCGGCGTGCCCGCACCCGGGGAGCCACCGCCGGGAGAGCCTGCGCCACTTGGTGATCCGGAACCGGGGATGGTTGAGCTCGGGGTGGTCGAGGCGGGGGTCGTCGCACCCGGATCCGTCGACTGGGGAGTGGTCGATTCGGGGGTGGTCGAATCGTCTGTCGAGTCGTCGGTGTCGTCCGGGTCGGTGGTGGGAGTGGTCGACGCCGGTGTGGTGGCCGGATTCGTCGCGGGCTGGGTGGTGGGCTGGGTTGTCGAACCCTGGTTGGTGGATTGTGTTGTGGTGCCTTTTGTTTCGGGCTCGCCACCGTTGTTTTCGATGGTCTTCGGGATGGGGATCACCGGGACCTTGTTGTCGGACTCGTAAATCACTGGGGCGTAGACGGTTTGGAGGATGCGGACAGCCTCGACGCGTGCGTTCTCGTTCGCGACATCGTCATTGCGCCATCCGCGGCCGGTGAGCAGGGCGCCGACGTTGTCGAGACCGCTGCGGTGCTCGGGTGCATGTGGGACGAGCCGTTTCGTCGGTTCGAGGCCGGTGCGGAGTTCGTCCAGCTTGGTGGCGGTGAGCGCGGCCGCGGTCGTGACTTTCTTGCCCGTGGTGTCGTATGCCGCGACGGTTTGCGCGGCTGCGTTCGCTGCGGAACCTGCCCAGACATCCGGGGACATGCCGCGAGCGATTTGCTTGCGGAAATCGTCGAGGGAAGTGCTGTTGCGAGTGGAGATTTCGTTCCACGCGCCGATCAGACCGTTGACGGCGTCGAGATCGATCTTGTCGACCTTGGTACGCAGTTCCGCGACAGTTCCCGGGAACCCATCGTTCCTCGCCACGGTGATGGGGCGGTACTCACCGTCGAAACCGAGGTCGCCTGCCTTCTTTCGGTTGCTGTCTCGCTGAGTGTTGTACTTGTTCTGGATGTCTGCGATATCGGAGCTGTCGAGTTCGTCGTCGTCGCCGGA
The DNA here is from genome assembly GCF_042719755.1 of Nocardia sp. NPDC058519. Lineage (NCBI taxonomy): Bacteria > Bacillati > Actinomycetota > Actinomycetes > Mycobacteriales > Nocardiaceae > Nocardia > Nocardia sp. NPDC058519. The sequence continues at coordinate 37,860 of NZ_JBHXNK010000045.1, read as the reverse complement.
GAACGGGGACATGACGAAGTCGCGGAGGTTGCCGAAAAGGTCGATGCCGCCGATGCTCTGCATGCCGGTCATGTCAGCTCACCTGCCCGGTGACGTAGTCGAGGGCATTGGCGTTCTCTATGTCTTTGCCCGCGATGCGTTTGAAGGAGATGGAGAAGACTTCGCGCAACTGTTTCACTGCCTCGATGTCCTTAAGGATGACCTCGTAGATCGAGTTGGGATCGTTGCCAGCCTGAGTACGGAACTTCGCCTCGAGCTGCTTGGCAATGTCGAAATCACCGAAACCGCTTACATTCTGGGCTCTTTGAGACGTGATCAGTATCTTGTCGAGATCAGCCAGTCGCTGATCACATGCCTTGAACATGTGGTAGGCCGCCGCCTCGTCGTTCAGATAGACGTCGCCTGCACGAGCCTGCGACAGAAGTGTGCTGTAAGCCGTCGTGTCAGCCATTTACCCTCCCCGCTACTGGGGGAAGGTCGGGACGAGCGCGTTTGCCGCGCTGTTCAGGTAAACGCACGGTTCCTCGAGGCCGTCGAGGCTCGCGCGATTCATGACCTCGAGTTGCACCACTCCGCCCTGAGTCGCGAAGACCACGTCGCAGATGAGGTTCCGGGAGTCACCCGCGACCTTGAACTTCCGACCGGGGCGACCGGCCACGGTGACGTCAGCAAAGTCGATGTTGCCTGGCTTGGCCTCGAACTCCGTGAGGGAGTTTGCAGACGTGTAGACCGTCAGCCCGTACTTGGGTGCCATCCATCCACAGATCTCCCACCCCGACTGCGGAACCCCCGCGACACCCTTCTCCTCCGTCGCCGGATCCACCCCCGCCTCCGTCAACACAGCATCAGAAATCTCCGTACACGGATTCCACAGAACCGGCTTAGCTGTAGTCGTCGCCCCCTTCGACGTCGACTCCCCCGAGTCACACCCGACCAGCCCGACAACCGCCAAACCGGCAACCACCATCGCCGTACCTGCGCGTTTCATCCCCACCCCTTCCGGCCGAGTACTGCCTTGACCAGGCACATTAGCACGGACAGCCGTCACGAGCCGGGGCCGCGTAGGTTGTGTGAGCATGAGCGAACTTCGACTTTCGGCGCCGTTCGACGGGCGTGATCCCGAGGGCAAACCGGTGGTGAACCGGTCGGCGGTGGACTCCGATATCCAGGATCGGGTGCTGTCCTACCTCGAGCACGCGCCGGTGATTCTGAGCGCCCGCAGCCACGACACCGACGAGTTCGACCCCAGCCAGCGCGACGTGCCGTTGAACTTCCACACCGACGGCGCATTCGTCTGGCCGGGCGCCGTCCCCTATTACCTGCGCAAGTACGGACTGCCGCCCGAGGCCGCGCTGGTCCAGCACATCGTCGGCAAGGGGTTCGAGATCGGGGAGGTCGATGAGGGAGCGCGCCAGGCGGCGGTGCAGAAGGTTGTCGGCTGACCCGGGCTCAGCGGAGGCTGTGCGACAGCGCTTCCACGCCCGGTCCGCGCAGGTTCGCCACGGCGACCGATCTGCCGGTCATTGCCAGCAGCAGGTCGAGGATCGGGCCGTGAACCGGAGTGCCCGCGCCCGTTGACCATTCGATGTCGTCGGCGGTCAGGTGCAGGCCGCGCAGGTGACGCTTTGCCCAGAAGGGCCAGCCCATCGTCCAGACCCGTTGTGCGGCAACGGCGGCCGCACGCGGTGCCACGTCGATGGTGCGGCCGAGCGGGCGGGCGATGTCCTGGGCGTGGACGATCACGTCGAAGAAGATGTTGCGGTAGCTGGTCACAGCGGGCAATCGGCGCGACGCCGCGTGCGCGCGGATCTCCCCTGCCAGATCGGGACGGTCCGAATAACGCACCGCGACATCGTGATTCATTCGATGGAAGCAACCGCCCGCCCGGATTCCCAGCCAAACCATCGTGGCTGGACCGGGCGGCTGCGGTGCCATCGCCAGATGCGCGGCGACATCGCGCACCCGCCAGCCCGCGCACAGCGACGGCGAATCCCATTCGGCCGGGGTGAGGTCGGCGAGTAGGTCGGCGACGGCGCGGCGCTGCTGTTCGATGACCTGCCACTGCTGCTCGCGATCCATGATCGACCTCCGAATAATAGTCAGTTTATCTGACCAATATAGTCAGATACACTGACCGAAACAAGGAGGAGAGCATGAGCGACGAGCTCAACCTGGGCGTGCTCCTTTTCGTTCCGTACCGGGAGATGGAGCGGCGGGTATTCGCCGCGCTCACCGCGGGCGGTCACGCCGAACTCACCCCCGCCAAGGCCCGCCTGGTCGCCCGGATCGGCCCCGACGGCACCCGCCTCACCGACCTCGCCGCCCAGGCCCAAGTGACCAAACAGACCGCGAGCACCCTCGCCGACCAGCTGGTGCGCGCCGACTACCTCGAACGCGTCCCCGACCCCACCGACGGCCGCGCCCGCCTCCTTCGCCTCACCCCCACCGGCCGCACCGCCGCCGACCTCGCCAACCGCACCGCCGCCGAGGTTCAGTCCGAATGGATCGCCCACCTGGGAAAACGAGCCTCTACAGAACTGCGGAAGACGCTCACCACCCTCCGCGAAATCACCGACCCGTACGTGTGAGGTGCGGCTACCAACTTCGGTGCACGGTCGCCTTGGAGCCGGTTACCAAGCTGTTGGCCGGGACGTCGTCGGCTACGACCGCGCCCGCGGCGATCACCGCGTCGCGGCCGATGCTGACGCCGGGCAGGATCATCGCGCCCGCGCCGATCCACACGCCCTCCGCGACGTCGATCGGGGCGCCGGTGAGGAATCGGCGTCGTTCTTCCGGGTCCACGGGGTGTCCCATGGTGATGAAGGTGGCCTTCGGGCCGACCATCACGCCCTTGCCCAACCGGATTCCGGCGTAGTCGAGGAACGTGCAGCCCTGATTGATGAACACCCGTTCGGCGAGGTCCAGGTTCAGGCCGTGGTCGGTGTAGATGGGCGGGTAGATGGTGAGCCCCGACGGGAGCGGACGGCCGAGGATCTCCTCGAGCAGCGCGGCCTTCCCGGCCTCGTCGTCGAAGGGCAGCAGGTTGAGTCGGGAGGTCAACGCGCTCACCTGCAGAACCCGCTCGTGCATCGCCTTGAAATCGGCCCCGAGAACCCGCTCACCCCTGGCCAGAAGTTCGGGATCGTGAATCAACATGAAATTGTCGCTCGCCATCGGACGATTCTCACCCACCCGAACGACGCTGCTCAGCCGGTGCGCAGCATGTCGATCACGCGGCGAGCGGCGGCTTGTGCGGCAGCGTCGACATCGCCAAGCGCGTCAGGACTGGGGAGGTCGAGCGTCATCCTGATCTCCACACACATGTTGCTGTCGACAAACGTGAGTTCGTGGATCAGCAGGGACGGCGAACCCTTCATCGGCGAATCGACCGAGACAGCTTCGGTGCCGATCCCGGTCACCGGGGTGCTGGTTCCACCGCGGGCCACCACACCGATACCGCGATCTCGGCGAGTCACGAACTTCGCGGCGCTGGTTGTGCTCTTGTCGGCGAGCCACACGGTGATGCCGAACATCGGCATCGTGGGAAACGGGCTTTGGACTACTTTGAGCTCCCCACCCCACGGCGCCATCGCCCCTGTATCCATCAGGTCGCACGCGCTCGCCACCCGGTCCACCGAATATTGACCGTGCCACGGCTCGGGAGTAGCGCTCGCCGCCGCCGACGTGGTGGCTGGAAGTAGCGGCGGCAACGCGGTCGGCGTCTCCGGCGATGTCGAGCGGACCAGCACGACGGCTCCCACCGCGACCACGGCCACGACGATCGCGGCGATCGCCGCGCCGATCAGCAGACCGTTGTGCGATGACCTGGGCGGATAGCTTTGCCACTGTTGTCCGGGATAGGGACCTTGTGGACCCGCGTACTGGGGCGGATAGCCAGGGGGAGGCGGGGTCGGACCATACTGGTTACCCGGCGGTGCCCAGTGCGCCTGGCCCTTGTCACGGCCCCACGGATCCTGGCTGGTCATCGCGCCCCCTCGTTGTCACGTTCGCGATCGCAGCGTAGTCGGCGGAGCGGCGACCCTCCGAACAAGATCACCGACGCGTATCGATGGCGGGGAGATCGTGCTGATCGGAGGCGGGCGGTTTACGATCCGTGCGGCTGGGCAAGGCGTGACGAGCATCCCTGCACCAAGAAGGCAGTTTCGGGGGATACTGAGAAGGGTGCCACCCACGGGTGAGCCACATTGCGGCAATTGCAGAGAAATGGAGCTTGACGACGTGGATGCGCGTTCGCTTGCGCTGGTCCGCGCCGATTTCCGCGGGGTGTCGGAGACACCTGGCGGGTCCGAGCGGCTGATCAGCGCTTTTTACGGTCACCTGTTCGCGCAGGACCCGAGATTGCGTGAGCTGTTTCCGCCTGCCATGGACATGCAGGCCAAGCGGATCACGACGGCGGTGCAGTTCGTCCTCGACCATCTCGAGGACTTCGAACGCGCGCAACGCTTCCTCGAGCAACTTGCCCGCGACCATCGCAAGTACGGGGTCGAAGCCGACCATTACGACCTGGCCGGACGCGCGCTGCTCGCGGCGCTGCGCACCTTCCACGGCAACCGCTGGACCAGGGAGCTCGACGAGGGCTGGCGCGACATCACGCTGCTGGTCTCGGCGTCGATGGCCATCGGCGCGAACGAGGACAAGTCGCAGCCGTACTGGGACGCCACCGTGGTGGGTCATCGGCGGGTGCTCGACGATCTGGCGATCGTGCGGTTGCAGGCCGACGGGCCCATTCCGTTCAAGGCCGGCCAGTATGTGCCGGTCGCGGTGCCCCAGCGGCCGAATATGTGGCGATACTTCTCGCCCGCCATCCCCGCGAACCCGTATGGCGAGATCGAATTCCATGTGCGGCGGATCAGTGGTGGCTGGGTGAGTCCGGCGATCGTCAACGACACCAAGGTCGGGGATCGGTGGAAGATCGCCGGGCCGCTCGGTGGGTTGCACGTGGACCGGGAGTCGGGGCGCGATGTGCTGATGATCGGCTCCGGCACGGGGATCGCGCCGTTGCGGGCGCAGCTGATCGAGATGAGTCAGCGTGGGATCAATCCGCGCGTGCACTTCTTCATCGGCGGGCGTTATCCCGGCGACCTCTACGACGTGGACAACATGTGGCAGCTCTCGCAGTCCAATCCGTGGCTGACCGTGGTGCCGGTGTGCGAAGAACACACCAATCCCTGGTGGTACCCCCAGGATTCGGGTGAGACGCCGATGGGCATGCCGCGTCGGCTGGTCGGTAATCTAGGAGCGGTGGTGACCAGCTTCGGCGCGTGGTCGGACCGTCAGATCCAGATCGCGGGATCGCCGACGATGATCGCCAACACCCGTTACGCGCTCCAGCGGGCCGGTACACCGAGTGAGATCATCGCTGCCGACCCTGTCTGAACCCGCCCGCGACTTCGCGAAAGAGGCTGATGAGCAACGCTTTTCCCGACCCCGCATGGACGGCTACCGTCGTCGGCCACCACCGCTTGCGCCACGACCTCGCCGTGATCCGGCTGATCGGCGATTTCGTGCCGTTCGAGGCCGGGGGTTCGGTGGAGGTGGAGGTGCCGCAGCATCCCGGGGTGCGGCGGCGGTTCTCCCCCGCGCTGCCGCCCTCGCTGGACGGCAAGCTCGAGTTCCATGTGCGGACGGTGCCCGGTGGGTGGTGTTCGAGTTCTATCGTCACCGACACCAAGCCCGGCGATCAGTGGCGAATCAACGCTCCCCATGGGGTTTTCGCGGTTGATCCCGATGCTGTCGAGGTGGTGATGATCGCCGGCGGTACCGGCCTGGCGCCGATGCGCGCCCAGATCCTGGACCTGGCCCGCCGCGACACTCCGCCGCGCACCTATCTGTTCTTCGGCGGACGCTCGCCTCGCGATCTCTACGCCAACGACATGCTGTTCCTGCTGGCGGGCGAATTGCCTTGGCTTTCCGTCATTCCGGTAGTCGAAAGCCCGGATGATCCCCCGGTGCGCGATGAATGGCATGAGCAGACCCGCTCCGACGTGGGCTTCGCTCCCGAGGAAATGCTCTACGGCACCCTCGCCGACGTGGCCGCCGCGCACGGACCGTTCACCAAACACCAAGTCCTGGTGTGTGGCTCCCCCGCGATGGTTCGCACCACCGTCGACCGCCTGATCGAATCAGGCACTCCCCCGGCGAACATCATTTCCGAAGGCGCCTGAGACCGCTCCCCCGCACAACCTCCACCACGATGCCGACGCGGTACTCGCTCGCTTGCAGCCACCGCAAGTCGCGGTTACCCTCCGGTAGATTACGAAGGAACCTGCGCTTGCTTGGCACCGGGGGAGGTCGTTCGAGGGGGAGCTGATGGCTGCGCAAGATCCGTTTACCTTGTCGGTGGTACCCGACGAGGTCAAGGCGTTAGGGCGGTTGGCATACCGAGTTGCATCGGAGTGCCAAAGCGGATACCGGTCGTTGGCAACCGACGCCCAGATAACGATCGACAGCTGGCGCGGCAACAACGCCACCACCTTCACTGCTGGGTGGGATGAGTTCCACTCCGGCGCCGACCAGGTGTGGGACGCGCTCTTCGAGCTGGCCGAGAAGCTCGGCATCACCGCCGATACCTTTGTAACCACCGACCAGTCGAACGCCTCCGGTCTTAGCTCGCTGGATCTGCCCTGACGATGAGCGATGACACACCAGCCTTCTCGGTAGACCTCGACCAGCTCGAACAGCTGACCGCCCGCATGCGTGGGTACATGGCCGCAGTTGACGACGTACTGACCGCGCTCGATGCGAAGGCCAAAGAAGTTGATGACAACTGGTCAGGAGCCGTAGCCGCGGCATACAACGAGGCGCACACGGAGTGGCGAGCCGGCGTCACTGACATGCAAGAGGGCTTGGCCGCACTGGAAGCGGCCGCCAAAACCGCGCACAAGAGCTACACGGACGCTGCCGCCACTACGCTGAAAATACTCGGCGTATGACGGTCCTCGAGGTCGACCCGAAGGTCTATTATCAGGCCGCGACCAACTGCTTCGACTCCGCAGCCGCACTGTTCGACAGTTTTACGTCCGTCTTCAGCGAGCTCGGCGGCTACGGCATGATGGCGGGCAAAGACGAGGATGGCCGGGCGTGGGCAAGCTCCTACGATCAATCAGCCCGAGAGGCCGTCTCCCTCTACACTCAGACCTATAAGACCCTTCGCGCCTATGGCACCGCACTGAACGACGTTGGCTTCGAACACGCCAAATCCGACGCCGCGATCCACGGCACGACCCAACCGGAGCGTCCGAGCGACGCTGCTTCGACCGCGTCTCTCGGACCCTATCTATTGCCAGCATCGGCTTCAGGCGGAACTCCCGAAGGCCTCGCGCAAACTGCAGTTGACGTCCTTGACGCGATCAACTGCCCGCTGCCAGACGGCAACACCGACACCCTCGCCAAAGCTGCCGACGCCTGGGACCGCCTTGGCAATATTTACGTGAACACCAATGCCAAAGACAAGATTACAATCGCAGCTAGCCTCTTCGATGGAGTCACCTCCAAAGACGCCATACAGGTCCGCGCGGACCTGAAGACCGTCGAGAAATCCATCGCCAAGCTGCTTGAACTGTGCAAGTTGCTGAATAAGACCTGTACCGATTACAAAGAGTCGATCGAAGAACTTCGTAAAGAGATACTCGAATTTATCAAAGCCATCGTAGTAGATGCCGCCGTTGATTTGACATTCACGGTGATTGCATCGTGCTTGGCCCCCGGGATTGGCACCATGCTAGCGGGCGCAAAAGCCGTCGAGTCTGCTCGGAAATGGTCGGAAACAATAAGGACCGCAGTCACCGCTTGGCGCCTTCGAAAGATCGTACAACTCAAAGGCATTGCGGACCAGGCGATGGCTTCGGCCAGAGCCGCCCGGAAGGCCGCTGAGGATCTATTCAATCGATTGAAGGCACCTTTCGGTAGCGGTAACCCTAGAGGGAGACTGTTCTCCAGACAGGGGTCGAGAACGAATAGGCAGGTCCTCGACAGCGGCGACCATCTACCAATGACACCGGAATATATTCAGGAGATAGCCCGGAGGGCGGGAGTCGACTTGGAGGGTGTCGAAGTGCTGGTTGCGAACGCCCCCGACGATGTTCGCTACTATGACTCGATGCTCGCGAGTGCGAGTACTCATGAGAACTCGATAAATCTCGCTCCAAGCGCATTTGCAGATGAGGAATCACTGGTTCGAAACCTGATTCATGAGAGAGAACATGTCGAACAATTCCGCGACGGTCGAATCGAAGGCAGCGCCACAATCAAACAATTAGAGGACGAAGCCTACGCCGCCGATGAGGCCGGGTGGAAAACTTACAAAGAGAGGAACGGAAAATGACGACACGATTTCGAGTTGTCGGAGTATTCCCAGTTAGCTTCTGGCCGGATCCATTCTTGATAGGAATTCCTGACGGAGAAGTAAACATCGGCGATGAGGCACAGCTATGCAGGGCCAACGAAGCGCCCCACCATGGCATCGTCAAAAGAGTTGAATTCCACAGACCAACCCCCGACCAGCTGTCCATCTCAATTTCCGGTTCTCTCGCGAAGGAAGTAAAGGAGGGAGACATTATCTTGATTGGCGATGAAGATATCACAAATGATCACGGCAGTCATTGAGCGTTTCCGGGTAGCGGAGTCTCGGGGGCGGCCTGGCGACACGACGGAAGTTGTCGGGCAGCAACGTAAGTGCGCAGAACCCCTGGCATGAGATTGTTTCGATCAAGATCCAATTTCACAAGACCCTGCGAATCGTGAGTGATATACACCGTCATCCTGCCGATCAGCGAGACCACCGCCGAGTACGTTGCCGGGCTGCCCGACATCGAAGGCCGACGGCGGACCCTAACCGGACGGCGGGCGGTTCACCCACACCACCCGCGGTCGGCCTGGCGAGACCACCTTAGCCGCGACGAGGCGCAGAGACAGCTCATTCCAGGTAGCCCGTAGCGATACACATGCCTCCCAGTGATGTCGCGCTCGGGAATATCAGATTATCTGAGTCTGATACTATGGCAACATGAAGGAGATCAGCGCGACCGAGGCTGCTCGGGCGTTTGCGCGGGTGCTCGATGAAGCCGAGGCGGGTGAAGAGTTCGTCATCACCCGCAAGGGCGTGTGCGTGGCGCGACTGCTCCCGGCGCCGCGCGCCAACGGTGCCGGGCTCAATGGGCTGGCCCGTAAGTGGTCGGGCAGAATCGGGTTGGACGACGAGTTCGAGGCTGCGGTCGATGCGATTGATCTGTACGCGAGCACCGACGAAGACAGCGACCCGTGGCAAAGCTGATCCTCGATACCGGAGTGCTGATCGCCAGCGACCGAGGCACAGTCGATCTGACCGACATCATCGAGGACAGCGATAACGTTGCCGTCGCGTCGGTCGTGATCGCCGAGTACCTGACAGGACTCGCCGGCCAGACCAACCCGGCGAAACAAGCGAGCGCGCGAGCGTTCCTCGCGGAGTTCCGCGCCATCGTGCCGAGCATTCCTTACGACGACGCGATCGCTGAACACCACGCGGAGCTACTCTCCTACGTCCGAGCCGTAGGCACACCACGTGGTGCGCACGACCTGATCATCGCGGCCACCGCGCGGGCTACCGGACGGACGGTCATCACCACCGACCGGCGCGCCAGGTTCGGCGAGCTTCCAGGAGTCGAAGCCCGCCTGGTGGGCTGACTCTCAGAACAAGGGGTCGTGTCTGATCGACTGGGCTTGCGTGCCTGCTGCCATCAAGCGGAACTTGGTGGTTTGGACCATCGAGGGGGAGCCGACGATTTGGACGTCGCGGTCTGCCCAGGGGCCGTAGCTGGCCACTACCTTGCCGATTTGGCCGGTCATGCGGGGTTCGAGGCCGGGTAGTTCGGGATGGGGCTCGCCGGAATCGTAGTACCACCAGGGGTTTTCGTCACTTTCGGTGACAGGGGTGACGGTGAGCCATTTGTTCGCGATGGCGAGGTGACTCAGGACCTGGAGGTCGTAGAGGTCGCAGGGGTGGTGGCCGCCGACGAACAGGTGGACCTTCGGGTTCACCCGGCGCTGGGCCATCGCCATGATCTGGGCGCGCAGGGGGGCGATGCCGGTGCCGCAGCCGACCATCAGCATCTTGCGTTTGGTGTTGCGTGGCACGCCGAGGCCCCCGAGGGGCGAGCCGAGGCGCCACTGATCGCCGACGGCCGTGTGCGCGACCATGGCGGGGCTCACCCAGCCGCCGAGCACTCCGCGAACGTGGAACTCGATCTCGCCGTTGGCATTGGCCGGGTTCGCGGGCGAGAGATAGCGCCACATGCGCGGGCGCGAGGGGATCTGCACGCTGAGGTACTGGCCTGCGGCGTACTGCATCGGCTCGTCGAGCTGGATCCGAACGATGGAGAGATTGCGCAGCACCTCGCGATGTTCGACGACGGTGCCCGTCCAGGTAGCCGGTGTGGTCTCCTTGTCGGCGGCGCTGATCATCGCGCCGCTGATGGTGGCCAGGCCCTCGTCCCACGCGGTGGCGACCTCGTCGGTCCACATCTCCGCACCGGCGAACAACCGCATCGCCGACTTCAGCGAGTTGGCCACGGCCACATAGTGGGCCGGTTGCACGCCGTACTTTCGATGGTCGCGCCCGAGCTGGGCCAGGAACGGCAGCAGCTTGTCGGGTTCCTCGAGCCGGTCGAGCGCGTAGGAGATCGCCGAGACGAGGCGGTCGCGCTGGGAGTCCATGGCAGCCGGGAAGTAGTCGCGGACACCGGGGTAGTCCGTGAAGAGGATCGAGTAGAACGACCTCGACAGCTTCTCGGGTCCACCGTCTTCCGCAGCAACCGCCTTGAACGTAGTACGGATCAAAGCGATAGTCCGCGAATCCATATGTGTCACAACCTCGTTTCGCCATCGAACGCTAGCCGCGCCGGCGAGTGACGGGCTGGGAGGACACTCGTCAGCAGCCGATGCGAGAAGTCTAGGCGAGGTTTGCCAGCTTAGGAATCGTACTCTTAAACATCACGCATGTAATTCTTGAAATACCAGGCGGTTCCCAGTAGTTTCCCATGAAAACATACCTGAAGACCGTTAATTGCGGGTGAACACCTGCCGATGATTACCCAAAACGCCCGGCATACCAGGCATTTGGACGCCAACGTGCCTGGTAGAGCGACCTTTCCGCTACAACGACAGCCTGCCGCAACGCGACGCGCCGGGCCATGACACGCGGGGTAGGCGTACCGGAGTGGCTGGCCAGGGGCGGCGAATTACGTTCCGACCGACCCCAATTCAGCATCCCAACAGCAAACTTTTGGACGTCCACGGTGATAAATCCGCACCTCAGCGCGCCGCCACGCTACTTCCGATCAGCAAGATCACGAATAAGTGAGTTGCTGGAGAGTCACTGGCCGGTCGCCGGGGGTTGACCGGAGACGAGCGAACCCCCGGCTCGGCGTCCACCGCAGTGGATTTCGAACCGGAGGCTCGTCGTACCGAAAACGGCTCAGCGCCGATGCCGTGGCTGCCACACCACGAGCGCGGTACTGCGTGCCGGCGGCGACAGATCGGGCCGGTAGCCCGCCCGCAACCGCTCCAGCTCCGCGCTCATCTCCTCGACGCGCTGCTGCAACGCCTCCACCTGATTGGTGAGTTCGATGATGCGCTTGATGCCGGCGAGGTTGACGCCCTCGTCCTGCGACAGGCGCTGCACCTCGCGCAGCACCTCCACATCGCGGGCCGAGTAACGGCGTCCGCCACCCGAGGTCCGTTGCGGGGTGACCAAACCCAGCCGGTCGTAGGTACGCAACGTCTGCGCGTGCATCCCCGCCAGCTGAGCCGCCACCGAGATCATGAAGAACTCGGCACGCGAGGTAGCACCCGAAACAGACTTCGGATCCGGGCTATTTGCGCCTCTCCCTACACCCTCCGTGGTCACGCTGCGCTACCTCCTCCGGGCGCTGAGCTCGATGCGCGGGGACATCAAGCACCCGCCCATCCTGCACGCGGTTCGAAGCCACTGGTCTTCTCCGCCTCCTGATAGCGCTTGAGCGCATCGGTGGCATCGGAGTCGAGCGATTGCGGTACCGCGACCTTCACCGTGACCAGCAGGTCACCGGCGCCGCCTGCCGCACCGCGCTTGGGCACACCACGACCGCGAACCCGCAGGATACGCCCGTCGGCGGTGCCCGCGGGCACCTTCACGCCGACCCGGCCGTCCAGCGTGGGCACGGAAACCGTAGTCCCGAGGACCAATTCGCTGTAGCTCACCGGGAGCACCAGGGTGAGGTCGTCGCCCTGACGGCCGAAGACCTTGTCCTGGCTGACGTGCACCGTGACATACAGATCGCCCGAAGGCGCACCGCGCAGACCCGCCTCGCCCTGACCGGCCAGCCGGATCTTCTGCCCATCGCTGACGCCCGGTGGGATCCGGACGGTGATGGTGCGGGTGCGGTTCTGGATACCGGTGCCCGAGCAGTCGGTGCACGGGTCGTCGATGATCGACCCGGTACCGCGGCAGTCGTCGCAGGGCTCGCTGAAACCGAACGCGCCCTGATTACGGCTGACCACGCCCGCACCGTTGCAGTGCGGGCACACGCGCGGGCTGGTGCCCGGCTTGGCACCGCTGCCGTGACAGGTGGTGCACGGCGAGGGACTTGTCATCCGCAGTGGAACGGTGACGCCCTGGGCGGCCTCGCGGAAACCCAGGGTGGTCTCGGTCTCCACATCGGCACCGCGGCGCGGACGAGCCGCCGCCCGGCCGCCGCCACCCCGGTTGAACAGCCCGCCCAGCAGATCGCCGAGCCCGCCGTCGCCCGCGGTACCGGTGCCACCGGCCTGACCGAAGATGTCACCGATGTTGAAGTCCTGCGAGAAGCCGCCGCCTGCACCGGGGTTGAACCCGCCGCCGCCGTAGGCCCGGCCGCCTCCGCCGCCGCCCGCGAACAGGCGACGCGTCTCGTCGTACTCCTTGCGCTTGGCCGGATCCGACAGCACCGCGTTGGCTTCGCTGACGGTCTTGAACCGCTCCTCGGCCTTGGTGTCACCCGGGTTGGAATCCGGGTGCAGGTCGCGGGCGAGCTTGCGGTAGGCCTTCTTGATCTCGTCCTGCGAGGCGCCGGAGGAGACACCCAGCTCCTTGTAGAAGTCCTTTTCGATCCACTCCCGTTGGCTCACCGGGCATCTCCTCCTTTCGCGTTCTTATTGACTGTCGACGGCATCCGGATCCGATGCCCCCGCGGCCTCGGCATCGGTTACCCCGACCAACGCGTGCCGAAGCACCCGGTCGCCGAACCGATAGCCCTTGCGCATGACGATACCGATCACCGGGTCGGCGCCCGAACCCTCGTGCTGCACTGCCTCGTGCAGCGTGGGGTCGAACGGGTCACCGGCGGAACCGAATTCGACGAGACCCTGCTTGGTGAGCGCGGTCTCGAGCTTGTCGGCGACGGACTTCAGCGGGCCGGAATCGAGGTCGCCGTGCGACCTCGCCCGATCCAGATCGTCGAGCACCGCGAGCAATTCGGTGACCACCGAGGCCTTGGCGGCATCGATGTTGGCCTGGCGGTCGCGCTCGACCCGGCGGCGGTAGTTCGCGTATTCCGCGGTCAACCGCTGCAGATCGGCCGTGCGCTCGGCCAGCTCGTCGTTCTCCGGCTCGACAACTTCGGCGTCGAGGGCGGAGTCCGCCGGGGCGGCCTCCGCGTTCTCGTCCGCGGTGTCGTCCAGGATGTCGGTGACCAACTCCTGCTCCGAGGAGTTCGCCTCGGTCACTTCTTGTCCGTGTCGACCGGCTCGTCCACGACCTCCGCGTCGACGACCTGGTCGTCATCGGCCTGGCTCGGGCCCGCGCCGTTGCCGGACTGCGCGTCGGCGGCGGCGGAGGCTTCGTAGATCGCCTGGCCAAGCGCCTGCGACTCGGTGGCCAGCTTCTCCACGGCCGACTTCACCGCGGAGATATCGGTGCCTTCCAGCGCCTGCTTGGCCTCGGTGACCGCGTTCTCCACCTTCGCCAGCTGATCGGCGGAGACCTGTGCGCCACCCTCGCTCAGCTTCTGCTCGTTGATGAACTTCTCGGTCTGGTGCACCAGCGACTCGGCCTGGTTGCGGGTCTCGGCCTCCTCACGGCGCGCCTTGTCGTCGGCGGCGTGCGCCTCGGCGTCGGCGACCATGCGGTCGATCTCTTCCTTGGACAGACCGGAGCCGTCCTGGATCTTGATCTTGTTTTCCTTGCCGGTGCCCTTGTCCTTCGCGGTGACGTGCACGATGCCGTTGGCGTCGATGTCGAAGGTGACCTCGATCTGCGGCACGCCACGCGGGGCGGGCGGCAGGCCGGTGAGCTCGAAGGAGCCGAGCAGCTTGTTGTGCGAGGCGATCTCGCGCTCACCCTGGAACACCTGGATCTGCACCGAAGGCTGGTTGTCGTCAGCGGTGGTGAAGGTTTCCGAGCGCTTGGTGGGGATGGTGGTGTTGCGCTCGATGAGCTTGGTCATCACGCCACCCTTGGTCTCGATGCCCAGCGACAGCGGGGTGACATCGAGCAGCAGGACGTCCTTGACCTCACCCTTGAGCACGCCGGCCTGCAGGGCTGCGCCGACGGCGACGACCTCGTCCGGGTTCACGCCCTTGTTGGGCTCGCGGCCGCCGGTCAGTTCCTTGACCAGGTCGGACACGGCGGGCATACGGGTGGAGCCACCGACGAGCACGACGTGGTCGATATCGGCCACGTTCAGGCCCGAGTCCTTGATCACGGACTGGAACGGCGCGCGGGTGCGATCCAGCAGATCAGAGGTGATCTTCTGGAACTCCGAGCGGGTGAGCTGCTCGTCGAGGAACAGCGGGTTCTTGTCCGCGTCGACGGTGATGTAGGGCAGGTTGATCGAGGTGGACTGGCCCGAGGACAGTTCGATCTTGGCCTTCTCGGCAGCCTCGCGCAGACGCTGCATGGCCATCTTGTCCTTGGTCAGGTCGATGCCCGAGGACGCCTTGAACTTGTCGACCAGCCAGGAAACGACGCGCTCGTCCCAGTCGTCGCCACCGAGGTGGTTGTCACCGGAGGTCGCGCGGACCTCGACGACGCCCTCGCCGATTTCCAGCAGCGAGACGTCGAAGGTGCCGCCGCCGAGGTCGAAGACCAGGATGGTCTGCTCTTTGTCGCCCTTGTCCAGGCCGTACGCCAGCGCGGCGGCGGTGGGCTCGTTGACGATGCGCAGCACGTTGAGTCCGGCGATCTGGCCGGCTTCCTTGGTGGCCTGACGCTGGGCGTCTTCGAAGTAGGCCGGGACGGTGATCACGGCGTCGGTGATCTCCTCGCCCAGGTAGGCCTCGGCGTCGCGCTTCAGCTTCATCAGCGTGCGCGCGGAGATCTCCTGCGGCGTGTACTTCTTGTCGTCGATCTCGACGTTCCAGTCGGTGCCGATGTGGCGCTTGACCGAGCGGATGGTGCGGTCGACGTTGGTGACCGCCTGGTTCTTCGCGGGCTGACCGACGAGAACCTCGCCGTTCTTCGCGAAGGCGACGATCGAGGGGGTGGTGCGCGAGCCTTCCGAGTTCGCGACGACGACCGGCTCGCCGCCTTCGAGCACGGCGACGACGGAGTTCGTGGTCCCGAGGTCGATTCCGACCGCACGAGCCATAGTGGTTTCCTCCTGTTTTTGATGGGCTGAGCGTAGTGGGCTCAATCCTGCCTTCGAGATCCACCGTGAGTCAACCCGAAGTTGAGTCAGGTCCGCTCATGTTGTTGATCAGCACAACCAGTAGCTGCGGCGATTCATTCCCGCCACCCGAAAAAAACTTCCCGACCCCCGGCCATTCTTGCCACGAGTGCGCTCAACTGCAGCCCCTGATACTGGATCGTGACGGTCCGGAGAGGGAACTATCGAGTGAGGCCGGGGTGGATGCCGGGGCGAAGGCCGTTGCCTTCGGCGGTTCGGCGCAGGAGATCGAGGAAGAGGGTGCGGTCCTCGGGAGACAGGGGGGACAGGACTTCGGCGTCCAGCTCGGCTACCCGCTGCTCGGCTTCGGCAAGGAGCGCGTGGGCGGCAGGGAGGAGGTGGAGGGCATGCGCTCGGCGATCGCTGGGGTGGCGGCGGCGTTCGACGAGATCGCGTTTTTCCAGGTCGTCCACCAGGCCGACCATGACGTTGCGGTGGATCTCCAGAGCCTCACCGAGCTCCTGCTGAGTGCGGCCGTCATGGGCCCTCAGGAGCTTCAGCATGCCGAAGTGACGGGGTTTGATACCGAGCGGCGCCAGCAGATCACCGAAGCGGTAGGCGGTATGGAAGCCCAGTTGGCCGAGGAGGAATCCGGCATGGGTCGACAGCTGCGTCGGGTCGGTCACACCCCTACGATACGCCGATTAACGCACCGTTCGTGATTGCACTCTTGATTGATAATCACTCGAGGTGCATAGTTTGAGAGGACTTCCCTACTCGAAGAGAGACCATCGTGACTACCTCTCCCACTCCCCCCGACGCCGATCCCCGGCGCTGGATCGCCTTCGCGGTGGTCCTGGCCGCCGGCTTCATGGATCTACTCGACGTGACCATCGTCAACGTGGCCGTGCCGAGCATTCGCAACGACCTGCACGCCGAGTACTCACAGCTCGAATGGATCATCGCCGCGTACGTCCTCGCCTTCGCCGCGGTGTTGATCACCGGTGGGCGACTCGGCGACATCTATGGTCGCAAACGCGTATTCCTCACCGGCATGGCCGGTTTCACGATCGCCTCGGCGGCGTGCGGGCTGGCCACCGATCCGACCGTGCTGATCGGGTCCCGTTTCGCGCAGGGCGCGATGGGGGCATTGATGGTGCCGCAGATTCTGGCCATCATTCAGACGACATTTCCGAAAGAGGAGCGGGCCAAGGCAATCGCCGTCTACAGCGGTGTCGGCGGCTCCGCCTCAGCCGTCGGGCTCGCGCTCGGCGGAGTGCTGGTGCAGGCCGATCTGTTCGGGTTGGCCTGGCGGCCGATCTTCTTGGTGAACATCCCGGTCGGCATCGCGGGGTTCATCGCGGCGTGGTTCGCGATGAGCGATTCGAAGTCGGCTACGCCGCCTCGGCTGGATCCGGTCGGGATGGTGCTGGCGGTTTCCGCTGTGCTGCTGCTGGTCTACCCGGTGACCGAGGGGCGTCGACTCGACTGGCCCGCTTGGACTTTCGTGATGATGGGGGTAGCTCTCGCGGTTTTCGCCGGGTTCCTGCTCTATGAGCGTGCGCTGGCTCGGGCGGGGCGGTCGCCGTTGGTCGACCTCGGGCTGTTCCGGTCACGACCGTTCGCGATCGGACTGGGAGCCTGGTTGTTGTTCTGGATCGCCATGGGTGGGTTCTTCCTGGTGTGGACGTTGTTCATGCAGGGCGGACTCGGGTGGTCGCCGTTGCGGGCCGGGCTCACCTCGGCGCTGTTCGCGGTGGGTGCCGGTGTGGGAGCAGGGCTTTCGGTCGGAGTACTGGCTGCCCGGTACGGGCGCCGGGTGTTGATGATCGGGGCGCTGGTGAATGCGGCGGGGTTCGCGCTGTACGGCGCGATGGGGGTGCGATACGGGAGCGAGTTCACGTCGTGGCAGATGGCATTGCCGCTGGTGCTCACCGGTGCCGGGTTCGGGATGGTGGTGGCGCCGACGCTCGATCTGCTGCTCCGGCAGGTGCCGGTTCGGGAGGCAGGGTCGGCTTCCGGGCTGTTGAACACGGGGCAGCAGCTGGGAACCGCGCTGGGCGTCGCGTTGGTCGGCGTGCTGTTCTTTACCGCGCTGGAACGGGATTCGGATCTCGGCGTGGCAGCCGTGACGCCGGAGATCCGGGCGGAGCTGGCGCTCGAGGGAGTGCCGGTGCAGGTCCAGGATCAGATCGTCGCCGGGTTCGCGGCGTGCGTGCGTGATCGGTCGGCGGAGGATGATCCGACTGTGACGCCCGCCAGCTGTCAGTCGAATCTTGTTGGTGACTCAGCAGTTTCGCGCGCACTCACCGAGGCAGGCGCTGAGGCGAACGCGGTGAACTTCGCTGAGACGTTCCGGTACACGCTGTTCTACGGTGCTGGGATGCTGCTGTTGGTATGCCTCGGATTCTTCGCACTCCCGAAGGAGGCCAAGCTGGAAGAGCGAGTGCTCGATGATGAGCCGCAAATCGTCACGGTATGAAACAGCAAAGGTGGAAAGCGCATGTACACAGTTGATTTGCTTGCCGTCGGACGTGGTCGTGAAGTTGTCGATGCCGCACTCAGCTATGTGGGTGGGCTCGGATTTCGCGTCCTCGGGTCGACCTCTGATGAGCAGGCACTCGAGATCCTCGGGCGGGAGCGGGTTCGCCTGCTGGTGATCGGGGGCGGGGTCGAAGCCGACCCACGGAAGGTGTTGACGGCTGCGGCCGAGGCGGCCGGCACCACCGTTGTCCAGGCGGCGCGGGCCGGGCGCGGGATCGAGCAGTATCTCGCCGATGAGGTCGTGCCGTTGCTGGGTGGGTGAGCGCGGATCGGCGGGCCTGCCAGTGGCAGGCCCGCCGATAGCGACCGATTCACCTGGTGGGGTGGGCAGTCCTGGTGGGGTGGGCAGTGTTGCGGCCCTTCATGGTCAAGCCGATGACCGTCGTCAGGACGGCTCCGACGGCGCCGCCGCCCGCGACCTGACCGAGTATCTGGCCGAAGTCGAGTCCACTACTGGTGGCCGCCTGGATGATTCCGCCCGTGACGCCCCCGCCGACTGCGCCCGCGGCGCTGTTGGTGGCGACATTGAGGCCGGGTTTACCGAAGCCTGCCAGATTGCCTCCGACGACTCCGCCGAGTAGGCCTAGTAGCCATTCCATAGTGCTCTCCTCGCGTGGGAACGGGTGAAGCGTTGGGACCTAACGGCGGTGCGGATCGCTCTTGTCGTCGGCGCTGCGCTGGTTGGCGCCGACCGCGTTGTTCTCGTAGGTAACCGGGATCTCGCCGCTGTGCAGGTCGTCGATGTGGCCCATCGCCGGTGCCGCGGCACGATCCAGCGGTGCTCGACGGACCTCGTCACCGATCGGGCTGCGCTTCTGCCCGGTGTCCACCTTGCCGATTGTGTTGGGCCGCAACCGTTCCGTCGACTCGGTGACGCGGGGCGCGGCCACCTTCGGCGGGACGGGAGGAGCAGGCTTCGGGGTGACCGGACGGTCGAACCGCGGCGGGGCGGGGGTGGCCGGAGCCGCCGTGAATCCGCGCGCGTGGGCAGGCGAGGTAATGTCGGCCGTCGGACGACGGCGACCGATCATCGCCATGAGGCCACCCGCGAGAGCGGCGATCGCCAATCCGATCGGCAGGGCCCACCATTTGTTGATTCCGGGGTCGTCGGCGACTACGGGGGCAGCCGCGGGCGCGGGCGTCGGCACGGGTACGTTTCCTTCCACATTGGGTGCCCCGGCCCGGAATCCGGGCAGGGTTGCCGCGAGCGCGGCAGGCACGGTGGCCAATCCGCCTGCTTCCGACCAATTGATCTCGGTACCCTCCGGACCGGCGAACTGTCCGGTATCGACTCCCTCGACGCTCACCATGTCGGCGGTGGGGTAGCCGAACGGACCGGCGACATCGCCGCTGGCGCGCCAAGCTCCCAGCACCGGGCCCTTGACCACCCAGGCTTGCGCTCCCTCGTTCCAATAGATCGCGGCCC
Source organism: Nocardia sp. NPDC058519 (assembly GCF_042719755.1). Classification (NCBI taxonomy): domain Bacteria; kingdom Bacillati; phylum Actinomycetota; class Actinomycetes; order Mycobacteriales; family Nocardiaceae; genus Nocardia; species Nocardia sp. NPDC058519. The sequence continues at coordinate 18,270 of NZ_JBHXNK010000045.1, read as the reverse complement.
CACCGGGTGCGGCGAAATCATTGAAACGACCTGCGCCGTCACTGGTAGCGGATTCGTCATTGGTGGGGTACCCGAGCGAACCCTCCGGACCGCCCAGTGCGCGGTATTTGTCACCGATCGCGCCGTACATCACCCTGGCTCCGGTATCGGGCGAGTAATAGATGTATCCACCGGTATAGGCGCGTTCAGCGCCGCCGCTCAGCTCGGTCGCGGCTTCGAGCGGCTGACCGAGGAGCGAACCGGAGCCGCCGAAGGACTCGTATCGGTCGTCGATAGCACTGACCGCATCCTGGCTCGGCTGGGCCAGAACGCTCGGCGCGGGGCCGAGCAGCCCGAACGCGAGCACCGTCATGCCACCGATCGCGAGAATACGGCTGCGTCGATGGTTTTCGGCCCGTTGGCGATAGTGCGCGAGAATACTCATTTTCATAACTCCTCTTCCAGAGTTGCCGCCGAAGCGGTGAAACGCATCTCGAATGCCATCCGCACGCTCAACGGCGATGACGGCGGTCTTTCTTGTCGCTCGGCGGGACGTCCTTCCTCGGCTGGCCGGGATCGGCACGGTGTGCTCCGGACTTCGGCCCATTGCCTGCGATGTTGTCGGCAGGGTGCTCACCGGTCGACCGTTCCACCCATTCCGTGCGCGGTGCCCGATGGCCGTCACCGACATAGATCGCGTGCACGTCCTTGTCCTGCGCCTCCGTCTCGTGGACGAAGGTGGACGTGGTGTCACCGCGGTGCTCGACCACCCGCTCGACCGGACGCTCCACGTACTTGTGCACGATCACCGGCTTCTCGACCACGACCTCGACGATCTTCTCCACCGGCTTCTCGACGACCCGCTCGACCTCCTTGTAGACCGGCCGTTCCACGATCCGTTCGACGATCGTCTCGATGGGATGCTCGACCACCCGCTCCTGCACGATCTCGACGTCCTTGTGGACCACCTTCTCGATCAGAATCGGGGTCTGCACGGTCTTCTCGAACACCTTCTCCACCGGCTTGTCGATCACCTTCTCGGTGATCTTCGGCTGCTCGACGATCTTCTCGACCACCCGATCCACCGGCTTGTCGACCACCTTCTCGATGATGTTGGGCTTCTCGACTACCCGGTTGACCACCTTGTCGACCGGCCGCTCGACGATGTTCTCGACAACATGCGGCTTCTCGACGACGGTCTCGACGATGCGGTCGACGACCTTCTCGACCACCTTCTCCACGATGTTGGGCTTCTCCACCGTCTTGGCGACCGGGCGGTCGACCGGCTTCTCGACGATCTTCTCGACGATGTTGGGCTTCTCGACAATCCGGGAAACCGGCCGATCGACCAGCTTCTCGATGATGTTCTCGATCAGGTTGACCTTCTCGACCACCTTCTGCACGATGCGGTCGACCGGCTTCTCCACGACCTTCTCGACGACGTTCGGCTTCTCGACAACCTTCTCGACCACGCGATCGACCGGCTTCTCCACGACCTTCTCGATCACGTTCGGCTTCTCGACAACCTTCTCGACCACGCGATCGACCGGCTTCTCGACAACCTTCTCGATCACGTTCGGCTTCTCGACAACCTTCTCCACGACACGATCGACGATCTTCTCGACCGGCTTCTCCACGATGCGCTCCACGATCACTTCGCGCGGCACCTCGACGATCTTGACCACCGGCTTCTCGACGACCACCTCGACGATCCGCTCGACCGGCTTCTCCACGGTCTTGTAGACGATCTTCTCGACCGGAACCTCGATGATCTTCTCGACGATCTTCTCCACCGGCTTCTCGACGATCGTCTCGATGATCTTGTCCACGGGCTTCTCGACGACCCGTTCGACGATCCGCTGGACCGGTACCTCGACGACCTTGTCGACGACCGAGACCACCGGCTTCTCGACCAGACGTGGGACCTTGACCGGCTTGTCGACCACGTTGTCGCGAATATCGATGATCAGATTCTCGACCAGGCGCTGCACCTCGGTGGGCCGGGTCTGCACCTTGTCGACGACGCTGACGACCAGCTTCTCCACCAGTCGCTGCACGTCGACGGGCTTGTCGGTGATCTGGTCGACGATGTTGACCACGGGGTGCTCGACATTGCGCCGCACGTCGACCGGCTTGTCGGTGACCTTGTCGACGATGTTGACGATCGGGTGCTCGACGAGACGGTGCACATCGATGGGCGTGTCGACGACGTCGTCGACGACGTTGACCACCGGCCGTTCGATGCGGCGTGGCACCCGTACCGGCATGTCGACGACCTCGTCGACGATTTGCACGGCCGGCCGCTCTACCAGGCGGTTGATGGTCACCGGCTTGTCGACGACCTCGTCGTGCACCGAGACGACCGGATGCTCGACCAGCCGATTGACGGTGACGGGTTTGTCGACGACGTCGTCGTGCACCGAGACGACGGGGTGCTCCACCAGGCGGTTGACTGTCACAGGCCGGTCGACCACGTTGTCGACGGTATCGACAACCAGACGTTCGATCAGTCGCTCCATCGTGACCGGCCGGTCCACCACGGTCTCCACTGGCTGCTCGACCAGCCGCTGCACGGTGTAAGGGTGGTCTACGACGTTATCCGTCACGTTCAGCGGCTGATTCTTCGGCTGCTGCGGTCGATTATCGAAATTAGCCATGACGCCTCCGAGGTGAATTCGTCGCGAGATATCTCAACGACGGTCAAGAAGGGTGCTACCTGACGATTCCGGTGAACGATGCATCGCATTCCAGCCTCCCACCATGCCAAACGGAATGTAAGGCGGGTCACCGACACGTATAGAATTCCTTTTGATAACTTCTTGGCAAATACGCGTGTCGGTCCCGATGGGAACATCTGCGGCAGAATACACACAAATTCGGCGTATCGAATAACAATTCCACAACTCACATAGAATTGATATTCGCTATTAACCGCGGAATTCGGCCAGAATTCCTTCCGCACTGCGGGCGGCGGCGCGACAGGCCGTGGCGGTGGCTTGATCGGCGAGTGGGTGGGTGGCTCGCGTTCGCCAAGTACGGACGGCGGCGAAGGCTGTGGCGCGCACGGAGTCGGGGGCGGCCTCGGCGGGCAGGCCCAGGCGTAGATGCGCGGCCACGCCCGCACCACCGAGAATGCGGTGCAGGTCGGCCAATACCGGTGGGGGCAGGGGTAATTCGTCGGTGCGCAAGCGGCCGAGCAGCCGGAGTTCGGTGAAACCGTGTACGTCGGCGAGCCGGGCCCGCACGCGGGGACGCAGGCGATCGGCTTCGGTGCCGGGGTAGGCAGCCAGGATCCGGTCCAGGGTGCTCAGCGCCGAATGCGCCTTCAGCTCCTCGGCGCGCTGGCCGAATTGGACCTCGAGGACCGAACGCAATTCCTCGATGCCGCTGCGGGCCGCCAATTCCGCTGCCAGCGAGGAGGAATCGCGGACGCCGAGTCGAATCAGCATGGTGGCCATGCGAATACCGAACAGGCCGAAGCGATCCGCCAGCTGCGCACGCAGTTCCGGGGCGACCGGCAGCGGAATATCGGCGCGGGCGAATCGGTCCGCCGAGAGCAACGCGATCCCGAGGTCCTCCGCGGGCACCGTGGCCAGGGCCTCGAACGCCGCGAACTCCGGCTGCCGCAGCGTCGAGGCGGCGAACGCGAGCAAGCCCGCCACCGGAATCACCGCCTGGCACAGGCCGGTTCGTTCCAGCTCACCGGCGAACCGGGCGGCGACATCGCGGGCCGAATGCAGCGCGTCGATACGGCCCGAACCGATCTCGTCGGCGCGCGAGACCACCCCGATCACGCCGAGCGGCCCCGCACCACCGGCGCCCGCGCCGATCTGCTCGAGAAAGCGCACGTCGGCGGCATCGAGACGGCGCAGCAGATAGACGACGGCGTCGGCGCCCGACACCGAGATCGCCGAGGCGTCGGCACGCGAATCATCCTCGGCGGCAGCGGGAGTGAGCAGTCGCGCGGTGCGCAGCGACACCTCACGCGACAGCGACGACGTGCCGGGGGTGTCGATGATCGTGGTCTGCGACAACGCCTCCGACGGCCAGCCGACCTCGAGATGGTCCACCTCGCGCGGGCCGCGCGCATCCCAGCGCAGACCGTTCAGATCGAAGGTGAGTCCGTGCGCGCCGCTACCGCGCCGCACGATCACATTCGCGCGCGAGCCGTCGGCCGCGTGGGCAGTGACCGTGGGGGTGGCGCCGTCGCGGTACCAGGTGACCACACGGGTGCACTCGGTGGCGTCGGTCGGGGCGACCGCCTGACCGACCAGCGCGTTCAGCAACGTCGACTTGCCCGCCTTGATCGAACCGGCCAGCGCGACGCGCAACGGCTCACGCAGGCGGTATTCGCATTCGGCGAGCAGCGTGCGCGCGTACTCGTCGCGGCCGAACATCCGCGCCGCCGCGCCGATCAGCTCGTGCGCTTCGGCCAGGATCGGTGGTGTGGTCCGGTCGCCGGGCGCGGCGGTGTCGAAACGGTGGGTCACCCAGATACCGTACCGTCGGCCCGTCTCGAGTCGGCTTGCATCGATTCCGCGTAACGGCGCAGCTCGGCGACCGCGTGCAGCTGACGTTCCAGCACGACGGTGCGCTCGGCGCGGTGCGTGGCCGCCATCGCCGCCGCGTCCTGTGCCGCGCGCAGCGAAGCGTCGATCGAGCGCAGGCTGCGCTCGGCCACTCCGGCGAAATGGTCGCGCAACGCACGGTGGATGCGGTGCAGGCGGTCCTTGGTGTCCTTGGCCGCCTGGAACGCGATGTCGTCGAGGAACCGGCGCACCTCGCCGTTGGCCTCGATGCGGCGGCGCGCCAGCCGGGCCGACTTGTCGTCGCGATAGGCCTTGCCGCCGACGATCAGGCCCGCGCCGAGGGAGATCGGGTTCAGCATGGCCAGACCGGCGAAAGTCGTGGCCAGACCGATCATGAGCACGCCGCCGTAGGAGCCGCGCATACCGACCAGCACCTTGCTCGTGAAGCCGATATCCGGCTCGAGATCGGCCAGCGAACCCGAGCTGACCAGGCCGTTCTCGTCATCCATCCCGGCGTGCACCTCCGGCAGATCGACCGCGCCGACCTCGTGGAAGTGACCCGCGATCCGTTCGGCGAGCAGTTCCGCTCTGTGGTGGGTGAGCAGCAGGTTGTCGCCGAGCGCGGTGTCGACGGTGCCGGTGAGCCATTCGGTGATCGCGCCCCAATGCCGGCCGGGGTCGTTCTCGTCGATCCACTCCTGGCCGGTGCGGGCGATGCCGCGCAGGCGATCGCGCAGGTCGTGGTCGACGTCGCCGACCAGGTCGGTGATGCCATCGGTGAGGGTCTGCTGCCAGCTCGCGGTCCGTCGTTGCAGGTCCTCGGCGGCGGCGCGGGCCGACTGCAGCTCGTTGACCGCGGCCGTGCCGCTTGCCGGATCGCGCAGCGCCACCAGCTCGCTGCCCAGCACCAGCGCCAGATGCTCTGCCGCCGAATGCAATTCGCGAGCCACTGCCTGCTGTGTGGCCGCCTGATCGCGGGCGACGACCCGATCACGCAGGAAACCGAACAGCACGCCGAAACCGGACTCCTTGCCCAGCGCCGCGTCCTGCAGTCGCAGCGCGTGCGCGCGCAGCAGCGCCGACACCGGGATCAGGGTGACATCGGTTTCCGCGCGCAGCAGATGGGCGCGGTCGGCCTCGAGTACCTGGCGCCAGTGCGGATACAGGTCGGTCTTGGTGAGCAGGACCGCGACCGCGGGACACATTTCGCGGATCTGCCGGACGAAGGTGAGCTCTGGTTCGGTGAGCTCGGTGGAGGCGTCGGAGAGTACGAGCACGGCGTCGGCGGCTGCGGCGAGGCTGAGAACACCTGCGGTGCACGCACTTCCGTGTCCGCCGACGCCGGGGGTATCGATCAGGACGATGCCGTCGGCCAGCAGCTGGCTGGGGAGTTCGGCCTCGATCCGGACGAGGTGTCTGCCCTGCGCCAGCGGGCTGCGGGTATCGATGTCGCCGATCTCGTCGAACGGGATCTCCACCCGCGATTCGTCGGTGCCCGGCGCGGTGAGCACCAGGTACGCCCGCTGCTGTTCGCCGTAGGACAGCTGTAGGGGGAGCACGGTGGTCGCGTCGTCGCCGACCCGGCACACATCCAGCCCGAGCAGCGCGTTCACGAACCGGCTCTTGCCCTGACCGAGCTGCCCGGTGACGACGATCCGGTGCCGCGGGTCGCGCACCCGCTCGGCCACCTTCTCCAGGCGTCCGACCAGGTCATCGCGGCCCGCGGCGTGGGCCGCCGCGACGGTGTCGGACAACACCGTCGTCAGCGGCACCGCGTTCGGTGCGAGAATCGCCATCGCAGCGCCCGTTTCGCTCAGTGGAACAGTCCGTCGGTGTGCACGTCGGCACCGGTCTCGGTGACGGTACTCGATTCACCGAAGAGCGACGCCTCGGCACCACCGAGGCCGGAACCGTGCAGGCCGGAACCGAACGCGCTGGATACGTCGACCGCGGACCAGGTGTCGGCCGCGGTCGTGACCGCGCCCTGGGTGGTCGCGCCGACCGTGCCGGACGCGTCGACCTGAGTGGTCGAAGTCGCGGTGGTCTGGCCGGTGAGGTTGCCGGTCGCGGCGGTGCTGCCCTGCGCGGAACCGTCGAAGGCGGAGGCGAGGCCGCCCGCCACCTGGGTACCGCCCGCAGCCGCGCCCGACAGTCCTGCGCCGAGTCCGGTCTCGAGGCCGGTTTCGAGGCCTGTTCCGGCCTGGGCACCACCGGTCAGGTCGGCACCACCGGTCAGGTCGGCGCCGGTCGTCACGGCGCCGGTCAACCCTGGCTGCGCACCGCCGACAGCGGAACCCGCGAGTCCAGCGCCGACATCCGCAGCACCGTTCAGACCCACCTGTGCACCACCGGCCGCCGATCCGGCCAGGCCGGTACCGGTCTCGGCGAGCCCGCCCAGACCTGCCTGCGCGCCACCGGTCAGACCGACACCGGATTCGACGGCACCGGTCAACCCTGTCTGCGCGCCACCGGCCAGACCGACACCGGTCTCGACGGCACCGGTCAACCCTGCTTGGGCACCCGAGGTGACCGAGCCCGCGACGTCGGTGCCGAAAGTGGCGGCGGTCTCGAGATCGCCTTGCAGGCCGGTGGTCAGACCGATGCCCGTCGTGGTGGATACGGCCGACTCCAAGCCTGTCGTGACCTGCGCGGCGCCACCGCCGGTGACCAGTCCGTCGACACCGAACCCGGCACCCGACTCGCCGCTCGCCCCACCGGTGAAGCCACCGATCAGCCCGGTACCCGCCGAGGCGGCACCGCCGAACCCGGTCTCCAGGCCGGTGCCGAGGTCCCCACCTGCCCCGACCACACCGTCGATGCCGGTGATCGCCGTAGTGGTCGCGGCGGCACCGAGCCCACCCGCGGCCTGCGCCCCCGCGTTCGCCACAGCTCCGAGACCACCGTTGACGCCTGCCCCCAGTCCACCGGCCACGCTGGTCGCACCGCCGAGCCCGGCCTCGAGACCACCGCCGAGCCCAGCAGCGACATCGCCACCCACCCCGACCGCACCATCCAAGCCACCGGCGACATCGCCACCCACGCCGACCGCACCGCCGAGAGCACCACCGAGACCAGCACCCGCATCGACCGCACCCGACAGAACACCACCAAGACCAGCACCCGCACCGGCCGCACCCGACAGAACACCACCAAGACCGACACCGGCACCAGCCGCGCCGCCAAGGGCAGCGTCCAAGCCGGTCTCGAGATTTGCGCCCGCACCCGCCGCGCCGGTCAACGCACCGCCGAGACCAGCACCGATGCCCCCGCCAGCGCCGACCGCGCCACTCAACGCACCGTCGAGGCCCGCACCGAGACCGGCGCCCACACCCGCCACGCCATTCAGTACGCCACCGAGGCCGGCACCCGCACCAGCCGCACCTGTCAACGCACCACCGAGACCGACACCGGCACCAGCCGCACCACCAAGGGCAGCGTCCAAGCCGGTCTCGAGATTTGCGCCCGCACCCGCCGCGCCGGTCAACGCACCGCCGAGACCAGCACCGATATCCGCACCAGCGCCGACCGCGCCATTCAAGGCACCGTCGAGGCTCGCACCGAGACCGGCGCCAGCACCCGCCGCGCCATTCAGTACGCCACCGAGGCCGGCGGTCAGATCTCCACCCGCGCCAACCGCACCGCCCAAAGCACCACCGAGATCGGCACCCGCGCCGACCCCACCATTGAAGGCACCACCGAGGCCGGCGGCCAGGTCTCCACCCAGGCCAACCGCACCGTTCAAGGCACCACCGAGATCGCCACCCACGCCGACCGCACCATTGAGGGCACCGCCGAGATCGGCAGCGAGATCGCCACCAGCGCCGACGGCACCATTCAGGGCACCACCCAGATCGGCAGCAAGATCGCCACCTGCACCGACGGCACCATTGAGGGCACCACCCAGGCCGACAGCAAGATCCCCACCTGCACCTACAGCGCCGTTCACGGCACCACCGAGGCCGGCGGCCAGGTTTCCACCCACGCCGACCGCACCGTTCAGGGCACCGCCGAGGCCTGCAGCAAGATCGCCGCCCACGCCAACTGCACCGTTCAAGGCTCCGTTGAGGCCTGCGCCGAGGTTCGCGCCGAGGTTGGCCGCGCTGTCGATCGCGCCGGTCAGGCCGAGGCCCGCGCCGAGGGCGCCGGTCAGACCGGCGGACAGGTCGGCGCCGAGATCGGCGTTCACATCCACGTTCGCGCCGGTGACGGCGTTCAGAGCGACGTCGAGGCCTGCCCCCACCTGCGCGGCGGCATCGGCGACAACCGAGGTGACGGCGCCGAGGCCGACATCGAGGCCGAGGTCGACGTCGCTGTCGGCGGCCGCGGCAGCCGTGACGGCGGCGGCAGCTGTCGCCGTGGAGGCGAGGGCCGCGCTCGTGCTCGCCGCGGCGCCTGCCGCCACGATCGCCTGCAACTGGGAGCCGCCGCTGACCAGCGCGGATTCCGCCACCATCGGGGCGACCGCGGAGATATCCTCCGGGGTAACCGCCAGGCCTGCCTCAGCGAGCGCATAGCAAGGATTGGCGCAGTAATTGGCCGCGGCCTCCGGGTCGCGCAGCAGATTGAGGATGAACTCCAGAATCGCGTTAGGTGTCATCGAGATCAGCTCCTCCAGATCATGGGCGGTGGTGCCGGATCTGTTTGTCGTTGGAATGTCTTTCACGCTAGGTGGGTTCGTCGTTACAGGTAATGGGGCGAATACCTAGTTCACGCCGGGGTGCCCCATTAGGGGCCCACCGCCGATTAGGGGAATTTCCCCGTACTTGCCCCATCGCAGGTAACAGCTGCTCCCTAGCAACCGACAGATCGAGTGGGACGCCCGCCATCGGCGATCTCGCTGCACACAAGCGTTACCGGTCCACCGGAAGTCCTGCGAACGGGGTTGTCACATGACAGAGCGTCAGGCGCTCGGCATCACTGTCGGAGCGGTGAATTCGGTCGCCGTGGCTACGACAGCCGACGGCGCCGATGCCACGGTTCTCACACACCGCAGCGCGCTGTCGCTCGGCGCCGACGGATCGGTGAGCTTCGCCGACACGACGCGACATCATCGCTCAGTGGTTGTCGAGGACTACTTGTCCAGAGTCGGCGATCCGGTAGATCTGCTGGCAGAGGACGGTTCCACCCACGACGCAGCCGATCTGGTCGCCGCCGCGACCCGCGCGCTGATCGCCGAACTTTCCGGCACCGCCACCGAATCCACCGAGGCGCCGACCACCGTCGCGTGCTGCCCGGCATGGTGGCCGGAGCAGACGGTCGAGGCCGCCAGGTCCGCGCTCGCGCGCTGGGGCCTGCCCGAGGTGACGCTGGTGCCCGAGCCGCTGGCCGCGGTCCGCCGATACGAGATCGAGCACGGACCGCTCGACGACGGCGCGCTGGTCGTCTACGACCTCGGCGCGAGCGGCTTGACGGTGACGGTCCTGCGCACCGGCGAGCAGGCCGGATTGCTCGGCACCCCGGCGCACAGCACCGCGATCGCCGGTTCGGAATTCGACCTGCTGACCATGCGCTACGTGCTGGCAAATGTTCTGGATGGAAATGATATCGATCCATTCGATCCCGTTGTCGAAGAAGAATTGTCGGCACTGCGGGAACGCTGCAGAATTGCGAAAGAAGAGCTCTCCAGAATTACCGCGACGGCGATTCCCGTCGGCATGCTCAACCCTTCCATCCATACCGAACAGGTTCGGCTGACCCGGGGCGAGCTCGAAGATCTGCTGCGTCCGATCCTGCTCGACTCGATGAGCCTGCTCCAGGACGCGGTGCGCCGCGCCGGACTCACCCTCGGCGATGTCAGCCGGGTGCTCCTCACCGGTGGCGGTGGCGCGATTCCCCTTGTCGCCGAGCTGATCTCCACCGAATTCGGCCTGCCGGTGATCGCCTGCGCCGACCCGGCGACCTGTGCGGCACACGGCGCGGCCGAGATCGCCCTCGATGTCGCCGCGATCAGCGTGCCCACCGTGGCCATCCCGGCAGTGCGGGTGGCACCGGCGCCGGCGGCCGTGGCACCGGCCGTCGCGGAACTCGCGCTGCCTCCGTCGGAGCCCGTACGGACCAAGATGTTCACGGCCAAACGCTCGGCGATCGTCGCGGCGGCGGCCCTGACCATGGCCGCGCTGGCCACCGGCACCCTCGCTCTCGGTGGCACCACACAGTTCTCACCCACCGGACCCGCCGCGACCACCGGCGCCCCATCGGTCCCCGGCGCACCCACCTCGACCAGCGCAGGCGGCACGGCCGGGACATCGAACGCCACGAACTCCGTGGTCACCGACCCGGCCAAGCCCGGCACGACCGGCGCCGCGGTGCCGTCGGGTGCGATCCCGGTCGGCACGACCGATGCCGGGGCTCCCGGCAGCACACCCGGGGCGGGAACTTCGGCACCCGCCGCCGGAACACCCGCCGTTGGAGCACCGGCCGACGGAACACCGGCGACCGCAGGTCAGCCAGGTCCCGCCGCGCAGGAACCGCCCGCTGGGCAGGCCCCGGCGCCCGCGCCGGCCCCTGCCCCCGCACCAGCACCCGCGCCGGCTCCGGCCCCCGCACCGGCCCCGGCTCCCGCTCCCGCACCGACCCGGCCGCAAGTTCCCACCATCAAGGTCGATCCCGGCGGTCTGCTCGACGGCGTGGGCGGCGCGGTCGACGAGACCATCGAATCGGGCACGCAGCTGCCGGGCCGGGTCCTCGGAGGAAACGGTGGCTGAGATCGCCCACGAGACCTTCCCCCACGCCCGAACAGTTTTCCGCGATCTCGACACCGCCGCCCAGCAGACAGTGCTGCTGTTGATCCGCGGCCGGGCCGGGACCGGAAAATCGTTCCTGCTCAACGCCGTTCGCGCACATCTGCGTGGCCGCGGCATTCCGGTCGTCGAATCCGCCGACAATGTCGAGAACCGGGTTCCCGACCGGGCGGTGCTCGTCGCCGACAATGTCCACCGCTACAGCGACGCCGAGCTTCGCGCACTCTGCGCGGCAATCGAAACCGGACAGCGCTCCGTCGTACTGACCACCCAGCCGCGCCCACACGATCCCCGGTTGCGCGCGCTGGCCGACGCCGTGGCGCGCAACGGCCGCACGGTGGATCTGCGGGCCCTCGGTAGTGCCCACATCACCTCGTTCGCCAGGGAACTCGGCGTGGCCGTGTCACAGCCGCTCGCGTCGCACATCCATCAGCTCACTGCGGGAATTCCCGGCGGTGTCGTCGCGGCGCTGGTCGGTGCCCGCGCGGCCACGCTCGAGACCTGCGAGACAGCGGTCGACGAAGCTGTCACCGGCTGGACCAGGTCGCTGCTGGAAGCGGTCGAACCCGAACTGCTCGAGACGCTGGTCATCGCGGCGACCGGAACCGGTTTGGACGCGACGGAACTCACCGAGGTGCTCGGGGTCGACACCGCCACCGCGCACGAGCTGATCGACCGTGCCAGGGCGGGCGCGCTGGTCACCGATGCCGACCTGCTCCTCTCGCCCGCCGTAGGTCCGCTGCGGACGCTGCTCGGCGATCGCCGCTATGTCGATGTGCAGCGCAGGCTGCTCACCGCGCGCCTCGACGCCGGCCTGCTGCGCGATCGCACGGCGCTGATCCTGGCCGAGTCGGGTGTCGTCGACGCTCGGCTCGCCGAGTTCCTCTGCCGCACAGCCGAGAAGTCGGACCAGGCGGCTCGCTGCTACGCGGCAGCGGCCGCGGCGGGCGCCCCGGTCGAGTCGATCGCGGTGCGCTGGGCCGAGGCCGCCGCGCACGCGGGTGACACCGACACCGCGCTACGCCTGGCCGAACCGCTGCTGACCGCGGAGAACATCGCACGCACCGAACTCGTCGCCGCGGTGCGAATCTGCGCGGGCGTGCTCACCCGCCGGGGGCTGGTGAGCCGGGCTGCCGGACTGTACAACTGGCTCGGACCCGAGCGAATCGGCGCCGACTGGGCGCCCGCGGTCATGGTCCTCACCCTGGCCGGTGAACAGGCCGCCGCCGCGCGCATGTCCGAATCCGCGCAACACTGGCCGCCGACCGAGGCCGACGCGGGCGCCCGGCTGATCGCGGGCGCGCTCGACGAATCGCTCGACCCGCACGGAACCGGCACGGCCGCGGCGATTTCCGCACTGATCCAAGCGGGCAACACCGATACCGGCGACGATCGCTATCTGCCCTGCTCGGCAGTCTCGATCGCCACCCTGCTCTGCCTCGGCAGCGGCGAGCCCCGCCGCGCCGGTGACGCGCTGCGTCGAGCCGCGGGTATGGGCGGTGGCCGGCAGCTCCCGGTGCTGACCGCCTGGACCGCGCTGCTCGGCGGCGACGAACGCCGCGCCGCGAGCACCCTCGCCGAGATCGACATCCCCGCCCTCGCGCCACGCGATCAACTCCTCGCCCACGCCCTCACCGTCGGCCTGGCACGTCGCGGCGGCGATCACGCGGCCCTGGCTCGCGCGTGGCAAGCGGCCTGCCCGCTGTTCGACGAGCTGGAAGCCGACCTGCTGAGTCTGTTGCCGATCGGCGAACTGTGGCTGGCAGGGGTGCGCCTGCGCGATGTGCGCCGGATCGAGCCGCTCGTCGACGCCGCACGGGCGCTGGTGCGCAAGCTCGGCCGCGCACCGGCCTGGTCCAATTCGTTCCACTGGTACGGGGTACAGGCCGCACTGGCCGACGAGTCGCCGAGCTCGCTCATGCCGCACGCCCACGCGCTGAAGACGGCGGCGGAAGCGGGCGACCGGCAGGCGGGCGTGCTGGCCGACGCCGGGCGCACCTGGGTGCTCGTGCTGCGCGGGCAGGTCGTCGCGGCCGATGTGCAGGCCGCGGTGTCGGCACTGGCCGAACTCGGGCTCACCTGGGACGCCGCCCGCCTGGCCAGCGAGGCCGCCCTCGCGGCGGGCGATTCCACGACCGCCACCGCCTTGCTCAAACTCGCGCGTTCGGTGCGCACGCAAGCCCATCCGGTCGAGCCGCCGCGACCGACCACCCAACCGCTACCGCAGGCACCCGCCGGGCCGACGCCGCTGACCAGCGAGGCAGGCACGCTCAGCGACCGCGAACGCGAGGTGGCCGAGCTGGTTCTGCTCGGTCTGACCTACCGCGAGATCGGCGCGAGGCTGTACATTTCCGCGAAGACCGTGGAGCATCACGTCGCGCGAATCCGACGTCGACTAGGCGCGCGCTCACGATCGGAATTACTGTCAATGCTGCGCGCGATGGGACACGGCCAATTGCTGGTGTGACTCGCGCGGACGATGTCGACGCCGAGATGAGGGGTGTTCCGCCGATGGCCACTGGGGTCGGCCTGCGTATCGCCGATGACGAATGCATCGCCGCGGTGGTCACCGAGGACGGCACGGTTCAGGTCATCGAGCGTGCTTCGGTCCTGCACATGTCCGACGACGGTGACGCCGCCCTCGGCGGACCCGCTCCCACCGGGCACGCCCACTCGATCGCCGGATTCGTGCGCGCGATCGGCGACCCGGCCGGTGTCGACGTCGACGGCGGCGAGGCCTACCGCGCCGAAGACCTCCTCGCGACGGCCATGTTCTGCCTGATCGATCTCACCACCGAGCACCTCAGCGGTCCCGCCGAGTTCTACGCGACCCACCCCGCGGGCTGGTCGCCCGAGGTCGTGCGCGGCGTGCGCGAGGCACTGGACTATCTGGGATTGAAGTCGGTGGCCCTGCTCGGCGAGGACGAACTGCCCCAGCCCACCGACGGCGCCGATCCGGGCAAGACCTTCGCCAATGCCGCCGCCCAGGCCGCGCTGGTCGCGGTGCTGGCGACCCCGGCGGGCGCGACACCGCCCGACCCGATCGTCACCGAGAACGCCACGGTCGCCACCGATGTGATGCCCGCGCTGCAACCGCCCGCGGTGACCGCGCAGGCCTATTCGGCGGCGCTGCCGGTCTCACCCCTGCCGACGAAGGCGATGGCGCCCATCGCACCCGCGCCGATCGCTGAGCCCGCGGTGGTGCCCGCCGCGAAACCCGCCCCGAGCAAAACCCCCTTCCTGATCGCCGCCGCCGCGCTGATCGGCCTGCTGCTCGGCGGTGTCGCGGTCTCGGTGCTGATCCGCGATCCCGAGACGGTCACGCCACCGGCGATTTCCGATGCCCGCCCGGATACGCTGCCCCCCAGCTCGGCACCCGTGCCGCCCCCACCGGCGCCGGTCGTCGAATCGACGACGCCCCCGCCGGTCACCACCACCGTCGAGCCGGAGCCGACCACCACCACCGAGGCGCCACCGACGACCACCCCGGAACCGACGACCACCCCGCCGACGACCACGCCGAGCCCCACCACCACCCGACCTCGGTCGCCCTTCGGGACCTACCCACCTGGCTATCTCCCCGCGCCGCTGACGATCCCGGGTCAGCGCTGAATCCAGCAGCCGGACGGTAACCGCGCCAGCTGGGCGAGTGTGCCTTAGAGTGATGCGCTGACCGACATGATCGCCGCCGGCGGTGTTCTCGGTCACTGGTTGTCGACGAAGGGATTTCATGCGCAAGTTGGTGGCGCGTCGCGCCGCGGTCAAGGCAGCCTCCGCCGGGTTCGCCGCGACTGTTCTACTCGCACCCCTGCTCGGATCCGGTATCGCGTCGTCGGAACCACCTGCGCCACTACAACTCTCAGCTGATGCGTTGCCCGGAGAACTGGTGACCGCGCTCTCGCGTGATCTCGGGATGACCCCCGCCCAGTACCTCGATCGCGCCGCGCGCGCCCAGCAACTGCGCGACTACGCGAACGACTTCCGCGCCACGAACCCCGACACCTTCGCCGGTGCCTGGCTCACGCCGGAGGGCAAGGCCGTCGTCGCCACCACCGATGCCGAGGCGGGCAAGCTCGTCACCGCCGCCGGCTACCAGACCCACCTCGCGCCGATCTCGGCCGGTGGTCTGGAAGGCGCGCTGATCCAGCTCAGTCAGTGGATCGCGAGCCTGCCGCCCGCGATCTCCGCACCGATCAGCTCGATCGCGATCGACGCGCTCAACAGCCAGCTGGTGCTCAACGTGGCCAACACCGGCACCGGCCACATGCTCAACCTGCCGACCCTGATCGCCACCATCAAGGTGGTGCTCTCGCCCGGCGGCGGCGGTCCGGTGGAGTACAAGCCGATGGGCGGCGACACCTACATCACCGCGAAGAAGAGCCTGCACGACGCCGACCTGCGCGGCGTCGATGTCTGCTCGTTCGGTTTCAACAGCACCGACGCCGCGGGCAACGCGCTCAATATCTCCGCGGGCCACTGCAATCCGAATGTCGACAGCGGCGGCTCTGCCGCGGTCTACGTACCGAATGTGCGCGATATCCCCAACAGTCCCGAGGTCGGCTCGTTCACCCACGCGGTGCTCGGCGGCGCCGCCTCGCTGGACTACTCGGTGATCAAGCTCAACGAGCGCGCGGTGAACGCGGGCATGAACCAGCCTCGGGTGCGCGGCGCCGAAGGCACCACGCTGACGCTCACCGGCACCGCCGAACCCGTCACCGGCGCGCCGGTCTGCAAGACCGGCCAGTCCTCGACCTTCACCTGTGGTTTCGTCTCGGCCGACCACGTGGAGACCCAGCTGTTCACCGAGGCCGGCGTCAGCAAGACGATCCGCGGCTTCGCCAGTACCGCCTGCACCCTCGGCGGCGACAGCGGCGGCGCCATCGTGTCCGGCACGCTCGCCCTCGGCATCACCAGCGGCTCGAACGCCTCGGCCGCGCCCAACTGCACCGAAGCCAACACCCAGCTCGCCCCCTATGGCGGCACCGCCTCGCTCGGCATCCCGATCCGGCCCATCCTGGCCGATATCGAGGCGAGCTCCGGCGGCGGCGTCGGCAGCGGAATCATGGTGCGCACCAAGTCCAACGCGGGCTGAGCGGGACAAATCACCGACCGGACCGGGTGAGCGAAATCTCTTGCCCGGTCCGAGTAGGCATAAGTCGCTCGAGCCCATATAGTTCGGACCATGCTCCTGCCACGTATGGGTCGTACCCCGTCCGCGCGAAGCTCGAGAAGAGCTCGGAAATCCATGATCGCCGCTTCGGCGGCGTTTCTGCTGTTCGGCCCCACGATGGCGGTTGCCGATGCGCAGCCCGCGCCCGTAGACCTGCCCGCCCAGCTCATCGAGGCGGTCACCCGGGATCTGAAGATCTCGCCCGACGAGTACCTGCGCCGCGCCGAAGTCGCGCAGCAGGTTGCCGCGTTCTCCACCACCGCGCAGCGTCAGTTCCCGCAGGTCTTCGCCGGTTCCTGGCTGAGTGACCAGGGCAACGCCGTGGTCGCGCTGTCGCAGGGCCCCGGCACCGACCAGGCCCGTGAAGCCGCGCAGTCGGCCGGTTTCGAGGTCCGCAACGTCGCCAAGAGCGAGTCCACGCTGCGCGGCGAGAAGACCGCCTTCGAGAACTGGCTCGCTGCCGCACCGCCGGAGATCTCCGCGCTGGTGCGTGGCGTCGTCGTCGACACCGTGAACAACTCGATCGCGGTCCGCGTGCAGCAGGCCGGTCTGCCGCTGCCCAGCTTCATCGACCCGTCCCGCGTCATCGTCACCGCTCCGCCGGTGGCGGGCGAGCGGATCGAACTGTCCGCCACCCCCGTCGCCGGTGACGGCAACGGCGCGCTGGCAGGCGGCGACGGCTACGCCTCCGTGATCGGCCGCAGCTCGCTGCGCTGCTCGCTCGGCTTCAACGGCACCGACCGCTCGGGCAACGTCATCAACATCTCGGCGGGCCACTGCAACCCCGACATCGAGGCCGCGGGCACCGGCAACGCCGCCGCCGTGTACGAGGTCAACGGCGACCGTGCGGGCGCCCAGCTGGGCACCTTCCAGAAGTCGGTGCTCGGCGAGCAGGACTACTCGATCATCCGGGTCAACGACAACGCGCGCGCCCGCTTCGAGAACAACCTGGTCCGCGTCCCCGGCAACGCCCCCATCGCCGTCGACGGTGTGGCCATCCCCGTGGTCGGCGCCCCCGTCTGCAAGTCCGGTGCCCGCACCGGCTTCAGCTGCGGCGTGATCAACGGCATCGACCAGACCGTCCAGGTCGGCGACCGTCAGCTCACCCAGAGCTTCTCGGCCAACATCTGCGCCCTCCCCGGCGACTCCGGCGGCGCCATCGTCACCGGCCGCCTCGCCCTCGGCATCTCCAGCGCGTCCTCGGTCGCCGACTTCCCCATCTGCGAGATCCCGAACATCATCGGCGCCATCACCGGCGACACCCCCCAGCTGTTCGCCCAGCCCCTGACCGTCGTCCTCTCGGACAACCCCGGTCTGTCGGTCCGCACCAACTGATCAACACCATGTAGGCACAGAGCAGCCCCAAAAAGGCCGGTAGCACTCCCGCTACCGGCCTTTTGGCTTGTCCGCCTCCCCGAGGCTTGTCCGCCTCCCCGAGACTTCAGCGTGTCGTCCGGTAGCTCGACTGTTAGCTCTCGGACTTACGTTATGTACGTAGCGGCTGGGAAGTGGTTGGGGAGTTACCCATGTCCTCGAGTGATCAGTCGGTTGCGCCGCCCGCTCAACCTCCCTGCCACGCCGCACACCCCGAGCCCGGCGTGCTACCGCACTACCAGCCACACCCCACTAACAAGGTCCACCGCCCTACCGCACTTCCAACCACCCCGCGCACCCCAGCTCCGCCCTACCGCACTTCCAACCACCCCGTGCACCCCAGCTCCGCCATGACCGCACTCCCAACCCCCACCCGCGACCCCTAGGGAGCGGCGGCCACGAAGTGGCCGGTCCGCGGCCGGGTCGCCGGTCAGGCGCCGTTGCGTAGGCGACGAAGGAGCAAGCAACGGTGCCTGAC
>NZ_JBHXNK010000044.1:0-53774 GCF_042719755.1 Nocardia sp. NPDC058519 | reverse complement strand
TTGCCGCGATAGCCTCGCGCCCCTTCGCGAAGCGGCCCTGTTATGTGGGCCAAGCCCATATCCGTTGATCTTTCGGCAGTTACTACCGGAACCCCGTACCGCACGGGGGTGCTGACCGGCGGGCTGCGCCGTCCCCTGAGCCCAGCCCAGATGCCGGCGGATTCAGTGATCGATGATCAGTTCGTCGCCTCGCCCGGGGCGGCCCGCGGCGACGCACTCTTCGCACGTGATGTCTCGGTAGGTCCCGTCGTAAGGCTCGAGCAACGGGTACCGGTGGATCCATTTCCGCAGCTTGTCCGGGTGCATCAGCAGCTGCTGGGCGTGCTCGACCGTGAACAGCGGGGGATCGCGCAGGACCGCCCATGCGGTCAGGGTGTAGTGCGGGTGGTCGGAGTGCTCAGGCGGCCCGTAGGCGTGTTCCACCTTCGAGATCGTCAGTGTCAGCCCATCGCCGGGACCGTCGATCTCGATGTCGTCGCCTGCACGTGGCATTCCTGGCGTGTGGCAGTAGAACTGGATAGCGGGGATGTCAGGCCGGTCGTAGTCCGCCGGCTCAGGCACGTCGAAGTCGACCAGGAACCGAACCCAGCCTGTCGGGATACTCATGCTCGGCCCCCTGGCTGTTCTGTCTCCCCGGTCATGTCGCCCAGGCTATCCCGTCACACTCACTGCGAAGCGGGGATCGGATCGGCTACTCGTCGTCACGGTATCGACGCGACAGCACAGGTCGACGAGCCATGCTCAGGTGGGTGAGTTGTCGAGTACTTGCGCTGTCGGTGTTGCGGCGAGTTCGAGGTCGGCGACGATGACGGCGTACTCAGGGTCGTCCGGGTCGGGGACGGCGTTGTTCCTGAAGGCCGCGACGACCGCGGGGTGATTGGCGAACTCGGCGAGGGAGCTGAGCGCACCGTCGTAGCCCCAGTCGTTGTGGAAGAGCCCGTCAATGACAGCGGTGAGGGTTGAGGTGATGAATTCGGGGGGTGCATCGCATTTGAGCAGAATCTCGGCTATCGGCCCGAACACGGTGTCTCCTGCAGAGTTCCAGGCCATGAGGTCCTTCCGATGGTGTGGTCGGCCGCCTGCTTCGACCAGAATCAGTGCGGCCGCAGTCGATGCCATCGTCTCAGCGCTGGCCCAACCTCCGTGGTCGAAGTCCGCTTTGTGATGTTCGAGGTCGACCACAACCCTCAGCGGGGACACAAAGTTCTGTTTTGAGGAGCGAGCCCTGGAGTGGGCCCCGGAATCCTGAAGCTGTCATGAAGTGCAAAGTGACGCGCCGGTAGGGCGTTGGCGGGCTTACGGTTTCGTTCGTGCGTCAGGAATGGTCGACCGAGGATCTGATCGGGTCGTGGACGCTGGTCGGCAACGACTGGCAACTGGTGAAGAACAAGTCAGGTGCTACGCGGCTGGGCTTCGGGCTTCTGCTGAAGTACTTCGAGCTCGAGGCCCGGTTTCCGCGCCGTACGGAGGACGTGCCGGCGGTCGCGGTCGCTTACATGGCCGAGCAGCTGAAGGTCGATCCGGGTGAGTTCGCGGCCTATCCGTGGGAGGGCCGGTCCGCGAAGTACCACCGTGAGCAGATCCGGGATGCGTTCGGGTTCCGTGAGTTCAGCGTCGGCGACGAGGACAAGCTGACCGGATGGTTGGCAGCGGAGGTGTGCCCGGTAGAGCTGCGGGACGAGCAATTGCGGGAGGCTGCGCTGATTCAGTGCCGGGCCGAGCGGATCGAGCCGCCGACCCCTGGTCGGATCGACCGGCTGATCGGTTCGGCGCGCGCAACTTTCGAGAAGAATTTCTGCGAGCGCACGGTGTCGAGGCTCAGCCAGGCATCTGTCGACAGGTTGAGCGAGCTGGTCGCGGTCGGTGCTGCGCCGCTGGCCAGCGGCCGGGGGTTGTTGGCGGAGTTGAAGTCCGACCCGGGCAAGGTCAGCTTGGAGACACTGCTGCGGGAGGTGGACAAGCTCGCGGCGGTGCGCGCTCTCTCGCTTCCGGCGGACTTGTTCGCCGATGCCAGTGACAAGCTGGTCGACGGTTGGCGGGCACGGGCGGCGCGGTCGTTCCCGTCGGATCTACGGGATATGCCGGACTCGATCCGGTTGACGTTGTTGGCGGCGTTGTGCTGGGTGCGGTCGGCGGAGATCACCGACGCGTTGGTGGATCTGCTGATCGAGCTGGTCCACAAGGTGAATACGCGGGCGGATCGGCGGGTGGAGAAGGAACTGACTGCGGATCTGCGCCGGGTTCGTGGCAAGGACAACATCTTGTTCCAGTTGGCAGAGGCCGCGGTCGACCATCCCGACGACATCGTGCGGGACGCCCTGTACCCGGTGGTCGGGGAGAAGACGCTGCGGGAGCTGGTCAAAGAGGCGAAAGCCAACGACCAGGTGTTCCAGGAACGGGTCCGGACGGTGTTGCGCAGCTCGTACTCCAACCACTACCGGCGGATGCTGCCGGCGCTGTTGGCGGCGTTGGATTTCCGCTGCAACAACACCGCCTACCGGCCGGTGATGGTCGCGATGGAATTGCTCCAGCGGTACGCGAGCATCGACGGCAAGGTCCGCTTCTACGACACCCACGCCCTGGCCCCGTTGGACGGGGTGGTGCCCAAGGCGTGGCGGGAAGCGGTGGTCGACGAGAAGGGCCGGGTCGAGCGGATCCCATACGAGTTGTGTGTGCTGGTCGCGTTGCGGGATGCGATCCGCCGCCGTGAGATCTACGCCGATGGCGCCAATCGGTGGCGCAACCCCGAAGACGATCTGCCCGGTGATTTCGATACCGCCCGGGAGGTGCATTACGCGGCGATCCGCAAGCCCCTGGATCCGACCCAGTTCATCGACGGGCTCCGCCATCGGATGAGAGAAGCCGTGGCGCGGCTGGATCGGGGCATGACCGAGAACACGACCGGCGGGGTCCGGTTGACACGGCGGCGTGGTGAACAGTGGATCAGCGTGCCGAAGCTGGAGAAACTGCCCGAGCCGGAGAATCTGGAGAAGATCAAAGCCGAGGTCGCGCGCCGCTGGGGCACGCTGGACCTGCTCGATGTGCTCAAGGACGCCGACTTCCTCACCGACTTCACCGCCGAGTTCACCTCGGTGGCATCAAGGGAGGTGATCGACCGAGACACGTTGCGCCGGCGGCTGTTGCTGGACCTGTTCGCGCTGGGCACGAACATGGGTATTCGGGCGATCGTGAACACCGGCGAGCACGAGGAGTCCGAAGCGGCGCTGCGGCATGTGCGCCGGCACTTCATCACCCGCGACAATCTGCGGCGCGCGACCACGAAACTGGTGAACGCGACGTTCGAGGCGCGAGATCCCAGCTGGTGGGGCACCGGCACCGCGTGCGCGAGCGATTCGAAGAAGTTCGGGTCGTGGGAGTCGAACCTGATGACCCAATATCACCAGCGCTACGGCGGGCATGGGGTGATGATCTACTGGCACGTCGAACGCCGCAACGTGTGCATCTACTCCCAGCTCAAATCCTGTTCGAGCTCGGAGGTAGCGGCGATGATCGAAGGGCTGCTGCGGCACTGCACCGACGCCGAGATCGACACCAACTACGTCGACACCCATGGTGCGAGCGTGGTCGGGTTCGCCTTCACCGAGCTGCTCGGGTTCAAGCTGCTACCCCGACTCAAGAACATCGGCTCGATCCGCCTGTACCAGCCCGACGACTCCGGCGTCTATGGTGAACTGGGCCCGGTGCTGACCCGCCCGATCCGCTGGGAGCTGATCGCCCAGCAGTACGACCAGATGGTCAAGTACGCCACCGCCCTGCGTTTGGGCACCGCCGAGTCGGAGTCGATCCTGCGGCGGTTCACCCGCGGCGGCCCGAAACACCCTACTTACCAGGCGCTGGAAGAGTTGGGCCGTGCGGTGCGTACGATTTTCGCCTGCGACTATCTGGCATCGGAAGAACTCCGCAGGGAGATCAACTCCGGGTTGCAGGTGGTCGAGAACTGGAACTCGGCGAACGTGGTCGTGTTCTACGGCAAGGACTCCCAGCTCACCGGCGCCGACCGCGAGCACGCCGAGGTGTCGATGCTGGCGCTGCACCTGCTGCAGTCGGCGCTGGTGCACATCAACACGCTGCTGCTACAAGCGGTCTTGGAGACGCCGGAGTTCCACGACCTGGTCGGTGACACCGAGCGACGTGCGATGTCGCCACTGTTCTGGTCGAACATCAACCCCTACGGCCGATTCCGACTCGACATGGACACCCGCCTGGACCTGACCAGGCAAAAGGTCGCCAGCTGAAGCGCGGCGCTATCACGACTGCCCCACGAGAAGACCGGACCAGGGGCACTGGGAATCACGGTTGGGCGGGGGCCTCAGCTCCGGTCGTTCAGCTCAACGATTTCGGCCTCGTTGTCGTCGCTGTCACCGAACATGACAGCGAGGCGTCGTTTGATCTCCGCGGTGCTGAAAGCTGAAGTATCGGAGGGCAGGTGGGGCTGGGTCATCGCGGACCTTCTTCTGTACGGAATCCATCGTGTTCACCGTGCTACCGCGACGCCGAACTCTCCTGCGGGCGCCGCCAGGTCATCAATCACGAGGTCATCGATGATCACCTCCACCGGTCCGGTGAAGATCGATCCGGCCATCCGCCGGACCGCCTCGGCGACGGCGACCGCATCGCTGCCGACGACGACGATGTGCACCTCGATCCGGTCGTCAAGGACAGCTACACCGTGGACACGCGCCCCGGCCAAGTAGGTGAGGACATCGTCGAACACGCGGTTGGCCACTCCGTGGACGGAGTCGGCGGACGCGGTCACACGGACGATCAGCGCCGCGGTAATCGCGGCGGCCGGCGCCGCACCCCCGATCGGGCGCGGTCGGCGCACCACCGTGGCGGAGGTGTAGCCGAGGCCCGGGTCGAGGACCGCGGACTGGCGCGGCGTCGCGGTTCGACGCCGAGACTGGTGCCCGCTCACCCCAGATGCTCCCTTGATTCTGATCGGCCGGTCCGATGCCCGGCATCTTTGTTTCGCGCCGTGAGATCACGGCGCGTGGCCTCCGCATGGATCGTCGGAGGCCACGTCGCCTGGTCGTTCAGTTGTTGCCGACGATCTTGTCGGCGATCTCGTTGGCCTTGTCCTTGATCTTTTCGCCGGTCTGTTTCACCGCGGAGGACGCCTGGTCGGCTTTGCCCTCGTTCTTCAGGTGATCGTCGCCGGTCGCCGCACCGGTGGCCTCCTTGGCGCGGCCTTTGAGTTCTTCGGCCTTGTTCTCGAACTTGTCGTGCACGCCCATCTCGGTTTCTCCTGGTGGTGTCGGATTGATGGTCACCGCACAGCGGGCAGGGAGCGCGCCGTGTGGTCCAGACCGCCGGTGGTGCCGACGGCGATGGTCTGAGTTGGCAACGATGGTCAGTACCAGTGTTTACGGCCGCCCACAGCGCGCCCGGAAGCTCCAACCAGAACCAGGATCAGGCCGACCACCAGCACCAAGATCCCCACATTCCACAGGATCGGGATTTTGATGAGCAGACCAAGGATCAACAGGATGGCTCCCAGGGTGATCACGACGAACTTCCTTCCACTGATGGCGCGGCGATAGACCCCGCGGGTGCGGTTCGACCGGTCGCGCCGACGACAGATTCGTACTCTGTTGCGCCTACCACTCGACCTCGTCTATCCCGAGCCGATCACGGACTCGGACACGCTGGCGGAGTGGCCGCACTTGCCGTCCCGCAGGGGTGGTGCGGCCACTCTCGACATGTCACAACATCGATCACGCTAACCACCCCAAGTAGGGTTGTCTTCACCCTTAAGGGTGTATTCACGTTCTGTAGGGTGGGGGTATGAGACCCCTCCGGCTGGCGCTGATCGATGACTACGAGGTCGTGGTCCAGGGCTTGGCCACGATGCTGCGCACCTACCACGGCCGCGTCGAGATCGTGGAGCTGAACGCCAACACCCGCGTGGGCGACCGGGTGGACATCGCACTCTACGACTCGTTCGCCAACCCCCAGGGCGACCGGGACCAGGTGCGCGAGCTCTCGACGAACCCGTTGGTGGACCACGTTGTCGTCTACTCGTGGAATCTCGAGGACGCGCTGGTGGCATCGGCCCTGGCCAACGGAGCCCGCGGCTACGTGGGCAAGAGCTTGCCTGCTGCGCAGTTGGTCGCGGCCCTCGAGGCGATACACCGAGGCGGCGAACAGGTGCACCGTGGGGAGCCGGGTGCGGCCAAGGTGATCGGCGGGGATTGGCCGGGGCGTGAGGAAGGGCTGACCCAGCGTGAAGCCGAGGTCTTGGCGTTGATCACCCAAGGGCTGAGCAACGCTGACATCGCTGACATCGCGCACCTGTCGATCAACTCGGTCAAGACCTACATTCGGAATTGCTATCGCCGTATCGGCGCGACCAGCCGTTCGCAGGCGGTGCTGTGGGGAGTCGAACACGGCTTCCGTCCTGACCGCAAACGCATCGACCCCCGTACCGACGACACTCAGCCCGACATCAGCTGACCGGTGCCGGGTCAGTGCCGGGGCGCCGTGACAACAGTTCGTCGTAGCGGTCCACTGTCGGTGGGCCGGGGCGCGAATCGGCGGGCAGCCCGCCCAGGACTGCGGCGAATTCGTCCTCGCTGCAATCTGGGGTTCCGGTAGTAATCGCCGAAAATCGGGGCGGATATGGCGACTATGCGGCGTCGTCGGGTTCGAGCGGGCGGCGATAGACGCCGGGCCTGATGAGGGTGAGTTGGGAGCGCGCGGCCCAGTAGTCGAGGATGCCGCTGACCTTGTCCGGCGTCATCGCGAGGCCCAAGCGCGCGAGTCGCGCGAGCAGATCGCCGACCTCGAAGACCTCGCCGGGTTCGATGACCTGACGTACCAGCCGCCGCACCGAAAGTTCCTGCGCTGCTTGCTGTTCACGCTCCGGGACGGACTCGCGGCTTCGGCGCCGCGAGGGCAGCAGATCGTCGTAGCGCTCCACCGTCGGCAAACCCGGGCGGGTATCGGCGGGCAGCCGGTCCAGGACCGCGGCGAGTTCGGCCACGGCGTGGGCGTGTTCGGCATCGCCGCCCATGCTCTGGTCGTGATCGCGCAGCAGCCGCATCACCGTGGCCGGCGAGGGATGCTGGCCCCTCTTCTTGCCGGTGGTGATGACCAGTCGTTCGGCGATATCGCGCAGGCTGTGGTTGCTCGCGCGCAGGTGCAGCGCCATCGCGAGCATGGTCTCGTCGACCACGGAGACCCCGCCGATGGATTTGCCACGCCCGCGGGCTGATTCGTGGCCTTCGAGGGTGCGATCGCGGATGTATTCGCGTTCCATCCCCGACAGAGCGGCCAGCACGGTGAACACCACTCCGGAGGGGTCGTGGGAGCCCTGGAGTTCGCCGGTGAGGAATTCCAGGCCGATGTCGGCGGCCTTGAGCTGTTCGGCCAGGGCGGCGAGTTCGATTCCGCGCCCCAGGCGTTTGTGTTCGTGCACGACTAGGGTGATCGCCGCGCCGGAGGCGCGGATCTCGCGCGCCAGGGCGACGGCCTTGTCGAGTTCGGGGCGGACCAGGGCGCGGGTGGAGATCTTCTCGGAGAAGATCCGCCCGATCCCGGCACCGCGCAGGGAATCGAGCTGGGTGTCCAGGGATTGGCGCACGGTGGAGGCGCGCGCGTAGCCGATGCGCACGTGCGCGCCCGAGTCGGTGACGGCCGCGGTCGGGCGCGGCAGTTCGGTCCACACCGCGCCCGGGCGGCGCAGCGCCGGGGTCGGCAGCTTCAATGCTTTCGCGAGCGAGGGCACGAGGCGGAAGCGGGCGGTGTGGTAGCCGATGGCGACTTTGCCCTTGCCGGTGCGGCACGGTGATCCGGCCGGGGCGGCGCAACTCGACATCGGGCAGTCGTGGGCCTCCACACGGAGGAAATCGTCGTCGCTCACTGGAAAAGTGTTTCATGGGTCCGTTTCAACACGCCAGACCTATGCACCGCCCTATGAAACACCGAATGTCCTGGACGGCCAAGCAATCTCGCGGTGTTTCATGGGTGATCACTTATGAAACACCGGGCGGTTTGTCGCGCCCCCGAACCAACTTTCAGGCAGTCGACAGACCGGCGTACCCAAGATGCCCTACTTTGCACTTGGTGACAGCTTCGGGATTCCGGGGCCGAGTGAAGGGCTGTCGAGAAACGATCGGTTTCCGACAGCTCCGCCACCAAGGCCGAGCAGGTAGATGCGAGACGTCGACAAACGTGTCGAGATCCGGCAGCCGCCGTCCGGCGCTCAACGGCGGCCTTCGTTGGCACCGTGGTCCCTGCGGTTCCGCACCGCTGGGCGGTGGGTTCCGGTGTAGCGAAGTACCTTCAGCGCGTCAGCGCGCCGGTCCGGATCCGAATGCATGACCGCAACGACACCCGCCGTCAACCGCAGCAGGCCGTCGTGCCGCAGCCACCAGGCGAGCCCGCCGACACCGCCGAACACCGCTGCGCTGCCGGTGAGCACCTCAAACATGTTCACCGACGTTACGGCCGCCGTGAGCCGTGAAGTACCAAGAAATTTGGTACTTCACGGGGTCGTCGAACCGGCCCCTGGCGATCTTCCTGGATCTGTTCATGCGCGGAAGGTAGCGCCGAAAACAGCTGCCGAGGGGGTACGCAATGTACCCCTATTCATACGCAATGTACCCCTATTCAATAGATACGGCGGCCGCAACCGGTGTCACGTGCACGCGCCGGATACGCAGTACGGGCGCGGTGAATACCAACGACACCGGCGCGCGATATCAGCTGGCGGCCGCAGCCCCCATTCTCGTTTCGGGCTGTTCAGTTCAGCCTGGCCTCGTGCCAAGCGCAGTTCAAGGACTCGGGCGCGGTCCTCGTCGTCGACCAGGCCGCGAGCCTCGCGGTCGACCACGCGCAGTTCAGCGCCGACCAGCGTCGATGGTGTGGCAGGTCGGGATCTCGAAGTTCGACTCGGTGCAGAACCAGCCCCCGGGGTCGATGCCGGGGGCTGGCACGGTCAGACGGTGAAGGACTGCACACCCAGGCGGTTCGCGGTGTAGGTGACGAGCCGGTTGAGTTCGTCGAGCAGGAGGTCCGGCTCGGCGTGGCAGGCGTCTTCGAGGGCGGGTGCCTTGCCCGTGGTGTGGGCATAGCGGCCACCGTCACCGCCCGGGTCGAAGTGGTGGAGCTCGCGGATGAACGCGACGATCTGGGCCTGCTCGGTGCCGCCGGCGAGCAAGTCGTCGCCGAGGCCCTGGAGGCGGTTGAGCAGCTTGTCGAGGTCGTGTCCGAACACCGGAGTGGGGAGCAGCGCCTTGAGTGCGAGCTCAGCCACCTGCCGGGTCAGGAAGAACGCCGGCTGACCGAGTACCAGCGGGCTCTTGATGAGCCACCCGGCCGCGAAGGCGTATTCGATGAAGGTCTCTTCGGTCGGGTTCCCGAAGTTGGCGCGCGACAGGCACAGGACCGGATCGTCGCTGTCGTGTTCCTTCGTGCAGACGAAGGGGCTGGTGTAGGCCGTGTTCACGGCGTTGGTAGTCATGATCGGCAAGCTACATACGAGGGGTGCAGCGCTGCCCTGACCTTGTTCCTGGCCGCCGACAACCGGGCCTGTTATCGAGTTCGGGCCTACCGATAAGTGGGCGAAACCGGCGGCTGAGACTGCCGAATTGTCGACGCGCGTGACCGAAATCCCGGCGCTACGGTCACCTAGGGTGTACCGATGCAGATCACTCTTCCTTTGACTCTGACGGATTCGGTCACCCTCGGCGAGATCGAACAGTTCGTCAAGACCGCCCGTGACCTCGGCGCCACCGATGAGACCCTGATCGAGGTGCGGGGGTTGGAGCGCGACGAGGACATCCTCGACGGACTCTTCCTCGACAGCACGACGATCAAGCCGTCCTCCGAGGCTGCCGCCTAGTCAGGCGATCCCTGCGCGGCAATGCCCTCAGCTACCTTCACCTCGCCGTGTACGACGGCGAGGCTGACGCCGACTCCGCGGGAGATCTCGCGCAGGGATTGGCCTTCGGCGCGGCGAGCCAGGATCGCGCGGCGTTTGTCGTCGTCGATGACCGTGGGCCGCCCACCTTTGCGGCCGCGCCGGGCCGCGGCATCCAGGCCGTCTCGGGTCTTGCGGACAATGTCGCGGCGCCGATCCTCGGCCAGCGCGAGCGCCAGGTCCAGGATCAGGCTGCGTTCGGTATGCTCGCCGGCCGCAATCCCGTGCAGCACCTTGACCGAGATGCCCTGCTGGAACAGATCATTGAGCACGATCAGCCCCTCGAGGAGACTTCGGCCGAGCCGGTCAGCCTCCTGCACGGTCAGCAGATCGCCGGGCCGCAGATAGTCGAGAGCGGCCTGCAGGCCGGGCCGGTCTGCGACCTTGATGGTGCCGCTGATCTTCTCCTCAAACACCTTCACGCAGATCGGGTCGAGGTCGTCATGCTGTCGCGCGGTCTCCTGTTTGCTCGTGCTGACCCGGACCAGACCCACCAACGCCATGAAAACCCCTCCGCCCGTTCGGAAAACGTGTTCGAGAATCAGGCGTGAGCCTACCTGTTTCCGAACGGGTTTCCGAACGCCCGCGCCTGCGAGTCCGCCGTCGATGCCCGGCCGCGGTCAGGGTGTTCGGTAAACGGTCGTTTTCCGAACACCCGCACGGGTGTCCGATAGTCCGCGGGCACGCCGAGGCCGGGTTGACGGTGTGTGGTCATCGCAGCCAAATCCGGCAGATCTCGATCTGGTCCCGCAGCAGGCTGTTCCGCCACGGAACAAACAACGCTCCAAACTGTGCTATCCCGGTGGAGGTCGGACCCGTACCTCTTAGGTACCCTTTGCGTGCGAATACATGCTGAGCATGTAAAAGCACGACCTCGCGAAAGACTGAACCCCGGCTACCAACAGCTGGTAACCGGGGTCCGTGGCACGTAGACGGAAACTTGTTCAGGGCATCCGTTTACGGGCAGGTGACGTGTACCGACTCGACTTGAACCGTCGAGTCGGTACACAACTGCGGAGTGGTCGCCCCTTCGGGCAGCACCATCGGCAGGAATGCCAACGCGACGTTCAAACCGAAACTCACCGCCAGCAGCACGAGCTGCTCGACGAATCGGTTCTCGCCAGGGCCATCAGGCCCGTCGTTCGGTTTCTCCTTGAGCACTTGAGATCTCGCCTCCTAGTCACACGGATTGATTTGGCGTGTGGAGGTCGGATCCTCGTACTGCTCGAACGTGCCGAACAAATACGAATCGTACGGACGGCGCCGGACAGGGTTTTCATCGACCTGCGTGACAGCTCGGGTACACGGCAGCCGACGAGCAACCCCGACAACGACTTTGGGCACTGGGGGTCTGTGAGCTGCGGTCGAGCTGTTCGCTGCGGCCTTTGCCTTCTTGTCCACCGACTTGTCGTGGGTGATGTTGTCGTACTCGTCGGGTAGGCGCCGAACGGTTCTCGGAGTCGTTTTCCGTACACCCGGTTCAGTGATCCGTTCGACCCTTTCCGCGGCGGCGGGTGGTTCCAACCCCGGAGGAGTAGCGCCGACCAGCCTTCCGATCGGCATCGGTGTAGACGCCTTCCTCGTCGGCGGCGATGTCGATCTGCTCGGCGATCAGTCGCAAGGCGGTGGCCACCGAGTAGGGATTCACCGCCGGATCCATCCAGAGCACCGGCATCCCGCCGGTCACCTTCTGCGAGAAGACGAACGCGTACCCGTCCAGGCCGAGGATGGGTTCGAACGACGGGATCAGGAATGGGGTACTCACGGCGAACAGTGTCCATACCGGCTGTAGCGGCTGATCGTGTTGCCGGTCGGCTCGGCGAGTTCTCGTCGGCTGAATAGGGGTTACTACCGGAACCCCGACTTGCTATTCGTCCGCTGCCAGGCGGCGCCACCTGAGGATGCGAGATCACCGCCACTTGTCGCTGCGAGTCACAGGTGTGGTGTTTGCCCGCCTCGCGGCAGGTGCCCGCACACCGCGAAATAGACTGTGCCGGTGGCTACGAAGGTGGTTTCTCCCGCGGTGCTCGTGCCGCTACAGGAGGCTTTGGCTTGTGCTTACTGGTACAAGGACGATCTGAGAGCTTTTCTCCGAAGCGCCACCGGACAGCCTGAACTGATTGCTCAGCTCGACTGGGGCGGCGGTTCTTACAAGCGAGCTATTGTCCGCCAGCTCGTCACCACGCTTGCCGAGAATCAGCACCGGTACTTCGACACTCTGATCGCACTGATCCTCGCGACTGTCGAAATAGACCCCGCTTCTCTCAAGCGGCTCGACGACGGCCTCACCAAGTACGAGACCGCAACTGCAGCCCTGAACGTCCTGCGAGGTCTGGTCGAGCCCTACCGAGCGATGCGGTCGGAAGCTGAAGCAGCAGCGCAGCGCCGCCGTATCGACCACGAACGCGCCAAGAAGGAACAGGCCCTCGCCCGCGAGACCGCGGAGCTGCACACAAAGTTCCTCGCCATGCACTCCCAGGAACCGCAAGCACGCGGATATGCCTTGGAGGGCTTGCTGAACCGACTCTTCACGGTGTATGACATCAACGCGAAGGGGCCTTTCCGGATCCAAGGGGAGCAGATCGACGGAGCCTTCACCTTCGCGGGAACCGATTACCTACTGGAAGCGAAGTGGCAGAAGGAACTGAGCACCACGGCCGATCTGTCGATCTTCGCTGACAAAGTGAGACGCAAGCTGGACAACACCTTGGGTCTCTTCCTGTCCATCAACGGCTTCCAGCCCAACGCAATCAAACTGAGCGGAGAGGGCGGGCGGCGGGTGCTCCTGCTGACCGAGGGCTACGACCTGCAGCTGGTCCTCGACGGGCGAATCCGCTTCGACGAACTGTTGCGACGGAAAAGGGAGCACGCTGCTCGCACCGGGGAGATCCTTCTTCGTGCTGCGGACATCCTGGCGTGAACGGCCAGGCGACACCGCTAACGCCGACCTGCAACACCAGCTCGCCGACCAGCTCGTATCCGAGGCATCCAGCGCTGTAGATGCCTACGTGCGCGCCTTGGCTGACCAGTAAAGACACTGCGGCTGGACGTGGCGAGCTGACAAGGCAGTGCATGGCTGGGCGATGGACTTCCGCAACTTCCGCTACCAGCGAGGTCGGATCGCCACGACGAGCACGACCAGCGGGATCCCTACCGCGAGTAGGTACCCGAGCGTGATCAACGGCCGGTGGCCTCGGCCGCGGTCAACCAGTCGGCCACGTTATCGAGGGTGCCGAAACACACGACCCGAAACGGGTTGTAGAGCTCCCACCCATTCGGTGGTTCGTCGGACCACCTGATCGCCATCGATCGACGCTTTGCCCGCTCGGTCAGGTCGGCAGGTACGCGGCGGGTCGTGGTACTCATCGGCTGCGGGCCTCCTCGAGGGCGGTGGGTGTGAGCGCCCACGGCGCCGGTGACTGCTCGTCGGACCGGCGCCGCACGGCGTGGCCACAACGCTAAGAGCGCGGTAGACCGCAGCGGAAGAATGTTGCGAAATGTTGCGCAACAGTGAGCTATTGACCCATCCACACCCCGGCGACCAGGATGAACAGGCAGCAGAAACATCGCGCAACACCGTTGGCAGGGGGCCACCATGAGTTTTACGTTCGTCGCCAAAGATCCCGGCTCGAACCCGTCCGGATCACCGACTCTCTACAAGACCGATACCGGTTGGATCGTGCAGGGCTGGATCGTGACCGATCCGCAGATCCTCGCCCAGATGAACATTCCCGGGGGGGAGTCGTGCGTGGAGATCCCCGACCGGCTCGTCCCGTTCTTCACCCAAGGAGCCCAGGCCGCCAGTGACAGCAATCAGTGACGCCGAATTCGACCGGCTACTGACCGATTTCACCGCCAGCGCGGTGCATCTGGAGACCCGCGACGCCTACGGCACCGAGATCGAGCTGCCGTACATGGCGAAGTGGGCCGCCGGCGAACACGACGACCTCGCATGGCTCGACGACTGGTGCCACAACCTGCGCGGCCACACCGCGGCCGGGCGCACGGTGCGCCGGGCCCGGGTCGTGTCCGAACCGCTCTCGGCCTACCAACGCTGGTCGCACTCGATCGCTGCGCCGATGGTCAATGCGGGCGAAGACATTCGGTGGGTACCGCGGCGACGGTTGGACTCGGTCGCGATCCCGGGCAACGACTTCTACCTGCTCGACGAGCAGTTGGTGATCTTCCTGCACTACTCCGGCGACGGCCTGGGCGTGGACAAGGTCATCTCGCGCGACCCTTCAGACATCGAGTTGTGCCGCACGGCGTTCGAGACGGTGTGGCAGTGGGCGATCCGCCACCGTGACTACCAACCCGTCTAGCTCCGCTCAGGACGGGCGCCGGGCACTCGGTCGACGACTGCGCGAGATACGCAACGGTGCCGGTCTGACCATGCGGGCCTTCGCCGATGCCACCGGGCAGCACTTCACGCGGGTGTCGAAGATCGAGAACGCCCGTCAGCTGCCGACCGTGCGCGACATCGCCGACTGGTGTCGACTGGCTGATGCACCCGAGCAGGAACCCGACCTGGTCGCCACGCTGCACGCGGTCGATTCCGCCTACACCGAGCACCGGCGCGAATCCCGGGCCGGAATGAAGCGGGTCCTCGGTGCGCACACTCCGCAGCGCTACGAGGCGACCAAGGTGTTCCGCATCTATGAGCACAACGTCGTACCGGGGTTGTTCCAGACGCCGGAGTACGCGAGGGCGATGGTGCGGTTCTGGATCCGGTTTCTCGGCACCCCGAACGATGTCGAGGACGCGGTCGCGGTTCGGATGCAGCGGCAACGGATCGTGCAGCGCGGCGGGCGCCGGTTCGTCATCGTCCTTGAGGAACAGGCGCTGCGGACGTTCTTCGGCTCGGCCGAAGTGCAGGCCGGCCAACTCGGCCGCCTACTCGAAGTGATGGCGCTGCCGCAGGTTTCGCTCGGCATCATCCCGATGATGCGCGAACGCGGTGGCGTCGGTAGCGCCGGGTTCTGGATCTTCGACGACGACCTGGTCGCGTTGGAAACCCCGACCGCCAGCATCCAGGTGAACCAACCCGCCGAGATCGGCCTCTACGCGCGGATGTTCGAGGAGCTGAAACGGTCCGCGGTCTACGGCCGCGAGGCCCGCCAACTGATCGTGACCGCCCTCGACGACCTCACCTGAGCGGTCAGCGCATCGTCAAATCTGCTCATCGCCGCAGGGTAGACCCGCCCACCGACATCTTTCGCTGACCAGCGCCAGCGGTGTCCACACAAAATCGCGGATTTCACTAGGATTCCCGCGCTCGGGGCGCAGGGGTACCCGGGCGCGACCTACGAGAGGGGGAGCGATGTCATCGACCGAGAACCCGTTCGGCGCCTACTTCACCGCGCCCGAGACCACTGCGGCTCCGCCGGCGGGCGGAGCTGCGCAGGACAAGCGCCCGCGACGACGACGCCGCGAGGCCGAGCCGCAGACGATCGGGACCAACCCCGAGACCTGGCCACCGCCCGACCCGGAGATCTACGACGACGGCGAGGAATTCGAGCCGGACTACCCGACGCCTGCCCCACCCGAGCAGGGCGCTGCCGACGACGTCGACCTGGTCGGCGACGACGACGGGTTCAGCGGCGACTGGAACGACTGGAACAGCGAGCCCGCCACCGACGCCACGCCCGTGCGCGACGATGAGGTCGACTGGAACAACTGGGCCACCGAGACCGCGACCGAGCAGAGCGGCGACCACGTGCCCACCCCGACGGTGCCCAGGCTCACCGACTACGGCGGTGGCGGCAAGATCGCGAAACGTCCGCGCCGCAACTACGACGACGAACGCTACGACGAAGCCGGGCGGGGCAAGTCCAAGGTGGTGGCCGCCGTCGGTGGTGTCCTCGCCGCGGTGGCGCTGGTCGCGGTGGTCGGTGGTATCGCCACCGCCGTCGACGACGGCGACGCCGCCACCCCCGCGCAGGTGTCCGCGTCCGGATCACCAACCACGGCATCGGCATCGGTCGCCGCGACGCTGCCCGCCCACGGGCTGGCCGGGTGCGAGACCTTCCGCAGCACATCGGTCACGATCAGCGCCGAGCACGGCGACACCTCGACACCGCAGGGCGCCATCCTCGGATTCGAGTACAGCTACTACGTCGATCGCAGCGCGGTCAAAGCCCGCAGCTTCGTCACCGACGACGCTCACGTCGGCAACGAGGCCGCGCTCGCCACCGGCATCGCCGGATTGCCCCAGGGGGTGCGCTACTGCGTGCACATCACCCGCGGCTCCGCCACCGACACTTCGGTGTGGGACGTGGCCCTGCGCCAGCAGTGGCCCGACGACACCACGGTCGAGAAGATCGCCTACGTCATCCGCACCCGTGAGGTCGCCGACGGCCGCTACCGAATCACCAGCATCAACTACAAGTAGGGGCGCCCGGCGCGCCTGACTAGATCAGGATCACCAGCGCCACGAACACCACGAGCCCGACCGGGATCCACCACCACCGAAACCCGATCGGTGGTGGGATCTCCGGCAGTGGCCCGGACAGGCGTCGGTGTCGGTCGCGATCAGCTGGGCTGCCGACACGGTTGAGCGCGTGGACCTGACGCTGCACCTCGCCCAGGGTCGGCGCGAACCGCGCGCCCGGCGAATTCGGGCATGACGGACTGTCGTGCCAGCCGACCGAACACCGGTCACACCGATAGCGCCCAACCATCGCCACCACCTCCACCCCTCGCACCAACCGAAACGCGCCCACCGTATCCCTCACTCACAAACCACGTGAGCACCAGCACTCAAACAGCACTACAAAAACGTTCACACCTCATGCTCCGTCGGTAACTTCTTAATAACGGCGGATTCTCTGTGTGCGCCTGTTGGTGCCGCGTACCGTCCAGCGTGTGGCCACCCCGACGACTGCGATGCGGTACCGCTCAGGAGATACCGAGTGGAATGCGCTTCTTCGCCTCGCGCTTCTCCAGGTATGGAACGAGCGGTGCTACTGGTGCAAGACCAAGCGCGATTTCGGCGATGTGGATATCGACCACGTCATCCCGCGATCGCTGACGGAGGCAGAGCGAAACCAGCGCGTTGAGCAGTTGCTAGGCGTCGATGCAGTGCCCGGCTTCGACGTTGACGCACTCCACAATCTCGCTCCGATCTGCCATAGCCCGTGCAACGGCGAGAAGACCGATCACGTGTACGACGCGCCGCGCTACCTCGAAATCCTGCAACGGGTCAAGGCGAAGGTTCCGGAAGTTCAGAAATTCATCCGGTCGTTCGAGGCCTCCGGTCGGGTTGGAAAGGCCCTCGTTGCGGTAATGCGGACAGATCTGGAGGACAGTCGATCTCTCAAGGCTCTCACCGAGTTCGCGCCACTTCTGGACACACGGCTACGCCGCATCGAATTCACCACAATCGATGAGTTCGAGGATCCGACAACCGACGTCCGGGAAATCACGGTCGTCGAGCTGGATCAGGCAGGGCGCCGAGTTCGAGACATGATGGCGGTTCTCGTCGGAGAGGATCCCGACGACGTCTTGACCACGCCAGTGCTCACGGTGAAGCAAGAAATCTCGGAGCACCTTCTCTCCGACATCAGATCTCAGGTGGACAATGCTGGGCATATGTACCCAGAGATCGCTCCGCCGAGCACGCGGATCGATCTCACAATCACCGAGCTGCTCTACATCGTGGACGACGAACAATTCAAGATGGTCGGTACGTTCGACGCCGACGGCAGTTCCCATGCAGCAGTCATGGGTGCTGACGGGGATGGGCTGGACTACCTGCAATACGACGCCGCAGGCCAAGGCACCTTTCGGGTGTTGTTTGGATTCAACCGAGGTGGCCTCGAATCCGATGGTCTGGTGTACCTCAAGTGGAAGAAGCCAGCGTCGTCGCGGAAACTGAGGCGGCTCCGTCCCAACTGAGTCACCGCCCTGCGCTGAGGATTTCGGGCGTGCCGCGATGTGATCCAGCTGTCTCACACACCCTGTCCGAGGTCGGCCCCACCGGTCGCAAGTGTGCTTACCGTAGGTGGGGTGATGTCACTGGCGAAGCTGTCCGCGGGCGAGGGCTACGAGTACTACACGCGCGTGATCGCCACCCACGACGCGAACGAACGCGGCACCACCGGGATAGACGACTACTACTCCGAAAAGGGCGAGTCGCCGGGTGTGTGGCTCGGCGCCGGACTGGCCGCACTCGGCATCGACGAAGGCGACCGGGTCACCGAAGCCCAGATGCGCGCCCTGCTCGGTGAAGGCTTGCACCCCAACGCGGATCAGATCATCGACGCCGCGATCACCGAGCAGGTCGCGCTCGGCGCGAAGAGCAAAGACGCGATCCGGTACGCGCTCAAGAAAGCTCAGCTCGGTCGCCCCTACAGCACGTTCACGACCGCGCCGGGCAGCTACCGCCACGAATGCGCCAAGGCACTCACCGACTGGAACACCATGCACGGCCGCGATCCTCGCGCGGCGGTCCCAGCCGAGGAACGCCGTCGCGTCCGCACCGAGGTCGCGCTGAGGATGTTCACCGACGATGTCGGCCGGGCACCGCTGAACTCGCGGGAGCTGTCCGGTTGGATCGCCCGCGCTTCACGTCCGTCCAAGACCGCGGTCGCTGGTTTCGACCTCACTTTCTCCCCGGTGAAGTCGGTGTCGACGCTGTGGGCAGTGGCCTCGCGGGAGGTCGCCGAGCAGATCGAAACCGCCCACCACGCGGCCATTCGGGACGTCATCTCCTACATCGAATCCGAAGTTCTCTACACCCGGGTCGGGCGCCACAGCGTGCGCCAGGTCGAAGTCGCCGGCCTGATCGCCACCGGCTTCGACCACCGCGATTCCCGCGCCGGTGACCCGGATCTACACACCCACCTCGTCGTCTCCAACAACGTTCTCCGCGCCGATGGGAAGTGGGGTGCGATCGACGGGCGGATGATCTACCGCTACAACGTCACCTGCTCGGAGATGTACAACACCCGCATGGAAGCCCACCTCGAGACCAGCCTCGGACTCGTCTTCGCCGACCGCGGTGAAGTCGTCGACAAACGCCCGGTCCGTGAGGTTGTCGGTGTCGATGCCGAGCTCGCCCGCGAGTGGTCCAAGCGCGGCCGCGCGGTCCGCGTCGCCACCGCGAAACTCTCGGCGAAGTTCCAAGCCGACCACGGTCGAGAACCGACCGCGCTGGAGCTGGTCAGTCTGTCTCAGCAGGCGACGTTGTCGACCCGCGCGAGCAAGCATGCCGCGCGTAGCAACGCCGAGCAGCGCGCGACCTGGCGGGCTGACGCGGTCGCGATCTTGGGCAGCGAGGCCGCCGTCGAGCAGATGGTCCACACCGCCCTGTCCCAGCAGCTCCCCGACCGCGAACAGATCACCGACGACTGGATCGGTCGTACTGCGGTCCGGTCGGTGGAGGTGGTGTCGCAGACCCGGGCGACCTGGCAGCACCACCACATCCGCGCCGAAGTCGAGCGCCAGGTCCGTGGACGTGTCGCCCCCGATCAGTGGGCCACCGTGGTCGCCCAAGTCACCGATACCGCACTCGCCGAGCCGGTCTCGATCCCGCGTGGAGTTCACGACCTTGCCCCGCAAGTCGACGAACTGTCGCGCAGTGACGGGACCAGCGTCTACACCACCGCCCGCTCCACCCTCTACACCTCGCCGCAGATCATCGCCGCCGAAGCGCGCCTGGTCGACGCAGGGTTGCGCCACGACGGGCACCGCATCACCGTGGCTGACGTCGACGCCGCGATCATCGAATACGCCGCCAACAACGGCGGATTCGCCCTCAACAGCGGCCAAGCCGCGATGGTGCGCACCTTCGCTACCAGTGGTGCTCGTCTGCAGGTCGGTCTCGCCCCGGCCGGGACGGGTAAGACGACCTCGATGCGGGTCCTGGCCGATGCCTGGACCGCCCAGGGCGGCACCGTGATCGGGCTGGCACCGACCGCGACGGCCGCTGAGATCCTGGCCCGCGAGATCGACACCCCGGCCTCGACCGTCGACCTGCTCGTCAGCCTCGCCCACCGCCTCGACGCCGGCGACCTCACCGAACCACCGACCTGGCTCACCGAGGTCGGCCCGCAGACGCTGGTGATTCTCGACGAGGCCGCCAAAGCCGCCACCCTCAAACTCGACTCGGCGGTGTCGTGGCTGCTGGATCGGGGTGCAAGCATCCGCGCGATCGGTGACCACCGCCAACTCTCCGCCGTCGCGGCCGGTGGCGTCATCCGCGACATCGTCGCCCACGCAGGATCGGCGAACCTGTCCACCGTGATGCGGTTCGCTGACCTCGGTGAGCGTGCCGCGAGTCTGGCTGTGCGCGAAGGCGACCCCGCCGGGCTCGCCTACTACACCGACCACGATCGCATCCGGATCGGCAGCCTCGACGCCGTCGTCGAGCAGGCGTACCTGGCGTGGTCCGCCGACATCGACGCAGGCCGCGACTCCGCACTGCTCGCTCCCACCCGGGACCTGGTGACCGACCTGAACGCCCGCGCCCGCGCCGACCGACTCGCCCGCGCCGACACCGAGATCGGCGCCGAAGTCGCTCTCTCTGATGGGCTCTCGGCCTCGGCCGGTGACATCATCTGCACCCGCCTCAACAACCGTCGGTTGCGGATCTCGAAGACCGATTACGTGCGCAACGGGGCCCGATGGGTGGCGCAGAAGGTTCATGAGGACGGTCGGATCACCGCCGCCCACATCGGCTCCGGACGTCGGGTCACCCTGCCTGCCGACTACGTCGCCGCCCATACCCAGCTCGGCTACGCGACCACTATCGACTCCGCCCAAGGCATGACTGTCGATACCTGCCACACCGTGCTGACCGGCCGCGAAACCCGACCCCAGCTCTACGTGGCGTTGACCCGCGGGCGCGACAGCAACCAGATCTGGCTCTCCACCCACGAGGGCACCGAACCCAACCTTCACGAGTTCGAATCGGTGCGGCCACCGACCGCTCTGGATGTGCTGACCCGTGTGCTCGACCGCGACGGTGTGCAGGTCTCGGCCGCGACCGCCCAAGCCCAGGCCCACGACCCGCGCCACCAGCTCGCCGGTGCAGTCGACTCCTATCTCGACGCACTCGGCGTCGCCGCCGAAACCCACTACGGCGCCGAACAACTCGCCGCCCTCGACACCGCCGCCGAGCAACTGCTGCCCGGTCTGACCGGTGCGGCGGCCTATCCGGTGCTGCGCCAGCACCTGGTCACCCTCGCCCTCAACGGCGACGACCCCGTACAGGCGTTGACCACCGCGATCGGCGGGCGCGAGCTCGACACCGCCGCCGACCCGGCCGCGGTACTGGACTGGCGCATCGACCCCAGCGGCTACCACTCCGGACGCGGAATCGGCTTCTACGAGAAGGGACCACTGGGCTGGCTGCCTGGTGTTCCCGCACAGCTGCGCCAGCACACCGAGTTCGGGCCGCACCTCGCCGCACGCGTCACCCAAATCCACGAGTTGCGAACCCAGGTCACAGACCTCGCCCGCACTTGGACCAACACCAGCACCGACCAGATCCCGCTGTGGGCACAGCCCTTGACCGCCCACCCGGATCTACTCGGACCATTGGCGACCTGGCGCGCGGCTCACAGCGTGCCCGACAGCGACCGCCGACCCACCGGCCCTACTGTGCCTGCCAACGCCGAACGCGACATACAGCGCACCCTCGACGAGCACGTGACCAACCGGCTCGGCGATACCGACGCCGACATCCGCCGCTGGACAGGCCTCGCCGACGAACTCGACGTGAACGGGTTGACCGAAGACCCGGTCTGGCCGCTGCTCGCCGCCGAGCTCTCCCGCGCCGAAGACGGAGGCCGCGCCATCGCTGACGCCGCCCGCGCCGCGACTGCCGCCCGCCCGCTCCCGGCCGAGCAGCCCGCGGCCGCGCTGCGCTGGCGCCTAGCCGGCGACCTCGACGAGCTCGCCCCCGCCACCGTCGACGACACCTCGCTGGAGCGGCAGATCCAGATCATCGAGCACGACCGGCTCCGCCGTCTGAGCGATGCGGCCCTGGGTGGCGAGCTGGCGAGGTTGCGCTCCAGACTCCGCCACGACCAGCACGCGGGCGTACCTGCCATGCTCGACGCCCTCGACGACGACCGCGTCGGCAAGGTCACCGCCGCCCACGCCCGCCTCGACGCCGACGCCGACCGAGTCCGCCGCGCCCACGCCGAACTCGCCGCTTTCGCCGACGAACGACAAGCCACCGAGAACCGGATCACCGAGATCACCCAGCAGATCCACCAGATCCGCACCCGCGAGACCCCATGGTGGGGTCGCCGTC
Source organism: Nocardia sp. NPDC058519 (assembly GCF_042719755.1). NCBI lineage: Bacteria > Bacillati > Actinomycetota > Actinomycetes > Mycobacteriales > Nocardiaceae > Nocardia > Nocardia sp. NPDC058519. Next base: position 31,569 of record NZ_JBHXNK010000044.1, on the reverse strand, counting down.
AACGCGACGCCGAGATCAAAGCCAAGCAAGACGAGCTGCGCGACAGCGAGACCGCGCACCGCGAATACCGCGAGCGCGCCCGCGCGATCCACGACGCGGCCGCTAGAGACGGTGTCGCAGAACGACGCTGGCAGCAGATCCTCGACGCAGCCGATGACGTCGAGGGCCGCACCGCCGAACTCGACTCCGCCCACCACCACGACCAGTCCCGCGCCGAGCACCGTTACCGCCGCGGGCAGATCACCGAGGAACTGCGTAGCCAACTGCGGGCGGTGGTCACCGAGCACCGGCGCCGCAGCGATTTGCCCGACCTCGATCGAGACCGTGAAAACCAGGCACGCAACCACCTCGACGGACCTGAGGCCGCGATCCGCGCTACCGGCATCCTCGATCAGACACCGACACGACACGAACCGACCAGATACCAACAGCTGCCCTACGAGCCCACCCGTGACCGCGGGTACGACCTCGACATCTAGAACAGGGCTGCCGCGCCTGCTCCGCAGGCTTGCCACACACTTCTCAGGAGGCAAGCTCGCGCAGCGGGCGCGGCAGTACCTCTACGGACGGAACCACCACCGTGGTGACCGCTCCAGACGGGCCAGTTCGGCCGCCTTCGCCTGTTGTTTCCGCTCGTCGAGGAGCCGTTGAGTCTCGACGAGCTGATCTCGACGGCGACGTTCGACCTGGCACTGGGCAAGCTCACGTTGCAGGTGCACCAGATATCCCAGGCTCTGCAAGATCTGGCGTTCCTCGGATTCCTGGGCCGAACGCAGCCGGGCCCGGCAATGCCACGGGTCGGCCGCGGACAGCGCTGCTGCCCACTGATCCGGCCGGACTCCGGTGAACTGACCCGCCGAATCCGCCGCCGCGCGCGCGATCTCGAGCTGCGCACCGATCTCGGCGAGCGTGGCATCGGCCAGCTCGATCCGCTCCCGCAGATCCCCACGCGCACCCCGCCTGAGAATCGGGGTCGCCTCCAGCTCGGCGGCCAACCGGTCCCGGCCGAGGACCTGCTGCCCGTGCAGCCGGGCCAGATCGGTGACCTCGGTGCGGGCCTGCTGTGCGGCTTCAACCAAACCCGCGACCCGGATCGCGGCCGCGTTGTCGATCTCGGCCCGGCGGGTCGCGGGCTGATCAAGTTGTAGTGTCTCGAGCTCGCGGACCAACAGGCCGACTTCCATCGCCCGCTCGGCCAACTCCTGGGCCAAGACCTCATCCGGCATCCACGACGCCTGAAACGACCCGAACGCCAGACGCGCGAGCGCCCGCGCCTGCACCGCCACGCGCAGTTCGTCGTCCATGTCGGTGTAGAACGCCCGTGCCGGCCGGACCCGTCGCACCCCGATCCTGGGGGCACCACGCTTGCTACTGCTCACTGTGGTCTCCCCACGATCGTCACCGCTCGGGACCCTTTCCGCGATCAGGTCCGGGCTTGTACGGGTTGTACCCCGGATACGGGCCCTTCGCGGGCGGGGTCGACTTCGCCGCGCCGGGCGTCGACTTGCCGGGCTTCTTCGCCCCGGCCGGTGGTGTCAACGGGCCCGCGGCACGCGCGACCTTGCTCGCCTTCCACGGCTGATCGCTGAGAACGTGACCGTGCTCGTCGACCTGGAGCGTGCCAGGGCGGCCCTGGAACGCGATCCGCTTGGCGTGCCAACCCTGGGTCGACGTCGAGACCTCGCCCTCGACGGTCTGGCGGTCTTCGCGGTTGATGACCGCGAGCGAGCGCCGGGCGGCCGCCCATGGTGGTGACCCGACCTCGGTGACAGGTACGGTCCGGCGCGTCGGGTCGGTCCCGGCCGCGCGCATGTGGACCTGGGTCAGAGACCGGTGCGCGTGCGAGGCGAGCATCTTCGCGGCCTGGGCGCGGTCACGTTCGGCGAGCATGTCCATGATCGCGAGCAGGCACTCGGTCAACGCGACAGCGAGTGCGACTTTGCTCGCCGCGTCGGACTGCATCGACCACAGCATCCGCGCGACCGCCCGCACTCCCTGGCCGTGCACCTGCTGGGGGCGTCGCTGGTGCGCGGGCAGCTGTCCGGCGCGGGCGAGCTGGCGCGAGACCGAGTCCAGCGGGCCGGGCTTGGTTTCGGTGCGCACACTCGCCGCGGCGAAAAGGCCGGCGGTCTGCGACGCGGCTTTCGCCCACGCATCACGATCGCTGGCCGGGATGGTGCTCATGTACTGGCTCCACCGGCCGAGCTGCCGGATCGCGTCCTGCTCGCTCATCACGTTCGGCCCGATCGCGCGACCGGTGCGTGTGGTCGGCGGCCGCGACCACTCCGCGACCGCCGCCGTGCGCGCGTCCTCGGAGGCGTCCCATCCGGTCCACCCGCGCAGCGAGTTCAGAGTGAGATCCTTGGCGAGCTGACCACCGCCGTACCAGATCGCCTTCTCCCACGAGCCGGTCTTCTGGTTCTTCTGCGCGGGCATCCGGATCGCGTACCCGACGACCTCGTCGGTGCCGCCCTTCGCGAACCGCGGCCGCAACACCATCCCGGCCCCACGCAGTTCGCGGACGAACTCCGCTTCGTTGTCGGTCGCCGTCGCGACCGCGCGCACCCGGCGGTGCAGCGCTTCGCGGTCGGTCTCCGGCGCGCCGACTCGTTCGGCGCGGCCGCGCTCGTCCGGTCGAGTCGCCTGCTCGGTGGCACGGTCCTCGCGCGAGGCGAGAACCTTCAACCCGAACTCGCGCTCGATCGTCGCGGTCGCGGCCTGCGAGCGCGGATGGTCGCGGCGCACATCGGCCAACGATCCGTCCGGACGAACTACCGCCATCGCGATGTGGATGTGGTCGCCCTTGTTCTTGGTCAGCCCGTGATGGATCGCGGTCCACCGAACGTCCGGGGCGCCGTCGGTGCGGTCGACGAAGTCCATCTCCTCCATGAACCGGCGCGCGATCTCGCCCCACTTCGCGGTGTCGAGCTGACCCTCCTTCGGGTCCAACGCCAAGCTGCAGTGCCAGACATTCTGATCGCGCGTCGCCGCCTCGAACGCTTCCTTGCGCGGCACGCCCTCGGCGATCTTCGCGCGCGCTTCGCGGTAGTTGGTGACCAACACCGGCTCCCCCCGCAGCACCGTTTGCCGCGGTGAGTCGAGCAGTTTCGCCAGCTCGGTCGCGCGCGAGACGTCGATCCGGCCGCCGTACACGGCCATGGTCACGATGTCGCCCGCGACCACAGTCGGGTTCGTGTGCTCGTTGGCCCGACCCGGGCCCGCGAGGTAGCGCAGCAGCCCGCCCATGTCCGAGCCCTTGACCACGTTCGGCATCATCGGCTGCTCACCCTTCGCCGTCGACCGCGGTCGCCCACTCCTCGCTCACTGCCAAGTCCTGCTCCACGCTCACCGATTTCTCGGTCACCGCCGGAGCCTTGCCCATCACCCACCGCGCGGTCGCGTCCACGCTCAAGCACGCACGCACCACCGCGTGCAACGCGTCGAGGTGCGCGGCCACCAGATCCGGCGCGAGCTCCCCACTCACCTGGTGCATATGCCGAGTCTGCTGGTTGACGTTCGCACCGATCCGCCGGATCTGATCGTCCAACTCGAGCAGCCGCATCGCCGCGAACGCGCGGCCGGCCTCGACCTTGCCCGAGTCCTGCGCCGACACCACCAGAAGTCGCGGCACCGACACACCCGCCTCGACAGCACGGCGCGTGAGGTCTTCGTGCTCGGCATCCGAGAGCTTCACGATGTGCTTGTGCGGTCGCCCTCCGGGCACGTTCGCCTGCCGCTGGCGGCGCACCCCTGCCCGCCGATTCGGCGACTCCCCTGCCATCGCAGCCTCCCTTACAGCCCAGCGCAGCGACCACCCGGACGGGTGGGGTGACCGATCTTAGGTCACCTAAATACTAGCTCGCTACCTGTACTTCCGTCCACAACCGTACCGGAACGTCAGCGCTCATAGAACGAGAGCAACGCCGACCTCACCGCCCGAATTTTCGGGGCGGCAGAGTCCGGCGGACACCCGTTAGCGACATGGATGGGATGCACGCTCGGCGTGTGGCAACGCTCGCGAAGGACGCCGGGGACGCGCATTCGACGAGGCGCTGCGTCGCGAGTCAGGCCGTGATCGACGGGCCGCGTCGCAGCGCCCGGCCGAGATCCACGCGCAATTGGCCCAGCACGAGACGCCGCAGACGATGCAGTAGTGTCCGGACACGACAGGACCCTGGCGGATATGCGCCGCCAGGGTCCTGTCTCTATATGGGGGGTGAGAGATCAGATCGAGCGGGGACCCACGACCTGTTCCACGCGCGTGAGGGCGCGCCCGACCGTGGAGTGCGCCAGACCGACCTGGGTGCCGATCGCGTTGCCCTTGTGCCCCTGCGAGGCGAGCAGGTAGATCTCGGTCAGCATCGACACCGGCTGTTTGCTCAGCCCGCGCTCGGACACCGCGCGCGCGAACCGACCTGCCTCCGCGCGCGACAGTTCGTGATCGAACGGACCGTGCTCGGCCGCGCGCGGCGAGATCTCGCGCGCGATCGGTGCGGGCTCGGCCGCGCGCGCGAGCGCACCCGTGGTCGACACATCCCGCGCGCGATCGGTGCGCGACGTCCGCGCGCGATCGGCATCCTCGCGCGCGATCGAAACGAGCGCGATCGGTGCGGACCGCGCGCGATCGACGGGCTCCGGTTCGCGCGCGACAGCCTCATCGACGCGAGTGTCCTCCGCGCGCGAGTCCGCCGCACCGGCAGTCTCGTCGTCGGTGTGCGCGGCGATCGACGCGTGATCGGTGTCCAGCTCGGCCGGGGTGTGCGCGGCGATCGGTGCGCGGTCGGTGTCGGCGCTCGGTTCCTGCTCGTGCGCGACCTCGCCGCGATCGGTGGTCGCGCGCGGGTCCGCAGCGACCACAGATTCTGTGTGGTGCTCGCGCGCGATCGGGTCGATCGTCTCCGCCGTCGCGCGCGGAACGTCGTAGTCGTCGCGCGCGATCGGCGCGCGATCGACATCCTCGCGCGCGAGGGGTTCGCGCGCGATCGGTGCGCGGTCGGTGTCCTCATGCGCCTCGGTCGCGCGCGGCAGCTGCTCGGTTGCGGGAGCGTCCTCGCTCGCGCGCAGCTCGGCTTCGAACTCGGCGATCACCGCGTCCGTGTCCGCCGCCGGCGCTTTGGGAGCGGCCGCGGGAACAGTCGGTGCGGTACGGGAGGCGGTGGCAGTGAGGGCATCGAGGCGCGCGGTGATGTCGTCACCTTCGGCGTCGGCGGCGACCTTGGCCCGGTCGATGGCCAGACCGTAGCGACGCTGGATCACCGGGTGCAGGAACAACGCAACACCGACCATCACCGGTGCCACGGCGTGCACGGCCGCGCCGCGAGGGTCCAGCGGCGACAGGTAGGGGTAGACGTTGAGGCCGATGCTGCCCGCCAGCAGCCCGATCTCGAAACGTCGGATGCGGTCGTCGCCCTCGGTGACGCCCCACCGCGATACTGCGGCGCCGTTGATCATGATCACCACGAGCACGATGGAGATGGTGGCTTCGAGGGCGTAGCTGGCCCAGTACAGCGGGTCCGACGGTCCACCGGGCGCGATGTTCTGCTGGACGTTGACCGCCGACCACAGCATCGACGCGATGACCACACCGGTCAGTCCGCGCGCGGCCATTGTCTTCTGCTTGTGCAGGCGCGCGATGTCGAAGGTGGCCGAGCTCGACCGCAGCCGTTCAGCGATCGCACGGCGCGCGACGACCAGGTCGGCCGCCTCGGCGCGCACCAGTTCTTCCTGCGCGCGGCGGACCTCACCGGAGATGGTCTGCGCGGACTTCACCCCCGCGATCGACTCCGAGCGCTGGTGATCGCGCACCAGCTCCGCGGCCGCGCGTTCGTCGCGGAGCTCACGCTCGGACAGGGCGGCGATCAACGCAGGGTCGTCCTGGTGGGCCAGGCGCGAGTGCGCGGCCTCGATCCGGTCAGGCAGTGGTGCGTGCAGCAGCGGATCGACCTCGGCGGCTTTCTGGCGTCGGAACATCAGCGGGTCTCCTTCTTGGTGGCGATCTGGGTTTCGAGTCGGGTGATGGTGTTCTCGGCGGCGGTGAGTGCGCGTTGCAGCGCCTCGGCGCCGGCCTCACCGGCCTGCTGTACGCGGGCGATCTCGGCGGCGTGGTCGGCGCGCTGCTGCTCACGTTCGGCGCGGGCCTCAGCCCGAACGTCGGTGAGTTCGCGGCGCAGTCCGGCGATTTCCTCGCGGGCGGCAGTGGCATCCTCGCGCGCTTGCTCGCGCGCCGCTGACAGATCGGTCTTGACCTGGGCAAGCTCGGTACGGGCTTCGGCCGCGCGGGTGTCGGCGGCCGTGGCGGCGGACTCGGCGCGCTGCTGGGCGGCGGCAGCGGCGGCTACCTGGGCGCCTGCGTCGGTGGTGACGCGTTCGACGCGGGCGGCATGGTCGCGGGTGAGGGTGTCGACCTGCTCGGCCGCGTCGCGCCGAGCCTGCTCGGCGGCGGTCTCGGCGGCGGCCGCGCGTTCCTCGGCGGCGCGAGCGTCGGCCTGAGCAGCGGTGGCGCGCGCTTCGGCGGCCTCGACGCGGGCGGTCTCCGCCTGACGGATCTTCTCGATCTCGGCCTGGGCCTGGGCGCGGATCTCCTCGACCTCGGTCACAGCTTCGGCGCGGATGGCGTCGATGCTGCGTTCGGCCTCTGCCAGTGTGTGGTCCCGCTCGGCGAGCGCGTCCTCGGCAACGCCGTCGGCGAGCTCCTTGTCTTCGACGGCGCGGTCACGCTGTCGACGCGCGACGTTGGCGTCGGCCTCTGCCTCGTCGGCACGCGCCTGCGCGGCCTCGACTTCTGCTTGGGCCTCGCGGCGCATCGAGGTGACTTCGGCGACGGCGGCGTCGGGATCCCCAGCGGCCCCGACCACGTCGACGACCCGGTCCAGCAGCCCGCCCATCTGCTCACGGTGTCCGGCGGCGACCATCTCGAGCTGTGCCAGCAGGTCGGCCAGCGACGCGCGCGCCGAGGTCACCGGCCGGGGGGTGGGCCTATCGCGCTGCACCGGCGCGGCCTTGCCGAGCGCGGCGCGTTCCAGCTCGCGCTTGCGAGTGAAAGCCCCGGCGCGGTCGTGACGGCGCTGATGCCCGTCCGGGTCGATGCGGTTCTCCCCGCAGTACTCGGGTTTGCGGCCCGGTCGCGGCGCGACGTCATCGAGCGGGCGACCGCACACGACCCACGGGTCGGCCGCCGCTTCGGCGGCTTCGGGGTCGTAGGCGGTGGGGAACTGGCACAGCCGCGGCGCGGCGGCCGTGATCGCGGCGCCGGGCGAGGTCTCGGGTTGATCGGTCATTCCTCGATTCTACGCCTAATTCGTCAATTATGATACGTTTTCAAATCGTTTTTCTAATACGTTTTAACGAAACAAAACGATTTGATTCTTTGGCAACATCCGTTCGTGCACCCCGTCGCGCCGATTGACGCGAGGCGTATCGACGAAGACCGGCCCGGCAGGTGAGGCCTGCCGGGCCGGTCTTGGACTTGCGCCGTATGTAGTTGTCGCCGGGGGCTTACTCGATGATGTCGCCGCTCTCGTCGGCCTGAGGTACGCCGGCGGCGTCGAGGTAGCTGTTGATCGCGGCGTCGACTGTGTCGGTGAGGATCGCGCCCTGTCGCCTGGCCCATTCCAGGCGACCGAGGGTGCTCGCCTGGACCTGGGTAGCGAAGGGGCGTTTGCTGGTGCGGGCCTTCATCGGCAGGTTGACGGTCGGTGCGGGTGGTGTAGGCACGGTGTTGTTGTCCTTCCCTTTCGGGCGCGGCGGCCGGGCTGCGGTGGTTACCGGCTTCGGCTCCGGGGCCTGCAGGGGTTCGACGGCGTCTTCGGCCACATCGGGGGCTTCGGCCGCGGCTGTCTCCTGCTCTGCGCGGATGCGTTCTGCCTCTGCGCGGCGCTCGGCCCGGGACTGCGGCCTGGTGGAGGGCATGTTGATACCTGGTGTGGAGGCGGCGTTCACGCGCGGATCCTCTCCGCGAGGAGGACCGCGGCGTCGCGGTAGGCCACCGCTGCGCTGCAGGTGGGGGCGTGGACCGCGATCGGAACCCGCTTGTCCTTGGCTTCGCGGACGCGCACGGTGTGCGGGATCTCGCCCAGGTAGGCACCGCCGGCGGACCAGGCGCCCCAGTCCTGTAGCAGGCCCGCGCGGACGTTCTGTGCGGTCTTTGTGTTGCCCTCGTAGTCCGCGAGCAGCACGTATCGGATTTCGAGGGCCTCGTTGAGACCCTCCTGTACGTCGGCTACCGCTGAGCCGAGTCGGACCAGGGCGTCTACCTCGTCGGGACCGGCTTCCAGGACGGCTAGAACATCGTCGGCGGCCGCCATCGCGGCCTCGGTGAGTGCGCCGAGGGCTGGCGGGCAGTCGATGAAGATCACGTCGTACCCGGTGAGGTCATCGAGCTGCTTGGCCAGCCGCAGCTGTCCCCCGGGCCCGAGACCGCCCTTTTCCAGCTGTCGCAGGGCCAGTGCCGCGGGCACTATGTCGACTCCGAATTCAGTTTTTTGGATCGCCTCGAGCAGCGGTACCCGCTGGTTGCGCTCATCGGTGAGGACCTCGAAGGCCGTCGGGTCGTCTGGGCCGACGGTGATACCGAGTCCGCTGGTGCTGTGAGCCTGCTGGTCGATGTCGATCACCAGGACCCTCATGTCCAGCCGCGCGAGCTCGGCCGCGAGGTTGATCGTCGTGGTCGTCTTCCCGACACCGCCCTTCTGCAGGGCGATAGCGATCACGCGACCGATTCCGTCGTCTGACTGTGCCGTCATGAATCCTCCGCTCATCAGCACATATTGGGCTGCACGCACGTAAGCATGTATGTCGCATGCTATGCGGGAGACAGTCTCGCGAGCAGGACAACCCGCGAGCGTGTGCGAGCGCATTACCACTGGTTCAGCTGCATGAAAACTTACATGTATGTGTTCATGCAAACCGTGAGTCAAGGTTGCCAGCCCATGTTCCTTCGAGCCCATCAGTAATGAGCCTCACCAGTTCTACCGTTCGACCACCTGCTCACAGAAGGTTTCGCATCCGATGACAGGCGGAGGTTCTCCTACTGCACCTCACGGGCGAGGCGGGCAACCTCGCGTCGGGCGGCGTCGCTGGCCGCGCGTGCGGTCGCTTTGGTGCCGATCGCGTGCCGCGCGGCCTGGTCGACGACGGCCCTCGCGGCAGCGCGCGCGGAGGAGTCCGGCGCGGCGGGCCGGGATTGCGCGGCAGCTCGCCGGTCGTCCCAGTCGCGGCGCTGGGTCTCGAGACGCTCGACCTCCTCGGCGGCGGCCTGCGCGCGTGCCAGGGCCGCGGGTGGTTCGTCGGCGGGGGTGTGGTCCAGGACCCAGACCAGGTATCCGATGGGGTTGTCCGGTCGCCCGATCAGCCGTTTTCCGGCGATCCGGATGGCGTCGACCGCCTCGTAGACGTCATCGGGTTGCCACCCGTGCACGGCTCGTGAGGTCAGGACGCGCTCTAGCGCTCGTAGTGGTATTTCCCGTGCCCACAGCGGCATTCGCCCGTCAGAGCGGACGCGAGAGGCCAGTAGGACCGCTCTGTGGTCGCGCTCGCGCGCTTTCCGGCGGACCCGCCTCTTGTCGGTGCCGCGCGAAGCGCGTCTGGTCGTCGACTCTTTGTGGGTAGTAACGACGCTGGTACTAGAGCTCGCGCCGGAACCAAGCCTTCGGCTTGGGGGGGTGACAAAACTGTTTGTGATGTAGTCGGCGAGCACTGAGTTATCCACAAGGTGTGCGTAGGCGGGGCTGGGGATGAGGGCGGCGATGGACGCCCAGCCTCGGCCTCGGTCGCGCCGTTCGTGGGACTCGAGGCGCTCGACGAGGGTGCGCTGGCGGCCCCGGAAGACCTGCTGCCGACCGTCGAGCAGGCCGGCCAGCTCGCGGCAGCGCTGGATGGTGCGTCGGCCGCGCCCGACCTTGCCGGAGAGGTATCGCAGGGTCGGGCGGCAGTCGCGACCGGTGGCGTGGTCAGCTACGCCCGCCTCCGCCTTCGCCCAAGCCAGGAACGTCGAGCGTTTGACCGACGGCGCCCGCAGGGTCGCGCGCAGCTCGGGGTAGAGCAGGTCGTAGAGCGCCATCATCAGGGCGACCCAGCGGTCCCCGGACCACCAGACCTCGGGCACGTCTCGATAGAGGTCTTCCGGTTGTTCCAGTCGCAGTGGCGGTATCTGAATCGGGAGAATGTCCGCGCGGAGCCGCTTCGGACGGCGTCGCCGGGGGTTCAAATAGTGGTGTTTGTGCTGATCAGGATAGGCGCGGGCAGTTCGTTCTATAACGAACGTGTGTCCACACACATCTGTGTGTGGGCATGCGATATCCTGAGACCTGTCGTGCAAGACGCGGCCTCTCTTTTGAGGCGAGACACCACCCCCGGCGGGCTAGGCCGGGGGTTTCTCGCGTTATAGAGGTATTGAGTGCAGGCCGCAGTGGGCCGCCGTCAATCTCCTATCGCAACTCTCCTTCGTGATCGTGTTTGTACGCGTTGCATCCTCGTGTTGGGAAGCGTGTGCTCCCAACACGTTTCACACCGCTAGTGGGTGTTAGCTAGCCAACGAAAGCTGTCCCGGGGGATCACCTTCGCGGGGAGCGCCGGGGTAGGGAGCCAGACCGAGCAGCTGTCGCAGCGCGATTTCGTAGATTGCGCGCCGACTCAGCCCGCAATCCTCGACGGCGGCGTCGATCGCCTCGATTACCTCGAGGGACAGTTTCAGTCCGACGGGTTTGGCCGGTGGAAGCGTAACTGGTCTACCCATGGAGATAGATCTATCGGTTTTCGTTGGGATGCGCGTCGCGACACGCCGTTTCGATCGGGACATCTTTCGAGTCGACAATCTGCCCCGCGCCTACCAGCCGCGATATCAGCAGGAGTGCAGACTCGTGGATTTCGGCTGCCCTGTGTCGAGTTGCGTTGGAAGCAACAGCGTCTCGGAGGACCCAGGGTGTGAGTCCATGCTCGAATGCGTCGAGTGTCGTCTTCAACACGCAAGCGTCCGTTGCGATCCCGCAGATCACGACATCGGTTGCTCCGAGCTCCTTCAGCAGTGCCAGCCCTTCCGGTGTCAGCGCTGTGTAGACCTTCTTATCCAGAATGTGAACGTTCTCCCTGGCAGCAGCGTCGAGAAGCTCCGGTGCCAGATCGGTTTCGGGTGGCCCGTAAAGCGCACGCCATCCGATAAGTCGCTCCCATGGGCTTCCTTCGTAGTTCCAGTACCGCGTGAATACCGTCGGGCGGCCTGCAGCGGCCCAGCGGCCGGCGAGATCCGCGATAACGGGCAGCACATGTGCGGAGTGTTCGTTGACGAATCCGTTCTGGACGTCGACGACGAGGAGAACCGCCCGGTCGATGTCGATCAATTGCTGGTCTCCTTAAGAGCTTCCATGGCGATGTCGAGCTGTGCGGGCAGCCCGCTGGAGTGCACGATGGCCTCACGCATCTGCTGATGCTGTCCCGTTTCCTGCGGTCGGGGCATGAGCAGGAAACTGCGCATCGATCGAAGGAACCGCCATCCGTGCTCCGGGCAGACGTCAGGGTCGACACCGAGTTCGATCTGTTCATTGACATAGGCAGTGAAGGCCCACATCGCCTGCGCGCCGATCTCGAAACGCACCAAGTCGTTTTCGGGCAGGCAGCGCAGAGGATCGTGAGGGTGGTAGACGACGCCCGACCAGCTCGCCCACGCGCTTGATACTCCAGGGGAGCCGAATCCTCTCATCTCAGGCGGGTGGAACCCAGCGTCTAGGAGTTCCTGCTCGGCCTGCTCGCCGGAGGCCTGAGCGGTGTCGGTGATGTCGCGATCGACGAGAACGCGTGGTGCGCAGATGAGTCGGAGGCCAGTGTCAAGGGTCGATCCTGTCCAGGGCGCTGCGTAGACCCAGTACGCGCTGAGCACGTAAGCCGGGGTGATGTCACCGTCGGTGGCCTCGCTGAGGAATCTGCCTGCCCATTCGAGGTTTTCGGGATAGGTCTGGTACCGCCAGAGCGCGAGCGAGGTGACGTCAGGAACGTCGAGGTCCTCAAGGAGATGGATGATCACCGTGCCGGTAGGAAACAGCACGAGCGAGCAGTGCTGTCCTATATCTGCGATGGGACCGATGTAGCAGGGTGTGCGACCGAGGTAGCCGGTGACCTGCTCAAGCTCCAGATCCGCGACGAGCTGCTCGACACGAGCGTGCCCGACGTGCGCGGCGATGAACTTGTGGCTTCGGACGCCGAGTGATCGGGCTGTTGATGGTGCCAGCGAGGAGATCGCCATCAACACGTCGCCGGGCGGAGTGGCCTTCTGCTCCCAGCTCGTGACGTGACCGGGCTGGACTGCACGGCCAAGCAGATCGGTTAAAGCCGCAGCGAATTCGGTGGGGGAGAGGCCAGATGCCGAACGAGCCATCGAGACTCGCCCGCGGGCAAGTGCGGCGTAGTCGGGTCGGTAGCTCGATCTGCGGGAGTGCAAACCAGTGACTGTTGCCCCAGAAGTGGGCAAACGCCGGACTGTCACACGGCCTCCTGCGCCGAGCCCGTGGAGACGGGAGCGTCGGGGTAGCTGAGGCCGAGGTTAGAAAAAACCTCCATCATCAACGCCTCGAGGTGCTCGACGCGGACGCGGAGTTGGTTGAGCTCGTCTGCGGCGTCCTCCCCACCCTCTTCCGGCGGTGAGGGTTCTCGGACGAAAGAGCCGACACCGTGGAAGGTTTCGACCAGGCCTTCGTTCTGGAGCTCGTTGATTGCGCGGGCGACCGTGTTCAGCGCCGCGCTCCACTGCTCCATCAGCTGCGCCTTCGTAGGCAGCTGGTCACCGGGGGCGTAGGAACCGCTCGTGATCTTGGCCCTGAGCTCGTCGGCGATCAGGGCATAGCGTGGCTTGCTCACCATCTAAGAGTAAGTCTCCTTGCGTCACTTAAGTCAATCACTAGACCATGATTGACTCTATCAGCTCACTCTGATTCACTCAGATAGACACAACGTTTGAGTTGAAGAGGAGGACGTCATGGCAATCAGGCGCGAGGGACGGTGGCTTACCGCCCAACGGTCTGCACACTGCGCATTCGAGGTGGCGCCGGGCAAGTTTCGGATCTCCCTTCGGCCGGGGGTGTTGGTATCGGCCCGCGCGGCGGTGGCCGGCCTGACGCTCGCGGAGATCGCAGCCAAATGGGGCCGTGGTCTGTGGGTGGACACCCCCAACACCCGCATGGCGTGGGACATGATCGGCGTCCAAGCCGATGTGCTGGGCCTGGACGCTCTGGACGCCGTAATGCGCAGCCACGCTGGCGAAGTGCCTGCGGATGCGGCCGTTCTGGTGGTGCCGGCATGAACGTTCCCACCAGCTGGTCTCGCGATATCTGGCGTCGCGCAGCAACTCCCACCATCCCCGCGGTGCACGTCGTCGCCGGGCACATGGTCAGCGAGGCGACCGAGCACCACGCCGACTTCGTCGGCCAGGACCGTTGGGTCGTCGATTACCTGCCGGGCCGCCACCTGACCCGCGAGCAGGCCACGGCCGCGATGCAGATCGCCGTCGCCCCGGACGAGCCCGAGGTCGAGAGGTGGTCTGCCGCACTGGGATTGACCGCTGCTGAGGCACTGGGCTACATGGCCATGCCGGTGGGGGCGTGACCGCGATGAAGCAGTTCACCACCACCAAGGATGTGCAGCTCGCCGTCGGCCAGCTGTGGACCGACATCTACCGCGACGGTGCCCGCGTCCTGCTGGTCACCGATTTCGCCGAGCCCACCACCGACGCGAAGGGCCGCGCCCGCTGCCAGGTCTCCTACCGGGTGGTCGTGCGTGACGGTGCGCAGACCACGTCGGCACGGGTGCAGAAAATCGACGCCGACCGCTTGGCCGATCCGAAGCTCTACGCCCTGGTCACCGACCCGAAGCTGCTCACTTGGGTGCGGGGAGTGCAGGCATGAACCGCTACGTCGACATCTACGTCCCGGTTGGGCCCGGTGCGGGCACCAGCAACCCCATCGGGGCAATGGCCGCAGGATTCGGCGCGGTGGTCGCGCTGGCGGTGCTGGTCATGATCGCGGTGACCCTGGCGTTCCCGAGCCACCGCCACCCCGACGCACCGGTGCAGGTCTCCACCGTGCCGACGCCGACCCGTGCGGTGTGCGCAGCGTTCTGCTCTGCCCCGGCCGGGGGTGAGCAGCGATGAGCGTCGAAACCCCGCGCGACCCTGCGTTTTCTGCTGACCGGGCCTGCAACACCGTGCCGACGAATGTGTTCTTCCCGGGCCCGTTCGACCTCGACACCCTCGACCGCGCGCAGCGCCTGTGCGGGGGTTGCCCGGTGCTGCGCCAGTGCGCGAGCTGGGCGGGCCCGCTGGTCGCGGACCGACTGCTCACCGAAGCCGTCGTGGCCGGTGTGCTGACGCCCCCGCTGACGGGCAAGCGCTACGCCGCGGCTCGCGCGGCGGCCGTCGATGAGCTGGCCGCGATCGCGGCCGGTGACGTGAGCGATCTAGGAGGTGCGGCATGGACCGCCGCGTGAAGGACCCCGGCTCCAGCACAACCTTCGACGAGTGGAAGGAACTGATCGCTGTGGGCGCTGGCGCAGGACTCACGGTCGCGACCCGCACGAGCATCACTCTCGGTGAGGCCCTCTATGCCGATGTGCAGCAGCAGAACGTGCCGTGGAACCCGATCGCGCTGGCGATCAACCTCGGCACCGGACAGCTGCAGTGGACCGGTGCAGCGACGGGCGGTGCGGTCACTCTGGCTGCGACCGTGGTTGCGGGCGCGGTCGGGTCGGTGTGGGGTTGGCGTGCCGCGTGCCGCAAGTGCCACGAGGTTTCGGCCCGCCGTGTGCAGCGCCGAGGACAGCGCGCCGAGGCCAAGATCGCCCGCCATGCGGTCGATGCGCAGGCCCGCTACATGGCCGACAGCAGGGAACTCGCCGACCTGACGCACTCCTCGGTCGCTACCAAGGCCGCGCAGCTGGGCGTGCAGATGGGTGCCCAGGACGCCCCCGGTGTGACGGTGGCGCGCAACGTGGTCGGCGGCGCGACCATCTACGGCAGCTACGAAGACCTTCACCTCGACATCTGGGGTCCGCGCTCGGGCAAGTCGACCTCGCGCGTGATCCCCGCGGTCGTGGAGGCCATCGGCGCGGTCGTGTGCACCAGCAACAAGCGTGACGTGGTCGACGCGACCCGCACGATCCGTTCCGAGCGCGGCGACGTGCACGTGTTCGACCCGCAGGGCGTGGCCGAGGAGCCGTGCACCTGGTTCTGGGATCCGATCGCGTGGGTCGCTGGTGAGGACGGTGGCACCGGTGCACAGGTGCGGGCGGCGATGGTGGCCGCGCACTTCGCCTCTGGTGGTGACGCAGACTCCCGGGACGCGTTCTTCGATCCCGAGGGTGAGGGCCTGCTCAGTGGGCTGATCCTGGCGGCCGCGCTGGCCAAGCGCCCGATCACGCAGGTGTTCGCGTGGGTGACCAAGCATTCCGAGCAGGAGCCGATCGACATCGTCGGCGATGCCGGATACGACCTGGTCGCTGGTGCGCTCTCGGACCAGTACAACGCCCCCGACAAGCAGCGCAGCGGCATCTTCTCGACGGCCAAGAAGATGGCGTCGTGCTTGCAGTACGCGCACGTGCGCCCGTGGGTGTGCCCGCCGGCCAAGGGTGAGCGCCACCGCCGCGAGTTCAAGGTGGACGAGTTCGTGCGCAGCCGCGACACCCTCTACCCGCTGAGCAAGGAAGGCCCCGGTAGCGGTGGCCCGCTGGTGGCGGCGATGTGTGAGGCGATCACCCACGCCGGTGCCCAGCTCGGCACCCGGTACCCGAATGGTCGGATGCCGGTTCCTCTGCTGGTGGTGCTCGATGAGGCCGCCAACATCGTGAGATGGCGCGACTTGCCGAAGCAGTACTCGCACTTCGGATCTCGCGGCATCGTCGTGATGACCGTGCTGCAGTCCTGGGCTCAGGGTGTGCGCTGCTGGGGCCCGGACGGGATGTTGGCGCTGTGGTCGGCGGCCAACATCAAGGTGCTCGGCGCCGGTCTCGACGACGCCGGATTCCTGCGTGACCGCTCCGAGCTGATCGGCCCGCACTACGAGCTGACGACGTCGACGTCGAAGTCGCGCGGTCAGGGCCAGGGCTCGAAGTCGCAGTCCGTGTCGACCTCGCGCACCAGCGAAATCACCCTCCACGCCAGCGATCTCGCCGCTCTGCCCAAGGGCAAGGTCGTGGTCTTCATCAGCGGTCACCGCCCGATGCTCGGCGCCACCGTGCCGTGGATGGACCGCCCCTACGCGCCCCAGATCCGCGCCGCCCTGGCCGATCTCGCCAAAAACGCACAGCCCCCGGCACGGCCGCAGCTGTTCGCCGTCCCCAACCCCCACCAGGAAGGCAAGTCCGCATGACCACCACCGAAAACACCACCACCGACACCGAGCCCACCGACACCGATGCTGAGCAGGCCGCTGCTGTACTCGGCGGCGTCGACCTGACCGAAGCGCTCTCGGGCGCGGTCCGCAAAGCGGTCAACGCCCAGGTCACCGCCGCCGCCAAAGAAATCGCCACAGGCGCGATCAACGACTTCCTCACCAAGGACGTCATCGCGACGATGCGCGAGACCGCACTGCTGGAAGCCGAAGCCGCGGTCAACCCCGACGCGGCCGCCGCTGTCGCCGCCGTGGCCGAACCCGAACCTGAGCCCGAACCCGAGCCGGAGGAGAAGCCACGCCAGCTGCACCACGCTCGCCTGGACCTGTTCGTCGAGAAGTACATCGCCCACACCTACCGGCGTGAGGTCTCCCGGAAAGGCACCGAGGGCAAGATCCGCTGGTGCCCGCAGTGGTGGGACCACGCCGAGGCCGTGGGCCGCCTGGACGCGCTGTGGATGGCCTGGGAGGAGATGCGCCTGGGTGAGGGCTCGGAGATGGCGGCCTGGTGGACCCAGTTCGCCGATCCGCTGATGGCCGCACTGTTCGACCCCGAGGGCGTGTTCAAGTACTGCAGCGTCGCCGACGGGCACCGGCCCTCGATGAAGGTGCTGCCCACCGTGCCCGCGCCGCAGGGTTGGTTCCAGGACGGGCACGCCCACGATGTCGATGTCGAGCCCGGCGTGACGGCCTCGGGGCTGATCCTGCCCGCGCCGTCGACCGGCCGGGCCCGTGTGGTGGTCGCGATCGATGAGTTCGGCGAATGACCAGCCAGCCGCCCCAGGGGTCGTGGGAGAAGATCACCGCCGCGCTGGAGTCGAAAGTCGGCCCAGGGCGGACCTCGGGTGCTTGGACGCAGTACTGCTGCCCCAGCCACGAAGGTGACGGCCGCGCTCACAAGCCGTCATTGGGCGTCAAGTACGACGACCGCCAGCACCGCACGGTGGTGCGGTGTTTCGCCGGTTGCGAGAACGAGCACGTCCTCGAAGCTGTCGGCCTCGAGGTTCGCGATCTGTTCGACCGGCGCCTGGACCGCGCCGCTGGGCGGGGCCGTAGCGCATATCGGCCCCGCCCGACCCAGCGGCCGGCCTCGCGCTCGGATCGTGCTCTGCAAGCAGCCGGTCTGCCGCCCAAGCAGCCCACGAAACCCGATCTGGGGCGTCGTCTCTCGCCGTGGAAGCAGGTCGAGACCTACCCGTACCTGCGCGCCGACGGCACTGTCGCCGGTGAGGTCTTCCGCAAGGAAGCCCAGTTCGAGCGAGGGCGTGACAAAGACTTCGGGCAGCGCCGCTGGAACCCCAGCACCGGGGCGATGGAGCCAGGCGGATTCGAACCGCTGCCGTACCAGCTGCCGCAGCTCCTCGAAACCGTCGCCGAGGGCGGCGTGGTCTACATCGTCGAAGGCGAGAAGGACGCGCGTTCGGCCGTCGCGGCGGGGTTGACCGCGACCACCAACGTTGGTGGCGCCGTGGCCTGGACCGCCGAGCACTCCCAATGGCTCGAAGGCGCGAGCACGGTCGTGATCGTCGCCGACCACGACACCGCCGGATACCGGCGCGCCGACCGGGTCATGTCGACCTTGCAGGGCCTGGTCGGTCGCGTGCGGGTCGTACAGGCCGCCACCGGCAAAGACCTCACCGACCACCTGATGTGCGGCCACGACATCAGCGAGCTGGTCCCGATCCCACACCTGGACCCCTACACCCCAGGCCCCGCGGCTGTTGCCGCACAGGCCGTTTCCACTCCCGCAGCCGAGACCCCCGCCGTCTCGGCTGCCCCATCTGTCGACCCCGCAACCCCAGGAGAAACCGTGCCCGAATACCTGCTCGCCACCTCTGGTGATGTCCCCCAAACCCACTCCGACGAAGTCGATTCCATCGGTGCGAACTGGTCGGCATTCATGCGGCTGTTCATGCAGCAGCTGACCGAGATGGCCCGCAAACAGGCGGAAAAGCGCGCCCACGCCGAACGGGTCGCCCGCGAGAAGTCCGAGCGTGAAGCCGAAGAACTCGCCGTGCGCCACGCCACCGAGCGCAAGGCGGTGGAGGTGCGGTTGAGCAAGCTCGCCGACGCCGGCCTCGGCAACGCCTCGCGAACCCAGCTCGCCGAGGCCATCGTCGACGCGGCTGCCTGGCGCGACGATTCCCAGGTTGCCGCCCAGGTGATGACCCAGCTCAGCCACCAGGTGCAGCAGCGGTTCGGCATCCGGATCGATCCGGTCACCGGTGAGGTCGCCTCCGAGACTGCCGCCGAGGCCGCCGGGGGTCTGGCCAGTGCGCTCATGAGCGCGGAGTCCGACCGCGCGGCCGCGGCCCGCCTGGTCACCGCCCAGAAGCGGATGGTGGAGCTCGTCGCGAACACCCAGGTCGACGAGGACCGCAAAGCCGAGCTCTACGCGGCGATCGAGACCTGGCGCTCCCACCCCAGCGCCAAGGCCCTGACCGAGCTGACCAAGGTCATGGACGACAAAGGTGTGCCCGAAAAGGTCCGCACCCAGGCACGTTTCGTCGCCGTCTACATCGGCCGCCCCGGCGATGTGGTGCCGATGGCCGATCTCGCCGCGATCCGCGCGGTGCAGCCCACCGCCGAGCTGCGCAAACTGCCCGAGGCGCTGGTCGACCCCGGCGAAGAGGTCAAGCCGCGCGTGGATGAGCTGTTGGCCCGCTTCCAGGACCGGGTCAAGCTCGGTGCTCCGACCGAGTCGATCCGGACGCGGCTGAGCGAGGCCATCGCGGTGATGACCCCCGAAGACCAGGCCGCCGCCCGTGATCGGGGTCTCGCGATCACCAAGGCCCCGACCACGGAGTTCCCGGCGCTGTGGCCCGACCACGTCGACCGCGACGAGCTGGCCACCAAGATCCGCATGTACGCGACCCTCGCCCCGCAAGCCGAGCTCGCCGCCGGTAAGGCGTCCGATCTCGACGACGCGGCCGCGTCCGGGCTGATGCGCCAGGCCGCCAAGCACCGCGGCGCCATCACCAAGGCCCTCAAGTCCGGCAAGGGATTGCACACCTACGAGCGCGACCAGATCAGCGCGGTTATGCGCGACATCGAGGCCGGGAAGACCCAGACCCCGGACATGCTGTTCGCCGATGACCGGTCCGCGGCCGCCGTGGACGCCGACCGGGCCACCCACATCGCCCGTGACACCAGCTACGCCCACCGCCGCCAGGCCGAGCAGATGCTCAAGTCGAATATGGCGCCCGAGGGCACTGTGCGGCGGGCCCGCACCGAGCTCGGCCGCGTGATCGACGCCCAGACCGAGCTGGGTCGGGGCCACGGCACCCTGCCCGACTACGAACGGCTGGGCCTGGACCAGCAGCTCGGCGCCAAACTCGCCGCCGTCGGCGTGCCCGAGCCGCTGCGCAACAAGGTCGCGAACCACTTGGACTCCGCGGCAGGGGAGTCGGCGAGTGCGGGCAAGTCCGCCCAGCGCATTGCCGACCGGTGGGCGCAGCGCCGCGACGCGGTCGTAGTGGCCCGCTCGGTGGCCGGTGCGGCCGCTGGTGCAGCGGGCCCGGACTACGACAGCCACGAACGTCGCGCGGACCTCGAACGTGACGTTCGTTCAGCTGGGGTCAGTGAGGACTCGGTGGCCCAGCGGATGGCCGCCGATGCCGGGCGTGCGCGGCCGCCGAGTGCGGCAGTGCGCAACGCCCGTGGCGGGCAGCGCCGTACCTCGCCCGGTGCGGGTGTCTCGCGCACCCAGCACCGCGGCAAGGGACGTGGCCCTGAAAAGGGCTTGGGCCGATGAGGTTTCCCCGATGACAACGCCTGACGAGCAGCCCGACACCTACCCGTGGCGGGCTGCTCCGCCCCACCTGATGACCCGCCGCCAGCTGCGCGCGGCAGGCCTGGCCCCCGGCGGCGCGCAACCCGTCGCCGTCATGGTCCGCGAGACCCGTCGTCGCGGGCGCGGTCGCCGGATCTGGGCCGCACTCTTCGACTCCACCCAAGCCCCACCCAAGCGTGTGGCCACCCCCGCCCAGCTCACCGCCGTCGAGAAGGCGGTCCGGGGCCGCAAGCTCCGCGCCGCGCAGCGGCGTGGCCTCACCGAGGCCGACCTCACCCAGACCGGCGATCCAGGGCCGGGCTGGACCACCGATTCCCCACCCACCGAAAAGGAAGTCCCCATGAACAACGACCAGAACACACAGGATCTGCTGCGTAAGGCCGCCGAGCTCGTCGTCGACGCACAGTTCGGTAGTACCTCGATGCTGCAGCGCAAACTCCGCATCGGCTACGCCGAAGCATCGGCGGTGATGGACAGACTCGAAGAGCAGGGCGTCGTCGGCCCGAACCGGGGCTCGAAAGCGCGCGATGTGCTGATCACCGGCGACCGATTCGACCAGAAGGACGCCGAGCTCGCTGCGATCGGCGCCGACACCGCAGCGCTGGCGGCAAACGGCCGGATCGACACCGCGACAGCGGCACTCGTCGCCGCGGCGATCAACGGCGAAGACCTCGCAGGCCGTGACTTCGCCACCGAATACGAGTTCGGGGTCGACGCGATGACTGTGCACGAGCGCGCCAACGAGCTGGAGACCGAACTCAACACCGCCCGTCGCGGACAGAACTCGACCGAGATCGCCACCGCGCGTGAGGCCCTGCTGGAACACTTGCATCTCTACCGCAGCGAGATCGCAAACGACCAACACTGGAGCCTGTACTACTCGCGAATCGACCACCGGGACGGCCCTGAGCCGGTCGGCCACGGGCAGCGTTTGGCGCGGCTGCACGTCCTGGTCGCGGTCAACCGCTCCCGAGAAGACCGCGAACGTCGAGATGACCGGCTCGCGAGCGCTGCACGAAAGGGAGCGAGCGAGGAAGACCTCGAGGTCGCTCGTTCGGCCGCGCGTACCGGCGCCGAAGCGCGCATGGCACAGATCCCCTGGCACAACCCCGATGCGTGCTCGATGCTGCTGGGCGAGGCGCTGACCTGGCGTGAGGAGTCCCCGCTCGCGGCCGAGCGGGCCGACCAGCTCATCGCCTCCTACGCCGCCTCGTGGGGTGTGATCGTCGACCCGATCACCGGATCGGTGCGCATCGACCCCGGCCACGACGCCCCCGCGCGCCAGGAATACGCCGAAGCCGCCGCCGTGTGGACGCGCGAGCAGGCGGCGGTGGGTGCCCTCGCCGCGGCCCCGCTCACCCCTGCGGGAAAAGCGGCGGTGGAGGAAGCGTTGCAGCGTTGGTCCGGCGAAGAAGTTGACCCACAGGCACCCCGGACCCACATCGACACCCAGGACGAGCGGCGCGCACGGCTGGGCGCCGACCTCGACGAGGCCAAGCTCAGTGAGTCCGACCGTGCCATCGTCGATTTCACGGTCGATTACCTTCGCGGCGATACTCGCGACCTCGATCTGCTCGACACTCCGGTGTCGGTCGATCCGGGTGTGGAGGCCCGGGGCCGGATGGGTGCGCTGCTGGCCCGCTACGCCGGTAAGTCCGCCTCGGCCCAGCTCGTCGCCGAAGACCTGGCGGTGATGAGCCCGCCTGACCAGGAGACCGTGCGCGCGATCGGGCGTGCGATCAAGGCGGGGGAGAAGCCGGACCTGGACCCCTGGCCGGAGTTCGTCGACCGCGAGCAGCTGCTCGAAGCAATCCAGATGTATGCCACCGACGCCGAAGAACAGCGCATGGAGGCCGATTTCCTCGTGGAGGAGGACTACGACCACGACCAGATCGGGGTCAGCGACGACATCGGGGAGCGGATTCTGCGGATGGCCCTCGCGCGGGATAACTTGCGCGGCATCGCCGTTGAGGGCAAGGGCCTCGCCCCGATCGAGCGTGCCCAGCTGACCGCGGTGCTCGACGACATCGACATCGGCTACATCTCACGCCGAGAGCAGCTGCCGGAGATGATGTGGGCCGACGAACGCACCAAAGTCGACCTCGATTACCTGCGCAGCAGCGACCAAGCCGCACAGGTCAAGCGCGGTTTTGCCGAGGCGGTGACCCGACAGGTCGAAAGTAGCGGTGCACAGCCGACCGAGAAGGCCGCCTCGGCGGTGCGGGCATCGGTCCGGCACATGGGCGACACCCTCTACAACGTCTCCTGCGGCATGACCGAGGGCGTGGACAAGGCACGCGAGGCGTTCATCGCCCAGCGCACCGAGCTTGGGCGCCACCTTGTCCAGGCTGGAGTCGGTCCCGAGAGCATGGGCGCGATCCGTGCCGACATCGACACCACCGCCCGCCAGGCCGGCGCACTCGGGCAGACCGCTCACCAGCGCAGCAACCAGTGGCAGGCCCGCACCGAGCAGATCGTCACCCAGCGCAACGACTCACTCGCCCAGCAGCAGGCCGCGGCCTCCGCGCGCGGCTCTCGTGGTGGGCGAGCCAGCAAGTCGACCGGCAGCGACCGCGGCAAGCCGACCAGCAACCCCGCCCCAGCCCGAAACCATGCGGTCGCGGGCCGTCGTCAGCTCCACACCCCCGAGGTCGGCCGGTGACAGAGACCGTCGATCTCTACGTCATCGCCCGCCTCGATAACGGTGACGCCGCAGCGGACCTGTACAGCTGCGAGGTCTACTACGACGCCCACGACGGCACGTTCCACGGTCGCACCGTGGCGAGCTGGTGGGAGCCGGTGCGTCTGGAGTCGACAGCGGTCGCCAGCCTCGACGAGCTGGACCAGGCGATGAGCCGCGCTGGGTACACCCGGGTCGGCGGGTGGCGAAAGCGCGTCACTTCTAGCGGTGCGGTGCGGTATTTCGCCGATGCCACCACCGGCATCGAGGAGCTGTAGCCACAGTCTGACCTGGCAATATGAGGAAGCCCCCACCCGAGCGGAATTCGGGTGGGGGCTTCCTCATATTGCCATCGGGTGCGCGGTCAGGCGCTCGGGACGTGTCATAGCTCGCGGATATCGTTGCCGCGCAACGTGACTGCACGAGGAGGGGACAACGATGCGGAATCGACCACGTATCGAGCGCAAGCCGGGGGAGCTGCGGTTGTGGGTGACGATGCCGTACGACCCGACCAAACCCAACCGGGGGTGGATGCAGGAAGTGCTCGGCGGCCGCAAAGACCTGGTGTGGAACAAGGAGATGAAACGGTGGGAGGTCGCCCGCGACCATCTGAAGACGCTGATCGCCGCGTTGGCCGAACGCTTCGGTGAAGTCGAAGTACTCCTCGAGTACAACACCACCGAGCAGTGCACCCCCAGCTGCAAGAAGGCGACAATCCCGGTGTGGGAGTGCACCTGCAAGTGCCTGGGGGAGTACCACGGGGGGCGAGGTGAACAGCGAGACTGGATTCCGGTTGGCCCACATCGACTGATCTCGAAAACCGAGAAACTGGTGCACTTCGTCGTCTGTCGAGGTGACATGCCCGCGCCAGCGCCAGCGGCACCGGTCCGTACGAGCACGCTCGTACCGCCGTCATCGCTGGTGACGCCCCCGACTCGGCCGCCCGCGACAACAGCACAGCCGACCCCGTCGACACCGGTGCCGACACCACCGAGTCCGGCGCCGACAGCAGCTCCCGCACCGCCCGGCGCCGACAGCAGGGAAGAGCTGCCGCCAGGCTGCGGGATCGTGATGTTCGCCTTCGCCGTTGCGGTGTTCTCGCTACTGGCGTTGGGCATCAGCCCGTGGTTCTGGATCGGCTCGGTCCTGACGGTGCTGGTCGGATTGGCCTCGTTTGTCGACGGGCGCGGGTGGTTGTGATGACCAGCGCTCAGGCCGCGAAGTCGAACAGCGTCAACTCGGCCGCGGCCGCGGCGCGCTGCTCGGACCGTTCACGCATCGCGCAGGTGGGCCCGATGCCCTCGGCGATCGACTTCGCCGACAGCAGCCATCCGCGGCAACGGCGGCAGTGACCGACCAGCCTTACCTCGGGTCGGTCATCGGAATCGGCCACGTCGTTCTCCTCCGGCCGGTCAGCAATCGTCGACCCACCATCGCATGAGGCACCGACAAGCTTGCCGCGATTAGCACATACGTTCGAGTAGAATGGCGTCCATGATGGTGGGCGACTTAGTCAGGATCGGTGCAGGCGGCACCTCGCAGTTTCGTGTGGTCGAGGTCGACGACACCCACGCCCGCATCCTGGCCACGCTCGATGCGCCGGGGTCGTACGAATTCCCGATACGGCTGGCCGATCTGACCCCGTGGACTGAGTGACCGCGATGTCCGCCGGAGCTGGGGACGAAGTTGCTCGGACCGAAGGCACATCCCCGCAGCCCAAACACCCGCACGCGCAGGGGCACTACGCGAAGACCGTGATGAAAGCCCCGAAGCCGGTATGGGTGCGCTTGGACGCCGTCGCGATCCGCGATCCGGGCACGCCCCGCCACGTCAACGGCGCCGGAGTCGATATGACCGGGGAGCGCCCCGGCCTGCTCACCCACTGGATCCCCACCTACTCCGGTGAATGGTTGGGCCGGGTCACGTACTCGATCACCTACGCCGACGGCCGAGCGCCGCTGCAGCTGACCGACCAGCTCGTGCCCGGCTACGCGCTGCGTCCACGACACGACTGAACCAGGGAATCCGGGTAGGCGCGGCCGCGGCCGCGCCTATCGTCGAACGCCATGACAGAGCAGCCGATACCGCTGAGTGAGGCCGTTCGTGTGCTTGCAGCGTGGGAACGAGAACACCCGCACGAGGCCGCCGCTGCCCGCGCCGAGAATCGCGCTCACGTCCTCGAGGTCGAGGCCGAGCAGTACGCGCACGAGCTCGCCGAACAGCTGTGGCAGCAGCGCGGCGGCGTCGGGGACGGTCCCACCGACAACGATCGGGCCGAGGCCGATCGGGCGGCGCTCACGATCTTGAAGCAGGCCCTCCGAAATCCGGAATGAGCACCACCGCAGCGTGATTCGATCCAGCACGCGCCCACCCTGAACCCATCGAATGCCGAAAAACCTTGCGCCCAGTCCGTTTCCGCAGGTCAACGTGGAATCCGTTTGTGTCGGTGGGTGGTGATAGACCTCCCTACGGTTCGGCGAGCGCTCGGCCGGACGAGTTCCACTTCCCCCGCTCACGAGGGGCAGGGGTCGCATCTGACGTTCGGGAAGGTTTCGACTTGATCGGCATTGGTGTGTTCGTGGTGATGGTTATCGTGGTGGCCGGCCTCGCAGGAGGAGCCGGATTCATAGTGGGGCGCGGCCGGGCTGCCGTGGCCGAGGAACAGGCACGCAGCTGGAGGGCGGCGGCCGAAAGGATGCAGTCCGAGCGCGATACCGCGGGGGAGCAGGCTCGCCAGGAGCGGGACTCAGGCGTGGCGCAGGCGCGGTGCGAGCGTGATGCCGAGGTCACACAGGCGCGGTCCGAGCGTGACGCGGCGCTCGCGCAGGTCCAAAGTGAGCGGACCGATGCGGAAGGGCAGCTCGCGACGCTGCGTGAGCAGCTGCAAGACGCGGCGACCAAGCGCACAGCCGCCGAGACCGAGCTCGTGGCGCTGCAGCAGCGCCACGCCGAGGATCTCGCGGCGCTGCAGGAACGCCATGTCGGGGAGCTCGCGCGAGCGCACAGTATGCACACCGACATGGAGGAGGCCAGCGCGCGGCTGACCACGGCGGCATTGAATTCGGCGGGCGAAAAGTTGGTCAAGCAGTTCACCGATATGGCCGAGCAGCGGGCGCAGGCAACCGCGCGGGAGTTCGACAAGCGGGAGAACTCCTTCGACGAGCTGGTCAAACCCACGGTGGAACTGCTCAAGACCACGTCGGGGCAGGTGGCCGAGCAAATGACCGAACTGGTCAAGCAGAGCAGCGTCGCCCAGGCCGAGTTCCGAGCGCAGGCCAAGCAGGTGAGTACCGACCGAGACTTGGTGGTGAAGTCCACCGGTGAGGTGCTCAAGGAGGTCGCACAGCTCAAGAACGTGTTCCGCAAACCGGAAGCTCGCGGTCAGTGGGGTGAGCAGGAGCTGCAGGCGGTCGTCGAGGCATCTGGGCTGGTAAACCTGATCAACTACGACGCCCAGCCCACTTTCGGTACCGACGACGGCAGCCAGCGCCCCGACCTGGTGGTCAAGATCACCGCCGATATTGCCGTTGTGGTCGACGCCAAAGCACCATTCAACGCACTGATCCAAGCCTCCGAGGCCGAGGGCGAGGACGAAATGCGCGAAAGGCTCGCGGTGCACGCCAGACACGTCCGCACCCACATCGATCAGCTCGCCGCCAAGCAGTACTGGCTGCTGCCGAACAAGTCGCCGGAATTCGTCGTGATGTTCGTGCCCTCGGACGCGTTCTTGTACGCGGCGTGGGAGCACGACCGGGGGCTGTGGGACTACGCCGCGCGCAAGAACGTCATCCTTGCGACCCCGACCAGTCTGCTGGTGATCCTTCAGTCCGCCGCGGCGGTGCTGCGCTACGACAAGAGGGTGACCAACGCGCAGGCCACCGTGGATACCTGCAAAGAGCTGGTCAAACGCCTGGCCAAACTCGCCGATCACGTGGCGACGATGGGCGGGCACCTCGGCAAGTCGGTGCAGAGCTTCAACGCGGTGGTGGGCTGCCTGGAGAACCGAGTCCTGCCCCAGGGCCGCAAGGTCACCGAGCTGCAAGGCGAGGAGACTTCGATCCGCGAGCTCGAAACGGTCGATCTCACTGTTCGCCAGGTGAGCAGCGCTCGCGCCGAGCTCGACGACGACAGTTCGACAGCTGCCTGACCCTCGGGCCGAGCTGGCGGCCGCCGTTGGTGGAGCCGCCAGCTCGCGCCGAGAACGACGACGGACCAACAGGTTCGGGTTCGCAGTCGGCTGAGACGCTGGGTGCCATGACCCAGCTCGCGAGCGTGGGTCACAGCGTCCCCAGAAACACCAGGGCGGCATCGACTAGGCGGCCGACGACTTCGCCGGTCACCGCGTCGGCGGCGAGAAGCCCAGCGGCTACGAGCAGGCGCCGGTTCCAGTCGCTGCGGGGTGAGCGGTGCTGCGGGGATTCGGCCGGAGACGGTTCAGCAGGTGTGCCGGTCGGCGGGTTGTTGGTCATGGTGCGGGACCGTACGAAACCGGGGTGCAACCGGCCGGTGCGTCGATATCGGTCGACACGCCAGACGATCCGTCGGTGGTCGGTATCCCTTGCGGTGGAGCTGTTTTCGTTCATGCCTCCAACCGTGGTGTACCGGTTTTTGCATGTTTCAGTCCTATTGGTCCGGGCTGGTGAGCGTGGATTCGGCGGTCCCGTAGCAGATGAATCGGCGACTGTTGCAGTCTGTAAATGCAGGTCAGCTGCCGAAGAGGGCGGTCCGCTCTTCCTCGGTGAAGTTCATCAGAGCTGGCGCGGCCCAAGGCTGTTTGCGGTAGTCGATCCATTCGCCGGCGCGGGTCTCGCGCAGCATCGCCTCGCGCCACCGGGCCTTCTCCGCGTCAGGCAGGTCGGTGGCTTCGAGCTCGCGTACCTTGTCCGCGCGGCAGGTGATCGCCCATGGGATTTGCTTGGGAGCACCGGTGAGGTCCGGCCAGCCCGCCGCCTCGGCGGCCGCGGCGTTGGCATCGTTTACGGAGTCGTAGTCGCGCATGGATCCAGAGTGCGCTCAGGCACCGACATCTCCGAGTCCGCGCGTACGCGAAAGGTGGCCGGACCCATACGGATTGGCCTCACCCACGCGGCCCGTGCCTGGCGCTGACTTCAGCATCTTTCCTCCTGAGAGAACCCCAGTGGATACCGTTGCCGCGCACCGACAATTCACCCGAAGGGATCGACGTGATGCTGTGTAACCACGTGCCGGACTGGTCTCTCCAGGCTGTCATCACCGGGCACGACAGAAACTCCGACGTTCTGGTGATCCCGGTATGTCAGGACTGCGCTCTCGTGGTGGCCAACGAGATCGTGAAAGCGACCGGCCTTCCGGTCACCTTCCGGCGCTTCAGCCCGGGTGATATCGCCTCGAAGGTCAGTTGAGTCGACCGCGGGCTCTGCGTAGCTCGTAGACGTGGGCGCGGTCTTCATCGTCGTCGAGTCCTCGGACCTCGCGGTCGACCAGGCGCATCTCCGCGCCGAGCAGCTCGCGGTCGATGGTGGTGCAGTCGGGCAACTCGAAGTTCGACTCGGTGCAGATCCAGCTCCACTTGTCGATGCCGAACGGTGGCACCGTGGCGATCAACTCGCACACCGGCTGAGCGGGACGGTAGCCCTGGTCGATCAGCTCTTGTTCAGCGTCGGCCCAGTCCTGGTGTTGCTCCGGTGTCCAGTGCGCGCGCGGGTCCGCACCCCAAGGCAAGTCGCGGTGTTCTGCCCTATCGTTCATATCGTCCTACAGATCGTTAGCTGGTCAGCGGCGGTTGTTGCGGTGGCGGGTGGTCGAAGCCTGGCGCACGGTGGGCTTGGTGTCCATGCCGCCCAGCGTCGTGTCGATGTCGCGCAGCCCCTCGGCTGTGCTGACCGCGTCGGTGATCCGCCCGATCAGCGCCAGGAGCTGGTCGCGTTGCTCAAGCACCGTGCGGAACTCTTCGAGCAGGGTGGGCTGGTGAGGCTCGTGCCGGTCCAGACGCAGGCCGCGCTCGGCCAACGCGGCGTCGATCGTGGCCATCGTGCCTACGCCGAAAGCAGGAAGACAGTCCAGGTCGTGGTGGGTGTAGGTCACCAGATCGCCGAGGGTGAAGATCCCCTCCCGTCCAAGCATGTTCGCCACACGAGGACTGAACATCGTGCCCAACTGGACTGTCGCCAGGTCCTTCGGCGCGGTTGCCTCGCTCATACGCATCACCGTAAACCGTGGTCGCGCAGTCGAGTTCGGGATTTCGGGTACAGGCTTGCTCTACTCGGCGGGTGCGTGGTCCTGGAACATCGGTATCGATCGGCGATTGAACCAGTCCTGAGCGCCCTGCTTGCTCATCCCCAGCGCGGCACCGATCTCGCTCCAGCTCTGCCCGTCCGCACGGGCCGCGATGATCGCCCGGTGTCGGTCGCCGGACAGCTGATTCGAGGCGGCCTCGGTGGCACGCAATACGTGCAGGGCGGTCACCGGTGCAAGTCGGTCGAGCTCACGGCGGAAGACCTCGCGCATCTCGCCCACGGTGAGGGTGAGCCCGGAGGCACTGTCGTAGGGCTCGTCGTCGGGTCTGCCCTCAGCCTCGGCGAGGCCGCGCTGGGTCGCTCCGATGACGTCGTGGGTGTGGATGAGTGCGGCGAGGTGGTCGAGCCGCTGGCGCTCGATGAGGCGGTCGAGGTCGGTGTCGGCGGGCAGTGGCAGGTTGGCGTCGATTTCCATAGGACAAGTTTACTTGACGACAAGCTAACTTGACGATGTTTCGACAAGTTTACTTGACCAGATCCTCGCGCCTCCAGCGCTTCTTTTCGGCCAGTTCGGCCGCAACGGTCAGGGACGTGCAGCGTTGACCTCAGTGACACGGCTGGCACCGGCGCACCAGTCCCGTGCCTGCGGTGAGACATAGTTGAGAAGGCTCAGGCAGTCGGTGAGGCGCGCTGGCACGTTGACCTGCAGCAGGTTCTCCATGTGCGCAACCCGGTTGCGCAGGGTGACCAGGCGGTCGAGCCGGTCGTGGACCAGCACCTCAGCTGGGGTGGAGAGGATCTGGTTCACGGAATTTCCCCCAGCCCGCGGGAATGCGCGAACCAAGGCGTTATTCCAGAGATTCTGCAGACCGACCTTTTTCGGCGCCGCCGGCGGCATGAGTGTGCGCCACACGCTGAAGGACAGCTGCGCGACGACATCGTCATGGCTGATCGCAGCATGCTTGCGTGGATGCCCCGGGTCGCGCGCCGCTCGGGCGTATTCGGCGTGCTGGGTGGCCTTCTGCAGGGCCTTGCGCACTGCACCGGCCAGTGGGGGAGCCGGATGCAGCGCCCATTCCCGGGTATAAGGCGTGCCTTGCGGATCGACGCCACGAGACGCGTTCCAGGTCTGCAACTGCAGGTCGATAGCGTTCCGGACGAGGATCTCGACGTTTGCGAGTACCTCCTGGAATGCTGCGGCGAGCTGGGTGTTCCACTGGTACAGCGCCAGGGCGCGTTCGTGGTCACCATTTGCCTCGATGAGGTAGGGCTCGAGGCGCGGCTGGCTGATGTAGCGGGCGACAACGGCGGTGACGGTGCGCTTGGTGGACACGGCGCGGGGGGACATGCGGTGTTCCTCACTGAATGACCACTGCACACCGCAGCGGATGAATTCTGGGCTGATTTGAGCTAGAGTGGTTGCGATACGAGAACCAGGAGTTCTCGCTTTTACATGGGAACGCCCCGGAGCCAGGTGCTCCGGGGCTTCTTTTGTTCGGGGACTGCTGCCACCCCAGGCGTCGTCATGAGGAAACCGTAAGCGTGGTGTCAAACCCGGTGGTGCGGAATGAGTTATGCGGGTGGCTCGTACCCGGGTTCCGGTAGTAACTGCCGAAAGATCAACGGATATGGGCTTGGCCCACATAACAGGGCCGCTTCGCGAAGGGGCGCGAGGCTATCGCGGCAAGTCAGCATGGGCCCGTTATCCCGGGCCCGAAGACGGCCGCGTAGCCGCTCCAGATCCTCGACGATCGCCTCTGTCCTCCGGATCGTCACCGAGCCGATCGCGGTGTCGGCCATCTCGACGACGTATGCGTCGAGATGATGTGGACATCGTCGGGATCGAACCCCTCGTGCCCCAGCAGGTTCGCCGCGGCAAGCGGATCGACGAGTTTCGCGGCGGTCTCATCCATCTGGCCAGCATGAGCCACAGCAGCGACACCTCGACGTGGATCCGCCCGCGAAGCGTGCAGTTATCTGGTCGGCCGGGGTGTCGGCGGGCAACAAACCTCAATCGGTGCTGTCGAGAATCAGTCGGGTCGCTTCGTGTGGTGCGTCCCATTGCGGAAAATGACCGCACCGCTCGAACCAGTGCAGCACCGCGTCGGGGAAAAGCTCTATAGCACGTGTGGCCTGTCTCGGCACGGTCACCAGGTCACGACGACCCCAACCGATCGTGACCCGGCCGGGCACTGTGCCAGCCGGTGCCCCCTGTTGCACGGGGCCCTTGGTCAGCGCGTCCATGGCAGCGCCAGTCGCCGGGGCGTCGGCCAGCCCGCGCACGTCCGGCAGCACGGTCTCGCGCGAGAGTGCCCAGGGCCGTGCCGAGAACTGCGCCAGCAGCAGAGTCCTTCCCACAGAGCTGCCGAGCAGTGCTGGCAGCATGCCGCGCAGCGCTCGGACCAACGCGATCGACGGCCGCAGCGTGGCGCCGAAGACGGCGACCTCGCGCTCGCTCCAGAAGCCGCCCGGGTCCAATGCCACGGTGTCGCCGCCGATGCCCCGCCGCGCGAGCTC
>NZ_JBHXNK010000043.1:0-56299 GCF_042719755.1 Nocardia sp. NPDC058519 | reverse complement strand
TAGCCACCGTTGCTTGCTCCTTCGTCGCCTACGCAACGGCGGCTAACCGGCGACCCGGCCGCGACCGGCCACTTCGTGGCCGCCGCTCCCTAGGGGTCGCGGGTGGGGGCTGGGAGTGTGGTCATGGCAGACCTGGTGTGTGCGGTGTGACTGCGGTCTTGGGTGTGTTCAGTGTGGCGGGGGGAGTGGGGTGGATGGTTTCACGTGGAACGCGGACTGTTGTGCGCTGCGGAGATTGGGCCGCGGGATGCAACCGACTGATTTCCCGAGGACATGGGTAACTCCTCAACCACCTCCCAATGGCTACCCGCATCACGTGAGGCCGAAGGAGAACAGTCGCGCTACCGGACGGCACGCTGAAGGCTCGGAGAGGCGGAATGAGCGTGTCCTTCTCGGCGTGCCGCGATTCAGCTTTCCTAACTGACTTAGGGCTGGCAAGCTGTCAGAGTCGGGCGGGAGTGAGCCACCCTCCTCGAGTCTTCGAGTTCTCCACCGACACAGTTTGTTTGTGACGACACGGCGCCGACGCTCGTCGGGGATACGTGATCTGAAGTTTCTCGGGTTAGGAGCAATCTATGTCGAGCGGTCCGGCGAATGTTTCACGGGAAACAACGTCGCGGGTCCCGGGGATGCTGGATTCCAGCAACTTCGACGCGGAGACGTTCGGGAATACTCCTTTCGGGCATATCTCCCCGGCCGAGACCCCGATCGCGGCGGAAGCGCAACGCGCCAGCCAGATTCTGCATCCAGGAAAGGTCAATGTGCCGAAACCTCGCGAGCAACGGATCATCACTATCGCCAACCAGAAGGGCGGCGTCGGTAAGACGACTACGACGGTCAATCTCGCTGCGGCGCTAGCGCACCAGGGAATGACGGTCCTTGTGGTCGATCTTGATCCGCAGGGGAACGCGAGTACGGCGCTGGGCGTCGCACACAACTCGGGTGTGCCGTCCAGCTACGAGCTGTTGATCGGCGAGGTGACGGTCAAGGACGCGATCCAGGTGAGCCCGCACAGCGAGCGCCTGCTGTGTGTTCCGGCCACGATCGATCTGGCCGGCGCGGAGATCGAACTGGTCTCGATGGTCGCCAGGGAAGGCCGGTTGAAGACCGCGATCCGCGAGGCGGGCATGGTCGGTTTCGACATCGATTACGTGCTGATCGACTGCCCGCCCTCGCTCGGCCTGCTCACGGTCAACGCGCTCGTGGCGGCCAAGGAGGTGCTGATCCCGATCCAGTGCGAGTACTACGCGCTGGAAGGCGTGGGTCAGCTGCTGCGCAATATCGGGCTGGTGCAGGCGCACCTCAACCCGGAACTACACGTGTCGACCGTCCTGCTGACGATGTACGACGGCCGCACCAAGCTGGCCGACCAGGTTGCCGAGGAGGTGCGCAACCACTTCGGCGACGTCGTCCTCAAGTCGATGATCCCGCGCAGCGTGAAGGTCTCGGAGGCGCCGGGCTACGGGATGACCGTGCTCGATTACGATCCAGGCTCCCGTGGTGCGATGAGTTACATGGACGCGGGACGCGAGCTCGCCAGTCGTGCGCAGCTGAAGCAAGACGCGTCGTAGCGTGAGCGTGAGTTGGAACGAAGAAGGGATCGGTAGCCGATGAGTCAGGCGAAAAAGGGCGGTCTCGGTCGCGGGTTGGCCGCATTGATCCCGACGGGTCCGGCCGTGACGCCGGGCTTGAGTAGTGCCGCGGCAAGCGTGATCGGGATCAATCCGATCGGCCCGCAACCGGCCGAGGCATTCCTGCATCGGGTTCCGGATGCCGAGCCGGAACCCGAGCCCGAATCCGATCTGGTCTCCCCCGGCGGCGCGGTGTACCGCGAGGTTCCCGCGGACCTGATCGAGCCGAACCCGAAGCAGCCGCGTCAGGTCTTCGAGGAAGACGCACTGGCCGAGCTGGTGCACTCGATTCGCGAGTTCGGTCTCATGCAGCCGATCGTCGTGCGCCGTATCGAACCGGGCGTCGACAAGTTCCAGTTGGTCATGGGCGAGCGCCGCTGGCGCGCCTGCCAGGAAGCCGGACTCGCCACCATCCCGGCGATTATCCGCGACACCGACGACGGTTCGATGCTGCGTGACGCGCTGCTCGAGAACATCCACCGCGTGCAGCTGAACCCCCTCGAAGAGGCGGCGGCCTATCAGCAGCTGCTCGAGGAATTCGATGTCACCCACGAGGAATTGGCTTCGCGAATCGGTCGATCCCGGCCGGTGGTGACGAATATGATTCGTTTGCTGAAACTGCCGATTCCCGTGCAACGTCGGGTGGCCGCCGGGGTGCTCTCGGCCGGACACGCCAGGGCGCTGCTCGGCTTGGATGCCGGCGCGGACGCACAGGAAGTACTGGCGGCGCGGATCGTCGCAGAGGGGCTGTCGGTTCGGTCTACCGAGGAAGCGGTGCAACTCGCGAATCGCGAGCCCTCGCCGACCGCTCCCCCGGCACCGAAACGCAAACCGATCCACATGCCGGGACTGCAGGATGTTGCCGAGCGACTCTCGGGGTCTTACGACACCAGGGTCACGGTCAGCCTCGGTAAGAACAAGGGCAAGATCGTTGTCGAGTTCGGTTCGGTCGAAGATCTCGAGCGCATCGTGGCGCTGATGGAGCAAGTCGGCCCCGAAACGTCACTGTGACTGAAAGAGGCGGCACGTACTGTGGATAGTGATGTGGCGTGAGCGTGGATGAATCCGACAGCTGGAGGCTGAACAGAGCGGTGTCGACCAGCGTCACGGCGTTGACTCTCGACGGGCTCGGTCAGCTCCCGGCGCACACCCGGCGGTGTGTGTTCTGGGAGCTCGACCCGGCCGTCGCCGCTGACTCGCACGCGTTCAGCGATCCGGTCTTCGAGAAGGAAGCCTGGCTCTCGACGGTGATGCTCGAATGGGGCTCGTGCGGGCAGGTGGCCCACGTGGACAACAACCTCGCGGGCTGCGCGCTGTACTCCCCCCCGAGTGCGGTGCCGCGGTCGGCACTGTTCCCCACCTCCCCCGTGAGCCCGGATGCGGTCCTGCTGACCACGCTGCAGGCCGAATTCCCCTACGACGAGGCCGATGTAGCCCATCGCCTTGTTCAGGCCGTGGTGGCCGATCTGGTGCGTCGTGGCGTGCGTGCGCTGGAGGCGTTCGGCATTCGCAACGGCCCACCGTCCAGTTCGGTGGCCGATCGGGGCTTCGGATCGTCGATGCGGCTGATGGAACGGATCGCGGCGCCACTGCGCGACCCGTCGTCGGCGACGAGGTGCACTCCCGAAACCTGCATGATCGACGCGGATTTCCTCGCCGAGGTCGGCTTCGAAGTGGTGGCCCCGCATCACCGCTTCCCCCGCCTGCGGCTGGAGCTCAACTCCGATCACGGCTGGAAGGAAGACGTCGAGCGCGCACTCGACCAGCTGCTGGCGGCTGCCTCGATGGAACCGCCGTCGCGCGTCGGCGCACTCTGACCCGAGACAACAAGAACGGCCCCGCGAGAAATCGCGGGGCCGTTGGTCTTTGCAGGCGCTAGACGCGCGGGGCGGGAACGTGGCCCGCGTCGGCGGCCGCCAGTTCTTCGGCGAGCAACTCGGCGAAGGTGTAGGTGCCGGTGGGCTGGTCGTCCTGGCCGAGTAGGTAGAGCCGCTTCACCGAGATGAGAATCGCTTCGGCGATCACGTCGCGCATGCGCGGGTTGGTGAGCACCGAGGCGTCGTAGTCGTTGGTGAGGTAGCCGAGGTCGACCTGAACGGTCGGCATCTTGGTCAGGCGCAGCAGGTCCCAGGTGCGCTGATGAGTCCGGCAGTCCTGCACCGAGGTTCGGGCCACTACTTCGCGCTGGATGAAGCCGGCGAGTACCTGACCGATCATCGACACCGAACCGTGGGAGTTGCCGAAGTAGAAGCCGGCCACCCCCTTCGCCGACGGGTTGTCACTGGTCGCGCAGCGCAGCGAGATCATCAGATCGGCATCGAAGGCGTTGGAGGTATCGGCGCGTTCGACATCGGTGGGGTTGGCGCCCCACGGCCGGGACAGGAAGGTTTCCATGCCCGTCGCGGCCATCCGGCCCTCGAGGCGGGAAGCCAGATCCCACAGGATCTCCGACTCGAAGACGTCGCCGAATTCGGTGGGTACCGCGAAACCCTTGTCGGTGCCGCCGAATCCGGGGTCGATGACGATCCGCTTACCGGTGAGCTGCGGGCCTGCCCGGTGCACCACTTCTTCCTCGGCGATGCGGTGCGGGTTGCCACCGGTGACACGCGCGCCGAGCAGATCCAGCGAGCGCAAGGTGTCGGGTCCGCAGATACCGTCGGCGGACAGACCGATCTCGCGCTGGAACGCGCTGAGACCGTCGTGGGTGTGCGGGCCGAAGTGCCCGTCCACCCGGTACACGTAGAAGCCGAGATCCTGCAGCTTGCGCTGCAGGGTGGCCACGTCGTCACCGTAGAGCGGTGCCGACAATTGGTAGATCAACGTGCGAGCACCCAGCCGGTAGGAGGCTTCCTTCAGCGCGCGATAGGTGGCCGGACCGACCACCCCGTCGACGAGGAGACCGCGCTGCTGCTGGAACGCGCGGATCGCCGAATCGAGGGGCCGATCGAACACCGCCTCGGTGTCTTTCCAATACTCCGGGACGTCGGTGGATTCGACGTGTGGGAGATGCAGGAAGCCGAGGCTTGCGAGGGTGCTCCGAACCTCTGCGACGGCTGGTCCTGAATCGCCGTGACGAAGTCGGTGCATGCGTGAGAGCCCTTTCCTTCGGCCGGAGCGTGGCGTCAATTGTCGCAGACCCGGGCCGCTTTGCGGGAATCCCGGGTCCAGGCATCCTACGGCGCGTCGGCCGGTAGGAGACGCTTTTATCGGATGCTCTGTGTTAGATGAGGCCGTCGAGCTCGCGCAGCAGTGCGGCCTTGCCCTTGGCACCGACGATCTGCTTCACCGGCTTGCCACCCTGGAACAAGATCATCGTGGGCAGCGAGAGGATCTGGTAGTCGCGGGCGATGCCGGGGTTGGCCTCGGTGTCGAGCTTGGCGATGGTCAGCTTGTCGGCGTGGGTGCCTGCGATCTCCTCCAGCACGGGGGCGACCATCTTGCACGGGCCGCACCAGTCGGCCCAGAAGTCGACCAGCACCGGCTTTTCACTGAGCAGGACGTCATCAGCGAAGGACTGGTCGGTGACGGTGATGGTGTTGGCGCTCTCGGCCATGGGTGTCTCCTCGACAGGGGTGGAACTCGAAATACTCGAAATCAGTTGGTGCGCACGGCGGCCGGGCCGTCGGCGTGGTCGAGCGTGTTGGCGGTGATGTCGCCCTGCTCGGCGAGCCAGCGCTCGGCGTCGATCGCGGCGCGGCAGCCGGTACCCGCGGCGGTGATCGCCTGCCGGTAGGTGTGGTCGACGAGGTCGCCCGCGGCGAACACGCCGGCCACGTCGGTGGCGGTACCCGGATCGGTCACCTGCACATAGCCTTCGCCGTCGAGTGCGACCTGGCCCTTGACGAGTTCGCTGCGCGGGTCGTGGCCGATGGCCACGAACAGCCCGGTCGCGTCGAGCTCGGACTCCTCGCCGGTACGGGTGTCGCGCAGGGTGAGGCTGGTGACGCTCTTCTCACCGTTGACCTTCACGACCTCGGAGTTGAGCCGGAACTTGATCTTCTCGTTGGCCTTGGCGCGCTCGAGCATGATCCGCGAGGCACGGAACTCCTCACGGCGGTGCACGACCGTGACGCTCGCGGCGAACTTGGTGAGGAAGGTCGCTTCCTCCATGGCGGAGTCACCGCCACCGACCACGACGATGTCCTGGCCCTTGAAGAAGAAGCCGTCGCAGGTGGCGCAGGCGCTCACGCCGCGGCCGAGCAGGTCCTGCTCGCCCGGCACGTTCAGGTAGCGCGCGGCCGAGCCCATCGCGAGGACGATCGCGTAAGCCTCGAAGGTCTCGTCACCGACGGTGACCTTCTTCACCGGACCGGACAGGTCGATCGCGTCGACGTCCTCGGTGCGCAGCTCGGCGCCGAAACGCTTGGCCTGGTCGCGCATCTGTTCCATGAGGTCGGGACCCATGATGCCGTCGCGGAAGCCGGGGAAGTTCTCCACGTCGGTGGTGGTCATCAGGGCGCCACCGAACTGGGTGCCCTCGAAGACCAGCGGCGAAAGCTCCGCGCGGGCGGCGTAGACGGCCGCCGTGTAGCCGGCGGGTCCTGAGCCGACGATGATCAGGTCGCGAACTGGCGTGCTCATGGGGCCCTTCCGAAAAAGCAATGTGGGGACGTGTCGATTAACAACAGCCTAAACGGTGTTGTTCCCACAGCACGTCGGTGCTGCCCACAAGTGGTGCAAGGCGCACAAACAAACAACCAAGTACACAACCTGGTCCGAGTAACCCTGATATGTCCCTACCCGGAGGGGCCCGCCCCGATCTGGACTGACCGGAGGGTGCGACGAAGGAGTACCCGGAGGGAGGGAAGATCGGGGGCCCGAAGGGCCCCGACTCGAGCGCGTCAGCGCTCCAACAAACACAGCAAGGTACACCGCCCCTGGCCCGGTTTTACCTGATGTCAGCCGATGTCGCGCAGGGTCAGCTGTTCGGGGGTTCCGGTGGTACAGCCGGTGCCGACAACGAGAGCGGTGATCGTCGGGGCCTCGGCGCCCTGGACAAGGACGAGGACGGCGTCGGAGCCACGAAAGGTGATATTCGACGCTCCGAGCACCGCCCGGTCGATGCCGTTGGCTTGCACACAGCGGGTGAGGGCGGCGTCGTCGGCCAGCGGCCCGATCACATCGCGCTTGCCCAGTGCGCGCAGTGCGGCGGCGGTGGTTAGTTCGTCGTCGGGGGCCGCCGGTTCGGTGAAGGGCGCGGCGGTGGGGGTGCCCTCGGTGGTGTCGAGGGTGCTGAACACGGCACCGGCTCCCGCCAGGACGGCCACCGTAGCGGCGGCCGCGGCGAGCAGCCCCAGTCGGCGCCGGGAGCGGTATCGGTCCAGCGAGATCGGGGCCTCGTCGGCGGTTGGTGCGGGCGGCTCGGCGGCCGACGTCTGGGGAACGGCCGATAGCGGTGTGATTCGGTCGGTCGGCCCATCCCCCGCGTCGAGCTGGGCGACGAAACGGAACATGCGGTCGGCCACGTCGTCGGGCATGCGGTGCATGACCCGCTCGTCGGTGGCGAGCGTGCGGAGGTGGGTGTTCACCTCGTCGAGCTTGTTCAGGTAGTGCAGCGCGTCTACGTCGGTGCGGACCACGGGCCACAGTTGCTCGCACAGTTCGGGCGCGAGATTGTCGGCATGCAGATCGGCCAGCAGTTCCGACGGGAACGGAGGCTGCGGCACGGATCGAGACACCCTCGCACCTCCCCTGTTCTGTCGATATCGGATCGCAGGATTTACATCGCTGACTTGTTCGTCACTGTTAATGACGCATCCCGACTACATCCGGTTCCCTGGATCCCGGAAAAATTCCAAACGTTCTTGCAAACGTACGCGCGCTCGGGCGCATCGGCTCTTGATCGTGCCCGGCGCCACGCCGAGCGCAGCGGCGGTTTCGGCGACGCTGCGACCTTCCATCTCGGTCATCACCAGGGCCAACCGCTGTTCGTCAGGGAGGGTGAACAACGCCTCGCTCACAACGGTGGACAGTTCGTAGTGAGCAAACGCATCATGCGGGTCGATCGCCTCTGGCATGGTGTCGGGCAGGATCGAGACGGCGCGACGGGTCTTGTTGCGCCGGATCCGGTCGAGGCAGGCATTGACCACGATCGCGTGCAGCCAGCTGCGCACCTCGGATTCGGCGCGGAACGAGCCTGCGGTGCGATGGGCCGAGAACAGCGCGTCCTGCAGGCAGTCGGCGGCGTCCTCGCGGTTGTAGGAGGTGCGCAGCGCGGTCTGCCAGAGATGGTCGGAATGCCTGCGCAGCAGCTCGGCGAAGACATGCGGTTCCCCGCGCACGTGGGCGGCAAGCAATTGCTTGTCGCTGCCGTTCTCCAGGAACGAGCGGACGCTTGGCGCGACCTGCCGCGGTGGCACACCGCGGACTTGCTCGTTGACATCCGGCGACAAAACTGACCCCTTGGACAGCGCTCATTACGGCGACTTCAAGTCGGCGAAACAAGGCCGATCCATCACCTGACTACTACGCGGCATCCAGGATCGACGTCGACAAATCCTGGGTAACTCCCAACCGAGAGCGCGCAGGGATCATATCGTTGATAACAATTACGCACCAACCGGACCGCGGTTCGATGAAGATCGGCAACGGGCCCAGAAATGATCGACCACCTGCGTCGATGCGGAGGTGGGAGGGGTGCGGTCCGGGTTTTACGGACTAAGGTGCCGCGTCGAAGCGGACGTCGGCGATCGCGGTCTGGAACTGACCGCCCGAGTTCGCCAGTCCGGTAATCCACACGAGCACGAAACGAGCGGCCTGATCGGTCTGCACGGCGATATCGGTGACCCCGTCACCGAGCTTGGCCGAGCCGATCAGCTGGGTCTGGTCGAGGGTGGGCGCCTCGGTGGGCGAGGTGCGGATCTCGACGGTGCTCCCCGCGCTGGGGGAGGTGATCGACACATTGGTCAGCTTCGCCGGTGTCGGCAGCGTGGCCAGCAGTCCCACGCCCTTCTTGAGGGCGGGGAACTGCTGGAAGTACTGATCGGTGCGCCACACCGTCGTCGCGTTGTGGTCGAGCACCGCGCCCGCCGCCGCGGCGCCGTCGGGCGTGCCCTCCGGGGAGAACACCGCGGCACCGGTGACCGGCACCGGCACGCTCGTCGGCGGTGCCGCGGGGTCATCGGCGGGCGGTGCCGACGCCGCGGGCGGCGCCACACTAGAGGTGAGCCCGATATTGATCTGCTGGTCAAGCGGCTTGTCCGACGCGCCGGGCGCGAAGATGCTGACCATCCACCAGATCAGCACGCCGACCACCAGCGCGGCGAGCACGCCGAGGGCGACCATGATCCACATCATCCGCTTGGAGCGTTCCCGCTCGGCCGCGAGCAGTTCCGGGTCGGCGAGCGAATCGGCACCGGGGGCAACCGCCCGCTGACCCAGACGTAAGACCGGAATGAAGTCGGTCTTCTGGTCGACGACCGAGGCCTGCTCGAGCACGTGCTGCACGGTGGCAGCGGTGCGAACGCCCTTGTTGGATTCCAGCGAGCGAACCGCGACGGCCGAGATCTCGAACGGCACCTCCGGCCGGATCTGCCGCGGTTCCACCGGGGTGCCGTCGGGCCCGAAATCGGCCAGCCGCAGCCCGCCGATGGTGGCCGCCGAGCCGGTGACACCGCCGACGCGAATCGGCCAGCGCGCGGTGATCAGGGCGTAGAGCATCGCGCCGAGGCCACGGACGTCGCCTTGCGCGTCGGAATCGCCGAGTGTGCCGGGGAACGCGAGGACGGCGTCACCGGAGGCACTGATCCGGATCCGATCGGGGTGATCGATCGACAGCGAGCCGCCGCCACGGTGGGCGAGTTCGGCCGCCGAGGCGAGTGCCCTGATGGCCCTGGCCGCGCCGATCGGCGACGGCACGGTCTCGGCCATCTCGCGCAGCGAACGGCCGGGGGTCCACTCGGCCACGACGATGCCGCCGGAGCTGCCGCGAACCACATCGAGGACCCTGGCAAGGCCCGGCGAATTGATCCGGCCCAGTCGCAGCGTGCGCGACAACACCGCCTGCGGGCCGTCGTGACCGGAGTTCTCGCTGGAGGTCTGATCGGCGTCCACGAAGGTCAGCGCGACCTCGCGATCGAGCTTGATATCGAGTGCCTGCCAGAACTTCAGCCCGCGCGCACCGCCGTGACCGGCCAGCAGCCGGTACCGGCCACCGGCGACCGACGCGCCGGGGATGAGCTTGGGGCCGCGCTGACCACGGTTGGCCGCGGCGCTCGGGGGCACCTGCGGTGGGATCGGCAACATGCCGGTGTCGTATGTCGGATCGTGCGGCGGCATGGCCGAACGCGCGTCTTCCTCGTGCGTATCGCCTTCGTCTGGCGCGTCGGTATGCTCGGAATCCGTCGAGTTCGGCGCATCGGGCCCGACCTCGGTGGACATTCCTGCTGCCGCGCGCGCCGCAGAATCAGCGGCCGGGACGCCGCCCACCGCGTCATCGCTCACCCTCGGTCCTCCTTCGGCCTGAAAACCCGTGTCGGTCTGCGGAACAGCGTACGGGAACTGTGCTTTACCGGTGCTGTCAACAGCGCCCGGTCGAATGACGGGAAGCACCATGGTCTGGGTGTCCAAAGACTGCCCGTATGCGGGGAATCCATAGGTATCGGGACGGCGCAGGACGGTGGTCGCGTAGATGTCGTCTGCCGGGGTGTCGTCGAGTCCGAGATCCGGCGCGGGCGGGGTGATACCGAGCTTGCGCGAGATCGCGACGGTGATGGCGACGACCTCGGGGATACCGGCCAGACGCATCAGGCCGAACGCCACCGAGAACATGACCAGCGAATCGATGACAACGCGCAGCAACGAGCCCGCGCCCCCCGAGACGCGGTCTAGTCCGGTCACCGTATCGACGATCAGCATCACCGCGCCGCCGGCGATCGAGGCGAGCAACACTCTGGTCACAGTTCGGCCGACATTGACCATGCGCAAGTCGCCGAGGCTG
The DNA here is from genome assembly GCF_042719755.1 of Nocardia sp. NPDC058519. NCBI lineage: Bacteria > Bacillati > Actinomycetota > Actinomycetes > Mycobacteriales > Nocardiaceae > Nocardia > Nocardia sp. NPDC058519. Next base: position 45,730 of record NZ_JBHXNK010000043.1, on the reverse strand, counting down.
CGGTGCAGCAGTACGCCGCCGATCACCGCGCCCGCGGTGAATCCGAGGCCGGTGGCGACACCGAGAACGATCACCACATCGTCGCTGTTGCGGGCGATGACCGGTGCCAGTGCCGAGATCAGGATCTTGATCGTCGTGATGCCGAGGATGATCCAGGTCGGTGTCCACGCCTGCTCGCGCGCGTAGAACACCCGCAGATGGATGAGCACGAGCGAATACGGGATGAGCGAGAACGCCGACCAGCTCACGGCATCGCCGAGCCGTTCGGCGTCCCCGGCGAATCGCGCGTAGCCGTAGAGCGCCTGGCCGATCTCCGGGCCCGCGAGGGTCATGAATGTGACGATCGGGATCATCGCGATCATCGTGAGCCGGGTGGCGACGGACAGGTCGTCGACCACCGCGGGGGTGTCGTCGTCGGCGGCGCTGCGGCTCAGCCTCGGCATGATCGCGGTGAGCAGGGTTACCCCGATCACGCCGTAGGGCAGCTGCAACAGCGCCCAAGCGTTGGCGAAGATCGCGGGACCCGCCACGTCGGCCTGGGAAGCGATGTTGTTCGCGACCACCAAGCCGACCTGGCTGATCAGCACGTACAAGATGATCGCGATGCCCATCTTGCCGAACTGCTTGAGGCGCGCGTCGACACCCCACAGTGGACGCAAGTTGATCCCGTGCCTGCGGATCGCGGGCAGCAGACAGAGCGCCTGTGTCGCTACGCCCGCGGTGATACCGAGGCCGAGAACCAGCAGTTTCGGATCGCTCATCCGCACCGGATCGAGGGTGATCTCGCCGGGTGTCAGCGCGTAGACCGCCAGCACTGTCAACGCGACCACATTGTTCATCACGGGGGCCCACGCACCCGGCTTGAACGCCTGCCTGGTGTTGAGGATCGCGGTGAACAACGCCGACATGCCGTAGAAGAGGAGCGCCGGTGCCAGTAGGTAGGTCAGCGCGACGGTCAGGTCCGTGTTCACCTTGCCGTCGGCGGAGACGAGCACGTGACCGGCCAGGATCGGCGTGGCCGCCAAGGTGAGCACGGTGGCGATGAACAGCACGGTGAAGGCCGCTGTCACCAACCTGCGCACGAACGCGGCACCGTTGTCGGCGTCCTCCTGCTCGGCGCGAATCAAGGTCGGCACGACGATGGCGGTCAGCACGGCGCCGAGGACGAGCTCGGCGATCATGTTCGGGATCAGGTTCGCGGAGATGAACGCACTGGCGATGGCCGGACCGAGCACCGTCAGCAGCAACAGCTGCTTGGCGAACCCGGTGATCCGGCTGATCAGCGTGGCGACCGCGATCGAACCCGAGTCCTTGAGCAGCTTGGCATTGGCGCTCATCGGGGCCTTGCCCGCTTCTTGCGCCGCAGGTTCGGCGGCCACCTTCTTCGGCCGGGCGATGACCTGAGTCCGCTCCGCAGACCGATCAACAGCAGGCGAACCGCCCGCTCCCGGCCTGCGGTCGCGGGATCCCGCACCTGCCCGCGCGGAATCCGCAGCGGGCATCCCGGGGAAACTTCCACGCGGGGGCACGGGTCGCCCCTGCTCCGGTGGACTCTGCCGCCGCCCACCGGCCTGATCGGGTCGATCCTGTCTCGGAATGGCGCCGGACTGCGCACCACGCGGCGGGACGGGGCGTTGCTGGGGGAACTCGCCCGAAGGGTTCGGGCCGGGCCGCCGTTGGGCGAACCCGTCCGGTCCGGCGCCGGGGCGTTGCTGTTGCGGGAATTCACCTGAACGACCGGCGGAACCCGGGCCGGGGCGTTGCTGTTGCGGGAACTCACCTGAACGACCGGCGGAACCCGGGCCGGGGCGTTGCTGCTGGGGGAACTCACCCGAGCGCCCTGCGGAACCGGGCGCGCGGCGTTGCTGTGGAGGCGCGGGGCGACCGTCGGGGCCGTATGCCGCTGGGCGCGGTGGCTCGCCGGGGCGGCCGGCAGGGTGCTGTGGTGCGCCGGAAGGACCGCCTACGCCGGGGCGCTGGGGCGGTACAGGACGTTGCTGCTGCGGGAATTCACCCGAGCGATTCGCCGGGCCGGGTGGCTGTTGACGCGGGTTCGGGACCTGTCCGGGCCGTTCGCCGTGCGGCGGACGTTGCGGATCCGGTGAGCGATAGCCGCCGGGCGGTTGGGGCGCGCCTTGCCTGCCCGGTCCTGGGCGGTGTCCAGCGGGCGGTTGGTCCGGTCCTGGGCGGTATCCGGGCGGCGGGGGTTCAGGGCGATAAGCCGGCTGACCCGGCGGCATGGCGGGGCGGGGGGTGCGCTGACCGGAGGGCGGCGCCGGTGCGCCAGGGTCGGCGGAACCCGGCCGGTATCCGGTCTGTTCGAAGGGCAGGTAACCGGCCTGGCCCGGTTGCTCGGGCTGCGGTCCGGCACCGGGGTGACGAGGCATCGCATGCGGATCGAACCCCGGATCACCGGGCCGGACCGGCGGACGCCCATCTCGGGGCGCGGCGAAGTCGGGTCGATGACCGGGTACACCAGGGCGCCGATCCCCGGGTCGATCCACGTGTGGCACAGCCTCGTCGTGATCAGCGTCCTGCCCGGCCGTCATCCCGCGTTCCCACGGCGCGCTGGGGGCCCGGCGCAGGGTCGGGTCGTCGTCGTGGTCACGCCGATGAGCGGAATCATCGTCGCCCATCATGCCTCCTGTACCCGGCGTAACCCGCGAATCCCGCCGGTCCGATGAGCGTTTCGCTCACCAGTGCCACTCTCGTCCTTGTCTGTCATGGTGCCCTGACCGCGCGTCAGGCGCGGGCGTTCACTGCCGCTGCAGTCGCTGACGTGCGCGCCGCAGCCGACCCGCCCGTTCCACCGTCTCCGGGGTGAACCCTTCGTCGGCGGGGTCGGGTTGCCCGCGGAACCGCCGCAGCAGTCGGCGCCCGGCCAGCAGCAACAGCAGTATCGCGGCACATGCGGTAATTATGGCCAGGGCCTGACCGTAGGCGTTCGAGCGCACCGAGACCGAGGTCGCCTCTCCTAGCGCTATCCCGTCCGGGGTGGTAAGGGCGATCGGAATCACCAGCTTACGGCTGTCGCTCACCTCGGTCGGAATCTGGAACGACCGGGTACCGGACGGCGGAAGCAGCTGTTCGCCGATATCGGTGATGTTCGTCTCGGCAGGCGCTTCGATCCGGAACATCACCCGGATGGCGACGGGCAGTTCATTGCGCGCCACCAGCAGCAACGGGCTCTGCTCGGAGGCCAGCGTGTACACCCCGCCCGGCGGCAGCACCGAGACCGAGGAGAACATCGTGTCCAGTTCCCGGGTCGCCTGGTCGATGCGCCGCTGGGCGTGCAGGTCGGCGAGTGTGTCGTTGTCGGCCCTGCGGTCGGACAGGCTCAGGGCGCGCAGCAGATCCTCGCGCGCCGGGGTCAGGAACGCGTGTGGGGTGAGCTCGGATTCGGGCAGTTCGACCAGTGCGCGCATCAGCTCGGTCACCCGGGCGCCCTGGGCGTGAATCGGTCCGATGAACTCTTCCGGCGCCGCGTCCTGGGCGGCGCGCGGCAGATATTCCAGCGCGAACGGCCGCGGATCGGGCGCCTGGGCGACGAGGTCGGTGAAGGCGCGCGGGCTCGCGAGGTTGTTGCGGGTGAGCAGTTCGACCTGCTTGAGCAGCGCGACGCCCTCCTCCCGGCTGGCACCCCACTGCTGCGGCGGCATCAGCAACTGCGATCGCGGCCGGTCCGGCGACGGATTGAGCGCGCTCCACGCCATCGCGCCGAGCGCGTCCTGCAATCGGGCCGAGCGCGAATCGTTGGTGACGTCGAAACGCACCTTCGACGGCGTGAACGACGGCGTCGGCGGATTCGAACCGACCGCGGCCAGCGCGGTCGCCGACCAGATATCGAAGGTGGTCACGCGCAGCGCGGGATCGGTCCCCACGGCGGCACCGGCGGGCGGTTCGACGCTCACATTCGGCACCCGCACGACATCGGGCGCGGGCTGTTCCCCACCCACGACGACATCGGGCGTGAGCATGGTCGGCGCGGTGGTGAGCGCGTTGTCGGTATCGGGCGGCGACCCGTCACCCGACACCGCCGAACCGGCAAGCACCGCCGTCCCGTACCCGTGCTGGCGCAACAACTGCCCGGCCGGATCGTCGATGCTGCCCGAGTCGGGCAGGCTCACCCCGCGCAACGACTGCGTGCCGAGGATCGAGTCCACTACATCGGCGGGCGCGAGCAGCGCCCGCGCCGACAGACCAGGATCGTTCACCGAGGCCAGCGCCGAGATGTCGACCTGCGCGAACGGCAAGGCCACCGTGCACATCGACCCCGCCAGCGCGCGCAACCGGTCGAGCCAGGCCTGCGCGTTCGCCGCCCCGGTCCCCTCCCTGGTCGCCCCGCTCGGATCCGACGGACTCGCCAGCACCCGATAGCCGCGCGTCATGGTCTGCACGGTCGAGACGAGGTCGGGATCGATGGCGATACACACCGATCCGGCGACCCCTTTGTCTTTGCCCGGCGTCGGCACCACCGATTCCAGGGCCGCGACGAGCTGTTCGAGGCGTCCACCCTTGCCGACCGAGGCCGCCAGTTCGTCATCGATCAGTTCGACCTGGCCGTTCACCGCGCCGGGTTTACCCGCGACCATGCGCGGCCGGTCGGCCAGCGGCCAGATCATCGTGGTCGCGACGGGCGACGCTTCCGGCGGTGCCCCGACCGGTGGATTCGTGTCGTCGGTGCCGGGCAGCCCAAGCACGGGAAGCAGGAACCGCGCGTCGTCGAGCCGGGCCTGGGTGCCGTAGGCGGGTTCGCCGTTGACATTGAGCAGCAGCGGATACACACCGGGATCGGTCAGCCCCAGCGATGCCTCCGAGCCAGCGCGCAACGCGATACTCACCGAGAACTGTTTGCGCTGACCGGGACTCAACTGCGGCGCCACATCCTGGAACGGACCGGTCACCTCGTAGTTCACCTGGTCCAGACGCAGCGAGCTGCGCAACCCACTCGGCGAATCCACCGCGGCAGCCCGCTGGATTCGCACGCTCACATCGTCGACGACCCGGTCGCCGATATTGGTGACCGTGCCCGACACCGTCAGCTTCGGGTCGCTGCCGGTGGTGACCGTGCCCGGCGCCACCGCGTCAAGGGTCAGCTTGAGAAACTTCGGCGTTCCCGACCCGTCCGTTTGAGCGTGCGCGACCGCGGGCAGCAGCGTCATCGAACCCAAGATGGTCAGGACCGCCGTGATCAGCCGGATCAGTCCACCCGTCATCGCTTGCCGGTCTCCATCCGGTCGATCAATCGATTCGCCACTTCGGCCAGCCGCCGTTCGTCGGCGTAGGCCAATCGGGAATCCAACTCGCTCAACGGAACCCACGCAACCTGGGTGACTTCGACGTCGGCATCGGACAATTCACCACCGAGACATCGCAGCAGGAAATGGTGCACGGTCTTGTGTACCCGTCTGCCCTCGGTGACGAACCAGTAATCGATACTGCCGAGTTCGGCGACCACTTCGCCGTCGATCCCGGTCTCCTCGGCGACTTCGCGGATGGCGGTCTGCTCGGAGGTCTCGCCCTGCTCGATATGTCCTTTGGGCAGCGACCACAACAGCCGGCCGCGTCGGTCGGTGCGGCCGATCAGGGCGGCGGTGCGCTGGTCTTTGGGACCGTCGAGGCCCTCGACGACCAGTCCGCCTGCCGAGGTTTCCCGCACGGTGCGCATGCGAGGTTTGCCGGCAGAGTTCGCCGAACCACGCCGCCGCGGCTGGCGGCGTCGACTGTTCGCGCGATCGGCCGGAGGAGACACTCCGCCAGCTTAGCTGTGTTGTCGGCGTCCGCTTCGTGGCCGCCGCTCCCCAGGGGTCGCGGGTGCGGGCCGGGTGGGTTGGGTAATCGGTTCGACGGGGTCGGTAGGCTACTTTTCGTGGTTTCTCCTGACGTTGTCCCTGATGCTGTGGCGGATCGTCGTGCTCGCCTGCTGGCGGGGGCGGCGGTGACTTTGGGGCAGCTCAATGATGTTTTGGCGCCATTGGGGGGAATGTTCGCCGAGCGGGGGCACAGTCTCTATCTGGTCGGTGGCAGCGTGCGCGACGCGGTGCTCGGCCGGCTCGGCAACGACCTGGATTTCACCACCGATGCGCGGCCGGAGGTCGTGCAGGAGTTGATGCGTGGGTGGGCCGACCATCTGTGGGACACCGGCGGCCTGGCTTTCGGCACGGTCAGCGCGGCCAAGGATGACCAGCAGCTCGAGATCACCACCTTCCGCGCCGATACCTACGACCGGGTCTCGCGCAATCCCGAGGTCACCTTCGGCGACACCCTCGACGGCGACCTGGTGCGGCGCGATTTCACGGTGAACGCGATGGCGGTCAAGATCGCCGCCGACGGGTCGCTGGAATTCGTGGATCCGCTCAACGGCATCGACGCGCTGCTCGATGGTGTGCTCGATACCCCTGCGGCGCCACAGGATTCGTTCGACGACGATCCGCTGCGCATGCTGCGGGCCGCGCGCTTCGTCGCCCAGCTGGGGTTCGAGGTGGCGCCGCGGGTGCGTGCGGCGATCATCGAGATGGCCGATCAGATCGACCGGATCACCGCCGAGCGGGTGCGCGCCGAACTCGACAAGCTGATCGGTGCCGCCCACCCGATCGACGGCATCAACCTGATGTGCGACACCGGTCTGGCGCAGCGGGTGCTGCCCGAGGTGCCCGCGATGAAGCTCGAGATCGACGAGCACCACCAGCACAAGGACGTGTACCAGCACTCTTTGACGGTGCTCTCGCAGGCGATCGACCAGGAGGAAGGCGACCCCGACCTGGTGTTGCGCTGGGCGGCGCTGCTGCACGACATCGGCAAGCCCGACACCAAGCGCAACGAGCCCGCGGGCGGGGTCAGCTTCCACCATCACGAGGTGGTCGGCGCGAAGATGGTGCGCAAGCGGATGCGGGCGCTGAAGTATCCGAAGGCGTTCACCGAAGAGGTTGCGCGCCTGGTGTTTCTGCACTTGCGTTTCCACGGATACGGCAAGGGACAGTGGACGGATTCGGCGGTGCGCCGGTATGTCACCGACGCCGACGACCTGCTCGACCGGCTGCACAAGCTGGTACGCGCCGACTGCACCACCCGCAACAAGCGGCGCGCCGCCGCGCTGAGCTCGACCTACGACGAGCTGGAGGAGCGGATCGCGGCGCTGCGCGCGCAGGAGGATCTGGCGCGGGTGCGCCCGGATCTGGATGGCAACGCGATCATGGAACTGCTCGGTCTGCCACCGGGTCCGCAGGTGGGTAAGGCGTGGAAGTTCCTGAAGGATCTGCGCCTTGACCGCGGTCCGATGACGAGGGAAGAAGCCGAAGCCGCCCTCCAGGAATGGTGGAATACCCAGAACTGATCAGAAGACGATCAGCGTTGTTCCCGCGATGATGGCGTCGCGGATCTGGGTCAGGTCGAACGAGCCGGTGGTCTCCGGCAGTTCGAGCCGGAATTTCACCTCGTCACCGCGCCGGTGCGCGTAGGAAATGCTCGCCCGGTTGGGCAGATCGTCGAGCAGCAGCGCGGGCGCGGGCACGACGCGTTTGGGCAGCCGGATGCCGTACCAGCTGGCCTTTCGGATGTCGATGGTGAGCAGGTTGTCGTAGACCTGCCCGTCGACGACCGCCCGCATCTTGCGCGTGCGATGGGTCGCGACGATCTGTCCGCGATCGTCGAGCCGCACCCGCCAGTCCAGGTTCTGCGCGTCCACCCAGTCCGCCATCGCCCCGATCCCGATGGTGCCCTCGATATCGAGCTGCTGGACCCGGACCTTGGTCGGCACACCGGGAATCAGCCGCACGCCGTGCGCGACCACGGTGACCGTGTCGAAGGGATGCGAGTCCCAGACCAGGTTCGACAGCACCGTCTTGCTCTGGAAGTGCGCGCCGCGTCTGCGCACCTTGAACGTGTCGAGGGTGGCGGTGAGGTCGTGCCCGAGCAGCGTGGCGCTGATCTCCTGACCGCCGAAACGGCTGAGGATGCCCTCGCTGAGCACTGTCATCAGCACATCGGGCATAAGGGCGGTGACGGTGCCGGAACCCAGGTCGGCGACGGGATCGGCCCAGGACGTGGTGAACCCGAGCCACTGGTCGATCCAAGACGGGTCGAGCAGGCGTTTGCCCATGTCGACAGCGCCCGCCAGTGACCAGGACTTCGGATCGAAATACGTGGCCATGATGGCTCCGAGCGTACTTGGCGGAATCGCCGGTTGCCACGAAGTGTGACCCGATTTTTTGTCCGAGCGCGCCGCTCTGAGCCGGTGCTCCCGCGCGGGTACGCCTGCTGAACCACGCCCCGGTAATAACGGTATGAATCTGTGCGTTCATGCTCGAATTACCGGGGTACCTACCCGGCGAGTGACCCGCGAAGACCGGAGGGCATCGCATGCCGCTGGACCTGAACAGTGATCTGGGCGAAGGCTTCGGCCCGTGGCGGATGGGCGACGACGCCGCCATGCTCGACATCGTGACCAGCGCCAACATCGCGTGTGGTTTCCACGCGGGCGACCCGACGATCATGCGCCGCACCTGCGAACTGGCGGTGGCCAAGGGCGTGCGGATCGGCGCGCATGTCGGCTATCGCGATCTGGTCGGGTTCGGCCGTCGCGATATCGCCATCTCCCCGGCCGATCTGCGCGACGAGGTGCTCTATCAAATCGGCGCGCTCGCGGCCTTCGCGCGGGCCGCGGGCGATCGGGTGCGCTATGTGAAACCGCACGGCGCCCTCTATCACGCGGCGGCCCGCGACCGGCTGCTCGCCGAGGCCCTTGTCGCGGCTGTGGCGGAGGCCGAACCGGGCCTTGCGCTGCTCGGTCCGGCGGGCACCGAATTGGAGCGTGCCGCGCAGCGGGTGCGTTTCGTCGGTGAGGGATTCGCCGACCGGGCCTACACTGCAACAGGTTCGCTGGCCCCGCGCGGAGTTGCCGGGGCGGTGCTGTCGCCCGACGACGCCGTGTCGCAGGCGACAACTCTTGCGCTGTCGGGGACCGCGCGTACCGTAGACGGTCCCGGTACGGTCGCCGTGACCGTGGCCAGCGTGTGCGTCCACGGCGACTCTCCGGCGGCCGTCGAGATGGCCCGCCGGATCCGGGGGGCGCTCGACGAAGCCGGGATACCGGTGGAGCCGTTCAGCTGAGGGGCGGGAGGCAGGATGGACATCGATTGGAACGCGCGGATCCGACCCGCGGGTGACCGCGCCATGCTCATCACCCTCGACGACCCGCGCCCGGTGCAAAGGCTGGCCTCGGCATTGCGCGTGCACGCGATCGCCGGTGTCGAGGATGTGCTGCCGGCGGCGGAAACCGTGCTGGTCACCATGCATTCGGTGAGCTACGGCGTGCAGGTCCGCCGCGAGCTCGTCGCGCTGCTCGACCGGCTGGATCACGAGCCACCACAAGCGGATTCGCCGGATGTTTCCCGTGGAACAGTGCCCGATACCGAGCCTGTCGTGGAGATTCCCGTCCGCTACGACGGCGCGGATCTGCCAGAGGTGGCCCGGCTGCTCGACCTGTCGATCCCGGCGGTGATCGCGGCGCACACCGGCACCGTCTGGCGGTGCGCGTTCGTCGGGTTCGCGCCCGGTTTCGGCTATCTCACCTCGCCCGACGGCAGGCTTACAGTGCCGCGGCGCACCCGCGCCCGCACGGCCATCCCCGCGGGCGCGGTGGCACTCGCGGGCGGATATTCGGCGGTCTATCCGCGCGGCACACCGGGCGGATGGCAATTGATCGGCACCACCGATCTGCGAATGTGGGCGGTGGACCGCGATCCGCCCGCGCTGGTGCGGGCGGGTTCGGCGATCAGGTTCGTCGCTTCCGAGGAATAGCTGCTTCGGCGGACAATCAAGGGCTGCTCAACGGTGCGCCGCCTCGACAGCAATTCGGGGAGAGATCGCATGCTGATCTTTATCGAGCGGGTGGGGCCGCTCGCGACGGTGCAGGACCTGGGCAGACAGGGCTGGTTCGATTCCGGCGTCGGGCAAGCGGGCGCGGCCGATCGTGGGTCGCTCCGGCTGGCGAACCGGCTGGTCGGCAATCCGGAGGACTTCGCCGCCATCGAGGTGCTGCTCGGCGGGCTGGCCCTCCGCGCCGACGGTCACCTCACCGTCGCGGTCACCGGCGCGCCCGCCCCCGCCACCGTCGATGGCACCCCGGTCGGGCATGCCAGCGTGCTCGAACTCGATGAAGGCCAGGTGCTGCGACTCGGCCTGGCGAACACCGGTCTACGCAGTTATGTGGCGGTGCGCGGCGGTATCGACGTGGCCAAGGTGCTGGGTTCGCGCAGCCGCGACACGCTGTCCGGCATCGGCCCCGACCCGTTACTCGTCGGCACGCAACTACCCGTCGGTCCCCCGCCGCGCACCCTCCCGACCGTGGAATTCGCGCCGGTTCCGCTGCGGCCGGACATACTCACGGTCCGCGCCTGTCCGGGCCCGCGCGCTGACTGGTTCACCGACCCCGACCAGCTGTTCCGCGGTTCCTGGATCGTTTCCGCCGACACGGACCGCGTGGGCGCCCGCCTGGATCGCGCCGACGGACCACCGCTGGTGCGTTCGGTCGCGCGCGAATTGCCCTCGGAGGGCGTGGCGCTGGGATCGGTGCAGGTACCACCGAGCGGTCAGCCGGTCGTGTTCCTGGCCGACCACCCGATCACCGGCGGCTACCCGGTGATCGCGGTCGTCCTCGATGCCGATATCGACCGGGTCGCGCAGGCTCGTCCGGGAGACAAACTGCTGTTCGTGGCAGCACCGGCGATCAGCGCGGCGGATTCAATCGTGCGTGCATGAGATACACGTTGTAGCTGTCCCACGCCGACATCGTGAAATACAGATCCTGCGCGGTCGACCACGGATGGATGAAACCGCCGTACGCCTTCGGATACATCTCGGTGGACACCAGCGGCACCCCCGAAGTCCACGCGCCCTGCGGCTGACTCGCGGTCCGCAACACGATCTGGCCCGCGACCGAGTCGAGGTAGACCATCTGCCACTGCCGGCTCTCCTCGTCGAACCGCACCGACAGCTCACTGGCGGTGCCGTGCACGAGCGGTGTCGCCGAGTTCTCCGCCGCGGGTGCCCAACTGCCGTCCACCCAGTACTGGTAGGCCGTCTTGTTGAGCACGTCGTCCTTGCGCACCCTGGCCAGCCCGATCATCCCGATCCGGCCGTTGGGCGTGCCGAACATGTAGACGTAATCCCCGTGCGGCACCATCGCGGCCACCTGGAATTGCCCGAGCCCGAACATGTTCTCCCAGCGGGCATGCTGGTCTTTGGTCCAGGTCTGGCCGCCGTCGTCGGAGTAGGCGAGTCCGCCGTAGTTCGTCATCCACATGCCGGGAATCTTCGACCAGTGGTTCACCGACATGTAGCTCAGGAACTGCCTTTTCCCGAGCGCGAAACCCGAGGTCGGGATCGTGGTGGTCTCCCAGTTCTTGATCTTGCGGCTGCCGAGGAGCTCGGCGGCGTGGCAGGGGCTGTCCTGCACCATCGAGTCGATGGTGATCCCGTCGCTCAGGTCCTTGTCGGTGCTGTAGGCGAGCACATTCGACCGCCAGTCGGCGGTATCGGCGCCCGCGCCGCCGTAGGCCCAGCCCTCGCCGAAGGTGTCACCGAAAACCATGGCGACCTTGCCCGGTTCGGTTTCCCAGAACAGCCCGAGATCGGTGCCGTCGACCTGCCAGCGCATATCGGTTCGGTTGGCCGAGCCGTGCCCGGTGACCTGGTCGACGAGCCGCACGGATTCCACCTTCGCGGGCACGACGGGCGCCGACAGCGGGCCACGCTCGATCGGCCGGACCACCGGCGCCGGCGGCTCCTGGGCAGGCTCGCCCTCGCCACCGGGTACCGGGATCGGAATCGGCTCGATCTCCGGTTTGATCCTGATCCGGGGCAACGGGGTGGCTGAACCGGTCCCTGAACCGGTCGCCGAACCGGTCGACGTTGTCTCGTGGGTATTTTCCGGTTCCGGTTCCGGCGTGTCCCGCACCTCCGGGCACGGATTGCGGCATGGATCCGAGGGCAGCGGGACCTGCGCGACGCGCGTGTTGTCGTGCGGCGGGTCGGGAATCGGCACCGGCGTCAGCTCCGGCACCCAGACCGGGATATCGATGCTCGGGGGCAGGACCGGCGCGGGCGGCGCTGCGGGATCCGGCAGCCGGTTGACCGGGTCGAATCCCGTTTCGCCGCAGATGTTTACCGGCGGCGGCACCCACGGCAGCGGACCCGCCTGCGCGGGAACAGCGAGGATCGCGGACAGTGCCACACCCACGGCGGCAGTTCCGTGCGATACGGGTCTTGCGCGCATCTGGCTCCCTCGAATCGGTGTCGGCGAGGAACACCTGTGATCTTGTGTGAACTTACCGGAACCGATCGCTGTTGCCGTGCGTCCAAACAGATGTGAACGAAATCGAGTACGTCTTCGGAACCGGCGACGCGGTCGTGCACCACTGGTCGAGCCACGACGAACTGGCCGACGCGAGCGTCTTCGACGCCCTATGGATCGACTACGACTCCGGCATCGACAGCGACGCTTTCCTCCCCGACATCCCGCTGGCCACCGTCGACCATCGAACGGTCCTGGCGCAGGAACCCGCGGGCACCCTCAGCAGGCCACCCTGGCTCGACGGGAGTTGAGCGCGATGGCCACGATGCCGAGCGCGTAGACCCCGGCACCGGCCAGTACTACCCCGATGGAGCGTCCATCGGCCGGAATCACCAGCGCGGCCACCGCGATCGCCAACACGAAACAGACGTTGAAAACCGTGTCCTGCAGGGCGAATACCTGGCCGCGCTGATCGTCGTCGATATCGATCTGCATGCTCGCGTCGCCGGTCAGTTTGATCGTCTGACCGGCGAGGCCGAGCCCGAACGCGCCGATCAGCAGGAGCCGGTGCGCGTTGTCGATCGCCGAGCCGGTCGCCAGCGCGATCGGTGTCACGAGCGTGAGCTGCACGATCACCGCTGTCGTCAGGCCGAGCAGCACGGTGCGCGGCCTGCCGAGACGGGGAATCAGTATCGGCGTTGCGATCGCGGCCACCAGCATGCCCGCCGCCGCGAACCCGATCGCGACCCCGAAGCCGACCAACCCGCCGCTCATCTGCGCGCCGTCGGTCGGCTGACGCAGTACCAGCACCATGATCAGTGTGTTCATCCCGAACACGATGCGATGCGCTCCGATTCCGATCATCGCCGTCGTCACCTGCACCGAATGCCAGACCGCCCGCGCTCCGGTGCGCAGACCGGTCGCGATGGCGTGCACGGTGCTCTCGCTCCCGGCCGAACCGCGATCGGGCCCGAGCACCTGCGGGCGGAACCCGAGTGCCAGCACCGCACCGACCAGCGAACCGATCCCGCTGAGGGCCACCGCCACCGCCGAGGCCGAGTCACCCGCGCCGATCAGCGCGATCACCGCCACCGAGGCCGCCGCGCCGATCCCGGCACACACCGAGGCCACCGTCGCCAGCACCGAATTCATCGGCACCAACCAGCGCTGTTCGAGCACTCGCGGCAGCGCCGCCGACACCCCGGCCAGCACGAACCTGCTGATCCCGACCGTCGCCAGGGCAAGCACCAGCAGTGGGGTCTCCCCCACGCCGAGGAACAACCCGATCGCGGCCACGCCGATCAAGACCGCCCGCGCCACACTCGCGACCAGCAGCACATTGCGCCGATCCCACCGATCCAGCAGCGCGCCCGCGTACGGCCCGAGCACCGAATACGGCAGCAGCAGCACCGCGAAACCGGCGGCGATGGCCAGTGGATCGGTCTCGCGTTCCGGGTTGAACAGGATCGCGCCCGACAGGGCCGCCTGGAACATCCCGTCACCGAACTGCGCGGCCAGCCGCAGCAGGGCAAGACGCGGCATCCGCGGGTTACGGCGGACCACCGCGTGGGTGTCGCGGAGCAGATGTCTCATCGAGATCGGCTGCTCATCCGCCGTATTCGAGCCGTCCGAGGGATGAGTCGACACGCCATGACCATAGTGCCAAGGAGAACCGTCCAAGGGAGCACTCATACCCGTGAGCAGTACACCATCACCGGCGCCGAGGCGAACCGCCGCACACCCGTGGGCTGTACACCTTCACAATTGGTGCCAGAATTGAACTGTGACGCCCACATCGACGACGCCCCCGCGGATCGAACTGCACCGCGGTGGCGACCGGATGAAGACGCGGATCCCGTGGCTCGACTCGAAGCATTCGTTCTCCTTCGGTGAGCACTACGATCCCGACAACACCCATCACGGGCTGCTGTTGGTGAACAACGAGGACGTGGTGCTGCCCGGCGAGGGCTTCGACACCCATCCGCACCGGGACATGGAAATCGTCACCTGGGTGCTCGGCGGCAGTCTCGTGCATCAGGATTCGCTCGGCCACAACGGTGTCATCTATCCGGGTCTGGCCCAGCGGATGAGCGCGGGCACCGGCATCCAGCACTCGGAGAAGAACGATTCGTGGCGCCTCGACGGCAAGTCCCACGACGAGCCCGTGCATTTCGTGCAGATGTGGGTGGTCCCCGACGAGCCCGGCGTCGACCCCGGCTACCAGCAGCTGGAGATCGATGACGAACTAGCACGCGGCGATCTGGTGACGGTCGCCTCCGGCCTACCCCGCTATCGCGACCGCACCGCCATCGCGATCAATTCCTCGCACGCGGCCATGCACGTCGCCAGGATGACGGCCGACAGCCCCGGTGTGACCATCCCCGATGCGCCCTACCTACATGTTTTCGTCGCGCGCGGCGAGATCGACGTCGAGGGGCTCGGCACCTTGTCCCAGGGCGACGCGGTCCGGCTGACCCGCTCCGGCGGGCAGTTGATCCGTCCGCACGGCGATGCCGAAGTGCTGGTCTGGGAGATGCACGCGCGTCTCGGAGGACAGTGAGCTCAGGCCGAACCCGGCTGCCGCAAGAGGGTCGCCGACTTGGCATTGGTCCGGGTAGCGGCGACGATCTGCGCGAAATCCGGCCGGAAATCACCGTCGGGCGCCTGCATCCAGGTGCGATAACCGCTGCGCTCGTCGGCCGGCGACGGCAGCACGATATCGCTGCCGGGTAAGGCGACCGAGGCGCACACCCGGAACAGCTCGGCGAACAGCACGGTGTCGAGGTAGGAGTTGTCGACCGGCCCGGTGAGGAAGGTCCAGCGACCGGAGCGCGGGTGGGCGATGATCGGCCCGCAGCGCATACCGCGCGTGACGAGCAGCCCGCGGACCCGTTCGCCCAGCGTCGACGGCATCACCACCGCGCCGACCGAGCCGATCTCGAGCACGATCCGGCCGAGCGCCGCGTCGACGACGCCGTAGAGGCCATGGTGTTTGCGGTACTGGCGACAGCGCGCCAGTGCGTCCTGGATGGCCGAGTATTCCTCGGCCGCCGTGTACCCGCCCTTGTCCTCATCAGTGCGCAACGTGCTCATCACGACCTCGTCTCTGTCGACGCTGGTTCGATGTAGCTGTGAGTTCGCTCGATCGGGGCGAATCTCGGTGAGAGTTGAAGCATCACGACCCGGTGGCGCGGGAAACTTTTTCATAACGGCAGGACGTGAGGGAAAAAGACCGTTCTGCACAGCCTATAGCCGCACAACCATGCTGACAATAGTCAGTAGCTGGCGTGTCGATCGGCGTACCATATTCGCCCATGGCTCCCGTTTCGCCGACCGTCGCGCGGTGGGAACTCGTCCTGCGTCTGCGTGAACTCCGCGAGCAGCGCGGGTTCGATTCGGCCGGTTTCGCCCGCCGCGTCGGGTTCACGCCCGCCAACTGGTCCCATGTCGAGAAGGGCAGGCGGGTGCTCACCCGCACCACCATCGAACCGGTCCTCGACGTTCTCGATGTCACGCCCGACGAGCGCCACGAACTGCTCGCCCTGCTCGAGGCGAGCAAACAGCGTGGCTGGTGGGCGACGGCCTCCTCGGCCCTGATCGGTTCCGAGTTGCAGCGGCTGTACGGGATGGAGGCGGGCGCGCAGAGCATCCGCAGCTACGACAGCATGATCGTTCCCGGGTTGTTGCAGACCGAGGCTTACGCGCGTGCCCTGATCAGCGCCGATGTGATGATCCGCCCGGTGCAAGTAGACCAATTAGTCGCAATACGCCTGCGCCGTCAGCGGCGGCTGCGCGAGCCCGATCCCCTCGAGCTCACCGCCGTGCTCGGCGAGGCGACTCTCCGTCAGCAGACCGGCGGCAGCGCGGTGTTGCGCGAGCAGTTGCGGCACCTGGTGGCGCTGGTGCGTGAGCTCGACACCGTCGATGTGCGCGTCATCCCGTTCAGTGCGCCCGAAGGAGCCGTGCTCGGCGGTTCCAGCTTCCATCTGCTCGACTTCGCAAGCGATCAGCTACCAACTTTCGCCTGGGCCGAGAGCGCGGTGTTCGGTGGTCATGTCGACGACGCCGAACAGATCCGCGATCTCGGCTTCGCCTACGTGCGCGCCCGCGAGCAATCCCTTTCCCGCACCGAATCTCTCGCCCTGATCAGGGAGTATGCGAGCGTGTAAGATTCGGGGTATGTCCACCACCGCTCGTCGCCGCCCGGCCGAACACGGCTGGTTCTCCTCGTCACGCTCCAACAACGGCAACCAATGTGTCGAGGTTCGTTTCGATGGAAACACTGTCCAGGTACGAGACAGCAAATTCCGCCGCGACCCGATGAACGCCGACTCGGCCGAGCCCATCATCACCGTCGACGCCCCCGTGTGGACAGCCTTCCTGCACTCCCTCCTGACCGAACACCGCCACCCCGACCTCATCACTCACGTCTCCCCCGACGGCTCGACCACCCTCCGCCACAAAGACGTGCAGTTGCGTTTCACCGCCGCCGAATGGCAAGCCTTCGTAGCCGGCGCCCGAGACAACGAGTTCGCCTGCGTGTAACGCAGACAGGTCGAAAGACTCGAGTTCGGACAGATCTGAGCAGCCTCCGAGCTCACTCAGTCCGCGTGCAGGATCCGAAAGCGGTCGGGATCCGCCGGATCTCGATCAACGACTTGGATCGGCGTCCAAGCCCATTGCCAAACGCTGATGCCTGGCGTGCGGGAGAACTGGATCTGTCCGCGGGTGCCTTCGACCGCAACGCGCGGCCAGGATTCGGCAGTGCGCACCCAGTCTGCGCCGTGAGTACGCAGCAGATCGGCGAGGACGGCGACCGTGTCGTAGCCCTCGAAGGCGACGAAGGATGGCGTTTGGGCTAAACGCTCGCGAAGGGCAGTCTCGACTCGTGCACCGAGTGGGCTGAGGCGCTCGGGCAGGTACCGCAAGAACGGGATCGAAGCGCTGTCCTCGCCCAGCAACGTCGCCCATTCGGCGAACTCCGGTTGTCCAGCCGGTGCACCGATCATGATTCCGGTGAGGCGTTGGTCGCGGCGGACTGACTTGACAATCGACACTGCCGGCTCTGGGTGGCCGACCAGAAGAAGGAGGGCTGTCGCGCGATTGGCGAGGAGTTCGTCGCACACCCCCGTGGGGTCGAGCTCGCGCATATCGAGTTCGATGACGGTCCCGCCGCGTGGAGCGAGGTAGTCCCGCAGAATGCGGACCCCAGATGCCCAGTAGACACTCGACTCCGCTGCTGTGGCGATTCGACTGTGGCCCGCGCCGAGGAGAAAGTTTGCGTAGATCCGCCAGCCGTGGGACTGCGCCGGAGCCAGGCGAGCGACACATTCGGTTGGCTGTTCGGTGAGCGAATCAAGAACCGCGGATGAGCAGAGGAACGGCAGGCCGAGGGCGTCGGCCCTGGCAGCAGCGGCTCGAGCGACGACGCTGTGATACTCCCCCGCCAAGGCAGCCACGCCAAGGCGAGCCAATTCATCTACGGCCGCCGCGGCCTTTCGCGGATCAGCCGCAGTGTCCCGGACCACTAGTTCGAGTGGTCTTCCGACGATCCCACCGGAGTTATTGACTTCGTGAACCGCCAGCTCCAGCCCAGCAAGTAAGTGCCGGCCTGCCTCGACCCAGCCAGGCCGAGTCAGCGGAACGAGAGCGCCGATCTGGACGGGTGATCCATCAGTCTGCTCCGCGCCAGGTGGCGATGGTGGGGTAGTCATACGCACAGGATAGAAATGCCACTGAACTGAGACAACCACTCTGGCCACCACCTGCGACAAACCGGAAATCGCCAGTTCAGAAGGATGTTATCTGCCGCGAGTGTTGAGACCTTACAAGTCACTCGATCAGTTCGATGCGGCACGGGAGGCCGGGGGCTCTGCTCAGTTCGGCGTCGCCGGTGAGCAGCACGATGTCGAGTCTGGCGGCGTAGAGGCCGTCGGGTCGATCGGTTCTTTGCGTTCGTGCCGACGCAGGACATGTAGGGCTGCAGCGACATCTCTCGATATTTCGGCATACTGGACGCCGTGAGAAGGATTGTCACCGGAGGTTGTGACAGGATAGCGTGCTACATTGCCACACATGGGGGCGACCGTGGTGAAGCGGGCATTCAGGTACCGCTTCTATCCCACGGACGAGCAGCGAGAACAACTCGAACGGACCTTCGGCTGCGTTCGCTACGTCTACAATCGGGGGCTCGCAGAGCGTTCGCGTGCTTGGACGCAAGAGCAGCGCCGCATCAGCTACGCCGAATCCGACAAACTGCTCACACAGTGGAAGCGCGACCCCGAAACGGCATGGCTGACCGAGCCGTCGAAAGGGCCATTGCAAGCGGCGCTGCGGAACCTGCAAAGCGCGTACGACAAGTTCTGGCGGAAGCAGACTGGATACCCTCAGTTCAAAAAGAAGTTCAGGTCGAAGGACTCAGCGACCTATTTCTCGAACTGCTTCAGCTTCCACGACGGGCAGATCAAACTCGCGAAGCAGTCCGCGCCGCTGGATATTCACTGGTCTCGGCCGCTTCCGGAAGGCGCGCGACCATCGCAGGTCGTGGTGTCGAAGGATGCAGGTGGCCGGTACCACGTCTCGATTCTGGTCGAGGTCGCGATCGTCGAGCATGCGCCGAACGATGTCACGGTCGGTGTGGACGCAGGAGTTGCCAGTTTGTACACATTTTCGACTGGGGAGAAGGTATCGAATCCCCGGTACGAGAAGGTCGACCGGGTGCGATTAGCGAACGCGCAACGCGTTCTCGCCAAGAAACAGAAGGGTTCGCAGAATCGGGCGAAAGCTCGGCTGAAAGTTGCGAGAATCCATGCCCGAATCGCCGACCGGCGCCGGGACAACCTGCACAAGCTCTCGACTCGTCTGGTGCGCGAAAACCAAGTGATCGCCATCGAGGATCTGAGCGTGCGGAACATGGTCCGCAACCGGTCGTTGGCCCGTGCCGTCTCGGACGCGAGCTGGTCGCAGTTCCGTTCGATGCTCGAGTACAAGGCGGACTGGTACGGCAGGACAGTGGTGGCTGTCGACCGTTTCTATCCGTCGTCGAAGACATGTTCGGCCTGCGGGCTGATCAATTCGGACATGCCGCTCCATGTCCGGGAGTGGGTATGCCCTTGCGGGGCGATTCACGACCGCGATGTGAACGCGGCCAAAAATATACGTGCCGCAGGGCTTGCGGTGCTGGCCTGCGGAGATGGTGTGAGACCGCCCCGCAGCTGATGCGAGGAGGCATCTGTCGATGAACCAGGAAACCCCGACCCGCGAGGGTGGGAACCTCCGTCTCTCCGAGGGTGGGAATGTCAATTCTGATCTGAGTGCTCCCTCCGGAATTGATCTGTCCTTCCGCGATCAAGATGTGCGGGTGCAGGACGATCTGTTCGCGCATGTCAACGGGCAGTGGTTGGCCGGGTACGAGATCCCGGCCGACCGGGCCGTGGACGGTGCGTTCCGCACGTTGTACGACCAGGCCGAGCTCGATGTCCAGGCGATCATCACCGACAGTGCCTCCGGTGCGGCCGATGATGCCGATGCCCGCAAGATCGGGGACCTGTTCTCGAGCTTCATGGACACCGAGGTGGTCGCGGCGGCGGGGTTCTCCCCCATCGCCGATGAGCTGCGCTCGATCGCCGAGGTAGCCGATCCGAGTGCGTTCGCGGCGCTGCTCGGCCGGTTGCAGCGCACCGGTGTTCGTGGCGCGCTCGCCTATTACGTCGACACCGACGACAAGAACTCCACCCGCTACCTCGTGCACGCGACCCAGTCGGGCATCGGGCTGCCCGACGAGTCCTACTACCGCTCCGACGAGTTCGCGGAGATCCGCGACGCCTACATCGCGCACATCGTCAAGATGTTCACCATCGCCGCCGAGGACGCGTCGTTGGAAGGGCTGCTGCCCACTGACCCGGCCGACGCCGCTCGCCGCGTGTTCGAGCTGGAACGCAAACTCGCCGCTGGTCATTGGGATGTCGTACGGCGCCGTGATGCCGAGAAGAGCTACAACCTCACGACTTTCGCCGACCTGGTCGCCGAGAACCCGGAATTCGACTGGGCTGCTTGGGTAGACGTCGTCGCCGAGGGTCTCGACCGTGACGGCGAGGACCTGTTCGCCGAGCTCGTCGTACGTCAGCCCGACTACCTGCGCGCCTTCGCCACCGCGTGGGCCGAGCTACCGCAGGCGGATTGGCAGGCGTGGACGGTGTGGCAGGTGCTGCACGCGCGCGCCGGTTTCCTCACCGACGAGATCGTCGAGGAGTATTTCGACTTCTACGGCCGCACCCTCACCGGCGCCGAGGAGAACCGCGAGCGCTGGAAGCGCGGTGTGTCGCTGGTGCAGGAACTGCTCGGTGAAGCGGTCGGCAAACTGTATGTGGCCCGGCACTTTCCGCCGCAGGCCAAGGCCCGCATGGTCGAGCTGGTGGCCAATCTCCAGGAGGCATACCGCCGCAATATCACCGATCTCGAGTGGATGGGCCCCGACACCCGCGCCGCCGCGCTGACCAAGCTGGAGAAGTTCACCCCCAAGATCGGCTACCCCGACAAGTGGCGTGACTACTCCGCGGTCGAGATCGACGCGGGAGACCTCGTCGGCAACTACCGCCGTGGCTACGCCGCCGACCACGATCGTGACCTGGGCAAACTGGGTGGCGAGGTAGATCGCGGCGAATGGTTCATGACCCCGCAGACCGTGAATGCCTACTACAACCCCGGCATGAACGAGATCGTGTTCCCCGCCGCGATTCTGCAGCCGCCGTTCTTCGACATGAACGCCGACGACGCCGCCAACTACGGCGGTATCGGCGCGGTGATCGGCCACGAGATCGGCCACGGCTTCGACGATCAGGGCGCGAAGTACGACGGTGACGGCAATATGCAGGACTGGTGGACCGACGAGGACCGCGCCGAGTTCGGCAAGCGCACCAAGGCGCTGATCGACCAGTACAACGTGCTCTCCCCCGCCGACCTGGACGACGAGCACACCGTGAACGGCGAGTTCACCATCGGCGAGAACATCGGCGACCTGGGCGGCCTCTCGATCGCCCTTGCCGCCTACAAGATCTCGCTCGACGGCGGGCAAGCCCCGGTCATCGACGACCTCACCGGCTTGCAGCGCGTCTTCTACGGCTGGGCGCAGGTCTGGCGCACCAAGGCGCGCACCGAGGAAGCCATCCGCCGCCTCGCCGTCGACCCGCACTCCCCGCCGGAGTTCCGCTGCAACGCGGTGATCCGCAATATCGACAGCTTCTACGAAGCCTTCGACGTGACCCCCGCCGACAAGCTGTTCCTGAAGCCCGAGGAACGCGTGACAATCTGGTGATGCGACTCGACCCTGCCGGTGCCGGTCATCGGCAGGGTCGAAATCCATTGCTCCGGAGAGGGACCCATGCGTCACCAGCAGGTAGCCGACAATGTCTTCACCATCGCGGGCACCCATGTGAACATGGTCCTGCTCCGCGACGGCCGCGACCTCACGCTCATCGACGCGGGCTGGCACGGCGACGCCGCCACCATCGAGAAGTCGATCCGGGCCCTCGGCCACCGCCCCGAGGACATCAGGGCGATCCTGCTGACCCACGCCCACCTCGACCATGTCGGCGCCCTGAACCACCTACGCCGCCATTACGGCACCCCGGTCTATACCAGCGAGATCGAAGTGGCCCACGCCCGCGGCGAGGTGCACGAATCCGCCACACCCCTCGACGTGATCAAACGCCTCTCCGACCGCAGCACGATCGGCTGGGCAGCTCGCATCACCGCCGCCGGCGGCCTCCGCAAGAACCCGGTCCCCCACATCGAAACCTTCCCCATCGAGGGCGCACTCGACCTCCCCGGTCATCCCGTCCCCATTCCGACACCGGGCCACACCTCCGGCCACACCGCCTTCCACCTCCCCGAGGTCGGCGCCGTTGCCACGGGCGACACCCTGGTTACCGCGCATCCCACCTCGAAAACCACAGGCCCCCAACTACTCCCCAACTTCTTCAACCACTCGACCCCGGAAACCCTGACAGCCCTCGAAGCTCTCGAATCCCTCGCCGCCGATCTGGTCCTCCCCGGCCACGGCGACCCCTTCACCGAGGGGATCGCCGAGGCGGTCGCACACGCCCGCGCGCACGCCGCCAACCTTCTGCGTTGAGCTGGCGACTGGGTCCAGTAGGCA
This sequence comes from Nocardia sp. NPDC058519, assembly GCF_042719755.1. Taxonomy (NCBI): domain Bacteria; kingdom Bacillati; phylum Actinomycetota; class Actinomycetes; order Mycobacteriales; family Nocardiaceae; genus Nocardia; species Nocardia sp. NPDC058519. The sequence goes on along the minus strand of NZ_JBHXNK010000043.1, from coordinate 23,282 downwards.
AGCGGTTGCTGTACTCCAAGCCGCGAAACGCGAAAATCGGAATCCTTAGTCGCGTTTGTGTAGCTAAAGTATAGTATGAGCATGGTTGCTATACTTTACGTGCGCGGCCGCAGATGACATGGCCGCCGCATCGAGTCGAAGAACGTCCGTGGAATCCGCAGCGTCGACAGGGTTCCCGAGACGACCGAATGCTGGAGCACGTCGACGTCTGGATCCCGCCGCGCATCGCTGATCTCGACTACCACCTGAGTGGCCTGGTGGCCAGCGCAAACGAGGCCGCGCTGATCGCGGTCGCCAGGCTGGAAGCTGGGCACGGTCAGTACCTGGCGCCGCTCGCGGATTTCCTGTTGCGCAGTGAGTCGGTGGCGTCATCGAAGATCGAGCACATCGACGCCGGCTGGCGTGCGTTCGGGCGAGCAGTCGGCGGCGCGAAGGCGAGCGGCGAGGCAAAATCGCAGCTCGCGGCGGTGCAGGCTTTGGTTGCCATGGTCGATGCAGCAGGTGCGGGGCCGATCACAAAGGCAGGTCTGCTCAATGCCCACCGCCTCCTCATGAGCCCGGACTACTACGCGGCCCGCGAGTCGGGCCGGTTCCGGCAGGTTCAGAACTGGATCGGCGGCAGCGACTACACCCCGCTCAACGCGCTGTACGTGCCACCACCGCCGGAGCTTGTCGCCGAACTGATGGACGACCTGCTGATCTTCGCCGCACGCAGCGACTTGCCGATCGTGGCCCAGGCCGCTATCGCGCACGCACAGTTCGAGTCGATCCATCCGTTCGACGACGGCAACGGCCGGATCGGCCGTGCCCTGATCAGCGCGATTCTTCGGCGTCGCGGCCTGACCGACCGGGTCACGGTCCCACTCGCCTCGGTCATGCTCGCCGACACCCGGCGCTATTTCGCAGAGCTGACCGCGTATCGCGCGGGCGAGGTCGACCAGTTCGTCGAGTACGTCGCGCTGGCGGCAGTGCACTCGAGCGCGGCGGCCGCCGACTCAGCACTTTCGTTGGCCGACTTGCCTGCTCGCTGGCGTGATATCGCCAGGCCGCGGGCAAAGTCCTCGGACGAAATGCTGATCGTGCACCTGCTCGACTATCCGATTCTGAACATCGACATCGCAAACAGCCTGACCGGCACCACCGAGGCCGCCACCTATCGCGCCCTCGACCGACTTGTCGAGGTCGGAATTCTCGAGGTGCTCTCGGAGTCCAAACGAAACCGCGTCTGGGCGGCCACCGACGTGCTCGCCGAACTCGACGCACTCAGTGCGGCCATCGGCCGTCGCTCCGCCGAGGCGATGTTCTGATAGTTCAGCGCAAGCGTAGTTCGGTCTCCGCGTCGAAGAAGAAGATCTCGTCGGGCTTCGGCCGCAGATGCAGGGTTTCGCCGAGGGTGGTCTGGAAGCGCCGGTCCACCCGGACGACGATCTTGCCGGAGCGGGTGGACCAGTCGGTGCCCGCGCCGTGGGTGTAGACGAACGATTCGGCGCCCAGTTCCTCGAGTAGTTCGGCGACGACGGTGATCCCGGCGGGATCGGTGGTGACTTCCCAGGATTCGGGGCGGATGCCTAGAACCGCGCGAGCACCGGAAATAGTGCGGGGAACCGGGATTCGCAGACCGTCGAGGACGGCCTCGCCGTCGACCACGGGCGCTTCGAGCAGGTTCATGCCGGGCGAACCGATGAACCCGGCGACGAAGGTGTTCAACGGGTTGTCGTAAAGCTCACGCGGAGAGGCGATCTGCTGCAAAGTGCCGTCGCGAAGCACCGCGACACGGTGGCCCATCGTCATGGCCTCGACCTGGTCGTGCGTCACGTAGACCGTGGTAGTACCGAGACGCTGCTGCAACGCGGCGATCTGGGAGCGGGTGCTCACCCGCAGCTTCGCGTCCAGGTTGGACAGCGGCTCGTCCATGCAGAACACCTGCGGGCGGCGCACGATGGCGCGGCCCATGGCGACGCGCTGACGCTGGCCGCCGGAGAGCTTGGCCGGTTTGCGGTCGAGCAGCGGCTCGAGTTCGAGCATCGCCGCGGCTTCCTTCACCCGAACCAGCATGTCGGACTTCGACATTCCCGCGTTGCGCAGCGCGAAGCCCATGTTCTCGGCGACGGTCATGTTCGGGTACAGCGCGTAGCTCTGGAACACCATCGCCACGTCGCGGGCGCGCGGCGGCAGGTCGGTGACATCGCGCTCACCGATCCGGATGGTGCCGGCCTCGACCGACTCCAGCCCCGCCAGCATGCGCAGGCTCGTCGACTTGCCGCAGCCGGAAGGGCCGACCAGCACGAGGAATTCACCATCGGCGATGTCGATGTCGAGTGCGTCGACGGCGGGGGCGTCGGCGCCGGGATAGCGATGGGTCACACCGTCGAACTGCACTGTCGCCATGGCGAATTCTCCTAGCGGGGAAAGCGAAACGGGCCGGTGGTCACAACGAACCACCGGCCCGTGGGGGAACTACTTGGGCAGCTTGGGCGTGATCTGCCGGTCGATGATCGCCTGCACGTCGGCGGCCACCTTCGCGAGAACCGTTGCCGGATCGGCGTTCTGGAGACCGATCTGCTCGTAGCCGGTGCCGATGATCTGATCGGCGCCGGGCACGAACACTCGCGCGTAGTCCTGCGACTTCGCTACCGCGAGCTGGTCGATGGCGACCTTGGAGTTGGGGTTCTTCGCCAGGAAGTCGATCTCGCTCGGGTCGGTCACGGCTGACTTGCGCACCGGCATATAGCCCGTGTTCTGCGTGAAGTACGCCGTGTTGGCGGCGTTAGTGATGAACTCGATGAACTTGAGCGCGTTGACCTTCCGAGCGTCCGAGATCCGTGACGGAATCGCTAGACCGGCGCCGCCGGTGGTGACGCCGGGACCGTTCGGGTGCGGCAGGAACGCGGTGCCGACCTCGAACTTGCCGTCGGCGTTCTTCTTGATGCCCTTGAGATCGCCGGTGGAGGCGATGGTCGAGGCGGCGACGCCGGTGCCGAAGTCGACCGCGATCTGCGGGCGGATCGCGGCGTACTTCTTGACATTGATCGATTCACGCAGGTAGGTGGCCGCGGCGATCGAGCCCGGATCGGTGAACTTCAGCTTCCACTGATCGGAGTAGGCGCCGCCGAAGGTCCAGTTCGGGCCCTGGAAGGTCCAGCCGAGGTAGTTCTTGGCGTCACCCCACGCGTGCGCGAACTTGTCGGCGCCGACGAGGGACTGCAGCTTCGGGCCCCACTCGTCGAATTCCTGCCAGGAGTTCGGGCCGCGGTCGGGCAGGCCTGCCTTCGCCCAGACGTCCTTGTTGTAGTAGAACAGCGGCGTCGAGCGGGCGTACGGCAGCGCGTAGTGCTTGCCGTCGAACAGGTAGTCGGCGGCGAGCGAGTCGACGTAGTCGCCCAGCTGCACACCGGCGGCACCGAAGTGCCCGTCGAGCGGCTCGATGGCCTTGCTCAGCGCGTAGTTGAACCACCAGACATCCGACAGCACAACGACATCGGGCAGTTCACCACCGGTGAGCGCGGCATTGAACTTCTGCGCCACCTCCTCGTAGTTCTTGCCCGCGTCGACGAGGTTCACCTTCAGATCGGGGTGCTTTGCCTGGAAGCGGTTGATCAGCTCCAGCTCCAGCTCCTTGGAGGTGCCGGGGTGATTGGACCAGAAGGTGATGGTGTCGGCGTCGCCGGAATCGCCGGATCCGCCGCCGGTGCCCGCGCACGCGGTCAGGGCTGCGGCAGCGGCAACGCCGCCGGTCAGGCCGAGGAAGCCACGGCGACTCAACGCCGGGAATCGTGAGTTGGACACTGGCGAACTCCTGTTCGAGATTTAACCCTTGACCGCACCGGAGGTGAGGCCCTTGATCATGTGACGTTGCAGGACAAGGAAGACGATGAGGATCGGCAGCATCGTGAGCACGGTTCCCGCCATCACCGGCCCCCAGTTGGTGACGCTGGGGTTCTCGGTGTTCTGCAGCAGGGTCAGGCCGACCGGCAGCGTCGCGACGTCGGCGGAATCGGCCATCAGGAACGGCCAGAGGTACTCGTTCCACTCGTTGACCAGCGTCACCACCGCGAACGCCACCATCGTCGGCCCCGACATCGGCAGCACCACCTTGGTGAGCAGCCGCCACCAGTTCGCGCCGTCCATTCGCGCCGCCTCGATGACCTCACCGGGCAGCGACAGGAAGTGGTTGCGCATCAGGAAGGTGCCGAAGGCGACGCCGCAGAGCGGAATGATGATGCCCTGGAAGGTGTTTCGCCAGCCGAGCTGCGCGATGAACGCGTAGTTGGAGATCACCGTGATCTGGTTGGGCACCATCAGCGCCGCGATGATCACCAGGAACACGATGTTCTTGCCGGGGAAGCGCAGGAACACCAGCCCGTACGCGCTGAACACACCGAGCGCGAACTTCACCGCCGACACCACGCCGGTGACGATCAGCGAGTTACGCAGGAACGTCCAGAACGGCACGGTGGTGGTGGCGTGGCTGTAGTTCTCCGGACGCCAGCTGTGCGGCCAGTAGACCGCGGGCTGGGTGTAGATGTCGGAGCGGTCCTTGAGCGAGGTGATCAGGATCCAGAACAGCGGGACCCCGACGATGATCAGCACGCACACCATCGCCGCGTAGCCGAGCAGGGTGACGGCGCGCTCGCGACGCCGGTACGAAAGTGTCTCCGGGCCTATGTGTTTCATCGCTCGCCTCGGTCCATCACGCGCACCTGGATCAACGTGACCACCAGCAGCACCACGAACATGATCGTGGCCACGGTGGCGCCGTAGCCGGCCCGGAAGTTGCGGAACGACTCCTCGTACACCTGGAACACCATCGTCGTCGTGCCGTTGCCGAGCGGTCCGCCGCGCGTCATCACATTGATGATGTCGAAGACCTGTAGCGAGTTGAGCAACACGGTGATCGACAAGAAGAATGTTGTCGGACGTAGTTGTGGCAGAAGGACTTTCGTGAATCGGGTCCAACTGCTCGCGCCGTCCATTTCGGCCGCTTCGAGCAATTCGGCGCGCACACCTTGCAGCGCGGCCAGATAGATCACGAAGGCATAGCCCAGGTTCTTCCAGATATAGGTGAGCGTCACCATGAACAGGGCCCACTCCGGGTCCTGATAGAAATCCGGCACATTGTCGACGCCGAGCCGGTGCAGAACGTCTTGTACCAGACCGAAACTCGGATCGAAGATGAATTGAAAAGCTACGCCGATCGCCGCGCCCGAAATAACGAATGGCGCGAAAATAGCCGAGCGGACTACATTGCGCCCGAACAGTTTTCGATCGAGCAGCATGGCGAGCGCGAGACCGAGCGCCATACTCACCACGACCGCGGCCACGGTGAAGATCAGCGTATTGCTGACGACCTTCCATGAGTCGTCGCGCTGCCACCATTCGATGTAGTTGTCGAATCCGACCGAATTCGCCACCGGATCGGCGATGTTCCAGTCGGTGAACGACAGCCGGATGTTATCGGCAAGCGGCCGGTAAACGAACAGGGTGAGCAGCGCCAGGTTCGGCACCACGAGTACCACGAACAGCGCGTAGTCCTGCCACCGGCGGCTTCTCCCGGGGAGCACCCGCTCTGGACTCTTTCGCACCGCGGCAGCTTTACGGCGCACGGCGAACCGTTGGTTAACCCTGCCCGCCGATTTTCTGAACATCGGGCGCACAGCACCGATTACAGCAAAAACCCGAACAGCACGACCTCGAAAGATCGTATTGTTCGGGTTTTGTTCAGCGAGTTTTGTTCAGTCCATCAGTTCCAGTCGCCGAGACCGTCACCCGCGCTGAGGGTTCCGCCCTTGGTGCCGGTGACGACCACGGCGTCACCGCGACGGGTGTTCTCCAGGAACCACTTTCCGTCCTCGGTGCTCACATTGAGGCAGCCGTGGCTGGCATTGGAGTAGCCCTGCTGACCGACCGACCACGGGGCGGCGTGCACGAAGATGCCGCTGTTGGACAGGCGGGTCGCGTATTGGACCTCGAGCTTGTAGCCCTCGGGATCGGTGACCGGCACGCCGTACGTCGACGAGTCCATCGTCATCTTCTCGAGCCGCTCACCCACGATGTAGGTGCCGTTGGGGGTCTCGTAGCCGGGCTTGCCGAGCGAGGTCGGCATCTCGCGCACGACCTCGCCGTTGATCGTCACGACGATCATCTTGGTGGCGTCGTCCACGGTGGCGACGAACGCGTCACCGATGTGGAACGAGCTGGTGGTGCCACCCGCGACCACGGTCACGTTGGTGTTGGCGGGCCAGAACTCGGTGGGCTTCCAGCGGACCTGCTTGCTGGAGGTCCAGTAGAAGTAGCCCGGCGCGTTCGTGCTCGAGGTGACCTTGATGGCCCGCTCGGCGGCGGCGCGGTCTTCGACCGGCTCCTGGAAAGTGATGATGATCGGCTGCGCGACGCCGACGGTCTCGCCGTCGGCGATGTTGATGTTCGGCGGCGCGAAGGGCGCCTGCTGCGCGGGCTCGTTCACCGCGGGCTGGCTGGAACCGCCGCCGAAGAACGGCAGATTCGGCTGAGCCTGCGCGGGCACGGCGATCAACGCGCCGGTCGCTGCGATCGCTGCCGACAGCAGCAGACCCCGGCGAAGCCAGTGCGATTGCTGCGTATTTGCCTCGTAGTGCATAGGTTTCTCGTCCATTCCATCTCTCGTTCCGCGTGCGGCGGCGCGAGATCTACTCAGTGACGCTCGTTCTCTTTGACGCAGAGGCCGCAACGGGTCTCTACGGGGTAACGACTTCCCCGACCCTGACCCTCCATTACTACCCGCACCAGGTGACCAGGTGCCAGCCGTGTTGAGCGGTGATAACAGACCCGCAACTATGTGCGGTGCGTCACATAACGCGCTGTTATTCATCGGCTTCCGCCAAACGCCGCGCTCACAGCGGCGAGTCGATAGCTGTGCGCGCGAACAGCGGGGAAGCACATGGGTGTGACTCCCAAACGCCACGTGAGGCAGATCACCCGGTCCGTGTGAAGTGGATCGCCCGATCCGGCGCGGTCGCGATATTGCGGGGCACCGTGCGGGGTCGACGGCCGAGTGCCAGTTCGGGCTCGAGGGTCAACCGGACCTCGGTCAGCAGCGTCGCGAGCACGATCCGCAGCTCGTGGTCGGCCAGCGTCGAGCCGATGCATCGCCGGTGACCACCGCCGAACGGCGCGAACTCGAACGGGGTGACCGTGCGATCGAGGAATCGGTCGGGGTGGAACAGGCGCGGTGCGGGCCAGGTAGCGGGCTGGCGGTGGAGTGCGTCCACGGCAAGGCCGATGGTGGCGCCCGCCGCCACGTCGACTCCGCGCCAGCGCAACGGCTCCTTCAGGGTGCGCAAAACGATCGGGACCGGCGGGTGCAGGCGCAGGGTTTCCTGGCAGACGGCGTCGAGCAGCGGTAGTCGGGCCTGTTCGGCGGGGTCATCGCCCGCGGTGGGTAGCTCGGCGAGCAGGCGGGTGAGCAGGCCGGGTTCGCGGTGCAGGTGGTAGAGCGCCCAGGTCAGGGTGGTCGCGGTGGTTTCGTGGCCCGCGACCAGCAGGGTGCGTAGCTGTTCGCACAGTTCGGTGTCGGTGGGGCTGGTGCCGTCGTCGTAGCGGGTGGTGAGGAGGAGGTCGAGCAGGTCGCCGTTGGCCGGGCCGGTGCGGCGGCGCCGGGTGATGTCGGCCAGGAGCAGCTCGTCCAGCCGCGCCCGTGCCGCGGTGAACCGCTCCCACGGACCGAAACCACCTATGCCGCAGCGCAATACGGGCGCCACCATGAGCGGGGTGGTGAACGCGGTGAGGAAATCGGTCACCACACCGCCGTATTCGGCCTCGCGATCGGATTCGGACCCGAACACCGTGGCGAGGATGACCCGCAGGGTGATGGTGCGCGCGGCCCTGAGCGAATCGATCCGAGTGCCGATTCGCCAGGGACCATCCGCGCCACAACGGATCTCGTTCAGCGTCGCTTCCCGGATCACCTTCTCCAGCGACCGCACCCGCGCACCGTGCAACGCGGGCGCCAGCAGCGCGCGATCCGTGCGATGCCGTGTTCCCGAACTGAGAATCAGCGACGCTGCCCCGACCATCGGCTCGATCGGATTGGGCCGCGGCGGCTCGAGCAGTGCGACCGGCGCCCGGAACAATTCGCGCGCCCCCTCGGCCGTTCCGGTGAACAGCACCGCCGGAAACCGGGGGAACCCGACCGCGAACGGATCGCTGCGGGCAGCGCGTCGTCGCAGGTAGCCGCCGAAATCCCGCCCCGCGGCGACGCCGTGCAGCAACGACAGGCGCGGCGCGGCGGGCGCGGGGTTCGGCGAACTCATGTCCTTTACTACGGCGAGCTCCTCCCGGTGGTTCGATCAGGAACGGGCTGTGCGGACGGTCCCCTGGGCGATCGCCGCCAGCTTGGCCAGCCGTGCGTCACCGAGCGCCGTGACGGCCCCGCCGAGCCGATTGGTGACGAACGCGATCGACATCCCGAGATCGGGATCGGCATACGCCCCGGAGCCGCCGACACCATAGTGGCCGAAGGCATTTCGCGGTTGTTGCTTGGTCATCAATACCGGTCGGTGATAGCCGAGGGTGAATCGCAGCGGTAGTCCGAGGACATAATCGCGGCTGCTGGTCTGCTGGGTCCGGTTGATCGTCTCGATCGTCTCCGGCCGCAGGAACCGCACCTGGCCCACCTGCCCACCGTTGGCGAGCGCCCCGTACATCCTGGCCAGCGCACGCGCCGAGAACACGCCGTTCCAGCCGGGCATCACCGCATCGTGCACCCGTGGGTCGCGGACGAGCTCGTCGAAACTCTCCGGCATGCCCGCCTCGGCCAGCCCGCGCGCGGGCCGCACCCACGACAGCACCGACGACGCGGTGTTCCACCGGATCCCCGGTGGCGCCAGATGCGGAAAGATCTTCGCGATCCGGTACCGCTCGCCCGGCGGCACCTGGAACCAGAACTCGTCGATTCCCAAGGGCTGCGCCACTTCTCGACGCAGGACCTCGGTGAACGGATCGCCGGTCACCCGCTGCACGATCTCGGCGACCAGCCAGCCGAAGGTGATCGCGTGATAGCCGGAGGTGCGGATGCGGCGCGGGTCGGCGGGGCTCTCGGCGAGCGCGGTCACCACCGCGTCGTAGTCGAGAATGCCCTCGCGACCTGGCACCAGCCCGCGCACCCGGTGCAGGCCCGCGCGATGGGACAGCACGTCACGCACGGTGATGTCGTCCTTGCCGTGTGCCCCGAACTCCGGCCAGTAGGTGGCCACGGGCTCCTCGTAATCGAGGAGCCCGCGCTCGGCCAGCCGATGCAGCACGGTGGTGGCGACGCCCTTGCCGGTGGAGAAGGTGAGCGCGACGTTCTCGCCGGTCCAGCGCTGATCCTTGGCCGCCCAGCCCGCCCAGATATCCACGACCGGGCTGCCGTCCAGATAGATGGCCAGCGCACCGCCACCGCGACTCGGCTGGGCGAACATCCCGAAGAAATGATCGGCGAGGCGGATGAAGCGCGGATCGACCACCATCTGCCGTGGCGCCGCGAAATCGCCGGTCGGTACTGGTGCCGAGGTACTCACGATGACCTCCTGATACACGATCGGGGGCCTGCGCCGCCCGTGGCGACCGGAATCCCAAGGGTATCGCAGTGACCCGGCTATCGGACTGGAGTCGACGGGGGTGGCTCCGGTGGTGTATTCACAATGGGTGTTTGCAGATTTGTCCATCGGCCGGCTCGTCGGCGCGATCGCCATCACCGTGACCGCGTTCGTCTCGACCGGTTGCGGAGGCACCATCGACGGCTACGCCCAGCCTGCGATCGATGTCGTCCCCGCGACCAGTAGCGCGACGCCGACCACCAAGCCGGGCAAGTCGACCACCACCAAGCCGGCGCCCACGTCGAGCAAGGGCGGCAAGACCGACTTCCAGGCCAATATCGGCGACTGCGTGTCGCTCGGCGGCACCGTCAACGACGCGACGATCGAGAAGGCCGCCTGCGGTAGCCGCTCGTCGAACTACAAGGTCATCGGCAAGGCCAAGACCAGCAACGGCTGCGTCGGCGACCGCGACAACTTCTACGCCGAGACGCTCAACGGCATCGAGACCGGCGCGCTGTGCCTCGACATCGACTGGGTCATCGGCGGCTGCATCGACGTGGGCGGCGACGAACCCAAGCGCATCGAGTGCAGCGAGGGCGGGACCGAACCGGTCAAGGTGATCACGATCAACAAGAACTCCGACAGCGTCGACGACTGCCCCGATGCCGCCGATTCGGGCTTCAAATACGCCGAGCGCCGCGTCGTCGTCTGCGTGGAGAGCCTGTAGTTCCGACGAAAGACGCCGGTGGCGGCTAGTTTGGGGTGGTGCCCCAGACGGTTCGGCTGAACTCGGCCACGGGCCGGTGGATTCTGCTCGCCACCATCCTCGGCTCCTCGATGGCGTCGCTGGACGCCACCGTCGTCTCCGTGGCGCTGCCACGCATCGGCGAATCGCTGCACACCGATGTCGCCGGGTTGCAGTGGACCGTGAACGGTTACACCCTCACGCTCGCCTCGTTCATCCTGCTCGGCGGCTCGCTCGGTGACCGGCTCGGCCGACGTCGCGTATTCATCTGGGGGATCATCGGATTCGCGATCACCTCGCTGTTGTGCGCGGCCGCGGTGAATATCGAGATGCTCGTCGGCGCGCGGCTGCTGCAGGGCGTGGCGGGCGCGCTGCTCACGCCGGGGAGTCTGGCGCTGATCTCGGCGTCGATCGATCGCCGCGATCAGGGCAGTGCGATCGGACTGTGGTCCGGTCTGGGCGGGGTGGCCGGTGCGTTCGGGCCGTTGCTCGGTGGTGGGCTGATCGACCTGGTCGGCTGGCGGGCGATCTTCCTGCTCAATGTGCCGCTGGCGCTGGTGGTCGCCGTTGTCGCGATCAAGACCGTGCCGGAGAGCCGCGATCCGCAGGCGCCCGCCCGGATCGACGTGCCGGGCGCGGTGATCGTCGCCCTCGGGCTCGGTGCCCTCACACTGGGACTCATCGATTCCCGGGTCGTGCTGGTCGCGGTCGGGGTGGCCGCGCTGGTGTGTTTCGTGCTGGTGGAACTGCGCAGCCCGAATCCGCTGGTACCGCCGTCGCTGTTCCGGTCGCGGGTGTTCACGACGGCGAATCTGGTGACGTTGCTGGTGTACGCCGCGCTCGGTGGCGTGTTCTTCCTGCTGGTGCTGCAATTGCAGCTGGTCGCCGGGTACTCGCCGATGGCGTCGGGCGCCGCCGGACTGCCTGTCACGCTGCTGATGCTGGTGCTCTCGGCACCCGCCGGACGGTGGGCGCAGCGGCACGGGCCGCGGATCCCGATGACGATCGGTCCGCTGCTGGCCGCAGGCGGGGTGTTCGCGCTGCAGCGCATCGGACCCGGCGCGGACTACCTCACCGATGTGCTGCCCGGCGTATTCGTCTTCGGGCTCGGGCTTTCGGTGCTGGTAGCGCCGTTGACCGGCGCGGTGCTGGCCGCGGTGCGCGAGGGCGAGGCGGGCATCGCCTCCGGGGTGAACAACGCCGTGGCGCGAACGGCACAGCTACTCGCGGTGGCGGCGTTGCCCGGTCTGGCCGGGTTGTCCGGTGCGTTCGACAATCCGGTCGCCTTCGCCGCGGGCTTCGACACCGCGATGCGCTGGTGCGCGCTGCTGCTCCTGCTCGGCGCCGGTATCGCCGCGGTCCTGCTTCGCGTGCCGCGTCAGCCGCCACAGCCCGAACGCGTCGACTGCCTGCCGCACTGCGCGGGCACCGATGGACCCGCGCTCGCACCGAAATCGCTTGCCGCTCAGGACCTATAGAAAAGAGCGGGCCGCGTGGACAACCACGCGACCCGCTCGACATCCGGGGAGTACAGCCGAGGGACTAGATCGGGTGGAAACCCGAACCCACGCCGCCGCGGGCGTTGATGTCGTCCATGATCGAGTTCATATTCGTCCCGACCTCGGGCCCGAAGCAGGCCACAGCCAGGTAGGCGTTCACCATGCCGACCAGGGTGGAGCCGACGACGACCGGCGCGCCGGAATCGCCCTCGACCACGCACATCTGCGACCAGGTCTCGGTATTGGTGGCGAAGACGTCGCCCCAGGTGATGCCGCAGGTGTTGCCGGTGGTCCGGCCTTCCTTACAGACGATCGTCGGGAACTGCGCGGGCCCGCCGACACCGGTGATGGTGACGTTGCCGATCCGGTTGACCGGGGTGATCCGGCCGGGCGTGAACTCGATGACCGCGTAGTCGAGTTCGGAATTGCTGTGTACGAACCGGCCGATCTCGCCGTAGCCGCGATCGACCTCCGCGCTGACGGTGGCCCCGGCGTCACCGCAGTGACCCGCTGTCAGGCCGACCAGCCTGCCTGCGCCGTCGTACCCGACCGTGGTGACGGTGCACTCGAACGCGTTGTCGATCACGATTCCGGAGCCGCCGCCGATCACCGGGGGGCCTGCTTGCGCGTTGGCCGCACCGGTGCCGAGCAGAGCTGCACCGAGGGCAAGAGCGAAGGCGGCGTTGGCCACCTTGGCGAGTTTGCTGAACATGTCCCTCCAGATGTCGGAAGTTCGCACGATATCAATACGGTCTGTCTATCGTGCCTGTATTCGGTCCCGGGCGCGCCTCCGGACCGGTGCGTTTGCTGGGCGAGTCGCCCGCGCCTCCACGCCGTCGCTGTCATAGCGATTCCCTATTGCAATCTTGCCGCAGCGCGTCGTTCGTGTTTCTCGCGTGATGTGTTCGGATAATTCGGCGAGGACTTCGTTATGAATGACAAAGTTCCGCAATATTCCTTTACCGCGACCGCTGGTACTGGGAAACCATGTAGGAAAAGGCCTTCGCGCGTAATCCCGGGAATCCCGGAATATCGGACTGTAGGGTCCGTCATGGCCGGTCTCATAGCCGTTTTGGACAGTGACCTCTATCTATGACAGCGCTCACATGTCGGTGATGTGTTCTGCGCTACTCCGTAGTAAGGTGCGTCAAGCAAACAAGTCGCCGGGGCGTTGAGGGTCCGGCGTCGAGAGGGGTTATGCAGTGCAGTCGACCGAGAGTCCGCCCACACGTTCACGAGCCAGTGAGGCTGTCGACTGGACGAAGGGCCTTTGGGACGACCATCCGAAGAAGTCGCTGGAAACCTTCGGTCGACAGATCACGATGGGTATCGAAGCGATCACGGAGTTGTTCGTCGCGATCTTCCGTCGGCGTTTTCCTTTCGATGAGTTCATCCGGCAGTCCGCGTTCATGGCCAGCGTCGCCGCGGCGCCGACACTGCTGGTCGCCATCCCGATCGCGGTGATCGTCTCCATCCAGGTCGGCGCGGTCGCGGGTCAGGTCGGTGCCACTTCGTTCATCGGTGCGGCCAACGGCCTCGGCATCATTCAGCAGGGCGCCCCACTGGTCACCGCGCTGATGATCGCGGGTGCCGTCGGTTCGGCCATCTGCGCCGACCTCGGCTCGCGGACCATCCGTGAAGAGATCGACGCGATGAAGGTCATGGGTGTCGACCCGCTGCGCCGCCTGGTGGCTCCCCGCCTCGGCGCCGCGATGCTGGTCAGCTTCCTGCTCTGCGGCTTCGTCGTCTTCGTCGGCTTCCTCACCGGCTACATGTTCAACATCTTCGCCCAGGGCGGCACACCCGGCTCCTACATGAGCACCTTCGCCTCGTTCGCGGTCACCCGCGACCTCGCGGTGGCGCTGTTGAAGTCGGTGCTGTTCGGTCTGATCGCCTCGATCATCGCTTGCGACTGTGGGCTCAATGCTCGCGGCGGCCCCGGTGGTGTCGCCAACGCGGTGAACTCCGCGGTGGTGAGCTCCACCGTCATGCTGCTCGGTGTCAACGTGGCGATCACCCAGATCTACGCCGCAGTCTTCCCCCCACAGGTGGTCTGAGCCATGTCATCTACATACGTACCTCCGCTACTGCGGCCGATCCGGTCGCTGCAGAAAGCCAGCAAGGCGCCCGGCGACCTGCTCGCCCGCCTCGGCCACCAGGTCTTCTTCTTCCTGCGCTCGGTCGGCTCCATCCCGCTGGCCTTCAAGCAGTACCCGAAGGAGGTCTGGCGTCTGCTCTCCGACGTCACCTGGGGTAACGGCAATATCGTCGTCGGTGGTGGCACCATCGGCGTCATCCTGATCATCAGTGCCTTCGGCGGGATGACGGTGGCCATTCAGGGCCACACCTCGCTGAACTTGCTCGGGCTCAGCCCCATCACGGGCGCGATCTCGGCCTTCGCCACCACCCGCGAGCTCGGCCCGCTGCTGGCGGCATTGGCCTTCGCCGCCCAGGCGGGCTGTCGATTCACCGCACAGCTGGGCGCCATGCGCATCTCCGAGGAGATCGACGCGCTCGAATCGGTGGCGATTCGCCCGCTGCCCTACCTGGTCAGCACCAGGATGATGGCCGCGGTGATGGCGATCGTGCCGCTGTACGCCGTGGGTCTGACGATGGCGTACCTGGCCTGCTCGGTCACCGTGCAGTTGATCGGCGGTACCGCATCGGGCACCTACTCGCACTACTTCTTCCAATTCCTGGTGCCGACGGACGTGCTCTACTCCCTGCTCAAGGTGATCGTCTTCGTCATGATCACGACGTTCATCCAGTGCTACTACGGCTTCTTCGCCTCGGGCGGTCCCGAAGGCGTCGGCGTGGCGGCCGGCCGCGCGATCAAGATGTGCATCATCCTGGTCGTGTTCGCAGACCTTCTCATGACATTGGCGATCTGGGGCATCAACCCCGGCATCAGGATCTCGGGGTAAGCGCGCGATGATCATCGATCCGAGTGGGCGCGGTCCCACCATGAAGCAGTTGTACGTGGCCGGTACCGCCGGTCTGATCGTGTTCGGCATCGTCCTCGCCTTCCTCACGGCCAGGTACCAGGGCTACTTCGTACCCAAGGTCAATGTGGTCGCGAACCTGTCGACCACCGGTGACGGCCTGCCGTCGGATGCCGACGTGAAGTTCCGCGGCGTGCTCGTCGGCGTGGTGAAGAACGTCGAGATCGGCAAGAACGCCGAGCAGAAGGTGAACATCGAGCTCAAGCCCGAGTTCGCCGACGGCATCCCGAACACCGTCACCGCACGCGTCGTGCCGTCCAACCTGTTCGCGGTCACCTCCGTGGAGCTGGTCTACAACGGCGCGAACAGCCAGCACCTGAAGGAAGGTTCGCAGATCCCCGAGGACCGCAGCCAGGGCACGATCGCGCTGCAGGACACGCTCACCACGGTGCGCGACATCCTCAACGAGGTCGACCCGGTGCAGCTCGGCCGCGTGCTCGGTTCGCTCACCCAGGCGCTCGACGGCAGCGGCCGGGTCCCCGGCTCGACCATCCAGCGCCTCGACCACTGGCTGACCACGGTCGCCGACGCCGGCCCGAACCTGGGCGGCATGCTCGACAACTTCTCCAACTCGGCGCACGCGCTCAACCAGTCGGCGCCGGAACTGCTCAACGTGCTCGGCTCCTCGGTGCAGACCGCGAACACCATCGCCACCAAGCGTGAACAGCTGATCGCGCTGCTGGCCGGTGCGAGCGCCACCACCGATCGGGTGAACGACCTGTTCGCGTCGAATCCCGATGTGGGCAAGGAAGTCACGGTCGGCATGAACGCCACCCTCGGTGCGCTGGCCGCCGATCCCGCGTCGATCACCAAGACCTTCCAGGTCTTCGGTCCCTCGCTGGCCCAGCTCAACACCACCTTCCACGGTGGCCCGAGCGGCAAGCAGATGGTGTGGAACGCCGGCATCACGCTGACGCCGTACCAGCCCAACACCGTCGCCGACTGCCCGCGCTACGGCGATCTGCTCGGACCGAGCTGCTTCACCGCACCGGCCGAGGTCTCCCTGCCGCCGATTCCGGACAACCTGCGTCCGCGCAAGCTCGACGCGGCCGCCGGTCTCCCGCCGCTGGTATCGCTGCCTGGCATGCCCGACATTCCGGGTCTGACCAGTCCCGGTGTCTCGCCGATGCACACGGCCAACGGCACCGAGATCAAGCCGTTCCAGGGCACCCCGCTCGAGGGTCTCGTCCCGTCGATCCAGATTCCGGGGCTGCCCGGTCTGGGTGGTGCGCCCGCTCCCGCGGCCGCTCCGGCCGCGGCGCCCGCTCCGGCGACGGTGCCTGCCGCCACACCGATCTCCTACTCCGGTGACGCGGCGATGACTCAGCTGCTCGGTCGCAAGCCGAACGCGTCCGAATATCTGCTGCTCGGTCCGATTTTGAAGGGCGGAACCCTGCAAGTGTCCGAAAACGGGGGTGGCGCATGAGTATCCGCAAGCCACTGATCGGGTTCAGTATCTTCGCGCTCGTCTCACTGCTCGTCACCGTGGTCGTGTGGAACACACTGGCCCGCACGGTCGACGGTGACACCCGCAAGTACACCGCGATCTTCACTGACGTCCTCGGGCTGCGGCCCGGCGACGATGTCCGGATGGCCGGCGTGCGCGTCGGCAAGGTCGAGAAGATCGAGCTCGACGGCAAGAACGACGCCAAGGTGTCGTTCATCGTGCAGAGCGACCAGACACTGTTCAACGACACCAAGGCCCTGGTCAGGTACCAGAACCTGATCGGTCAGCGCTACGTCGCGCTGACCCCGGGCGCGGCACCGAGCCCGGAGCCGCTCAAGAGCGGTTCCACCATTCCGCTCGACCGCACCGAGCCCTCGTTCGATATCTCGGCCCTGCTCAACGGTTTCCAGCCGCTGTTCCAGGCGCTCGAGCCCGCCGAGGTCAACGCGATGTCGGAGACCCTGATCCAGGCGCTGCAGGGCGATGGGGTTTCGCTGTCGGCGTTCATCATTCAGGCGGCCCAGCTGGCCACCGATTTCCAGCGTCGCGACGCGATCTTGTCCGACGTGATCACCAACCTGTCCGGTGTGATGGCCGGGTTGGCAAAGCGAGGGGATGAATTGGAGACCCTGATTACCCAGACCAGGGCGTTGATCGGTGGGCTCTACGACCAGGGGCAGTCGCTGCAGGCTTCCACGGTCACCCTCGCCGATTCGACGACCGCCTTGGTCGGGATGATGAGCAAGATCCAGCCCAAGCTCGCGACGACCCAGAACTCGACCACCGCGGCGCTGAATCTGCTGCTGGCCAACGGCGCCAAGCTCGACCAGGTCGCCATCGACATGCCGTCCATGCTCGCCGACCTCGGCCGGATGACATCGGAGGGCACCCACGCCAACGCCTACCTGTGTGGCCTGGACGTATCGCTCTACGGAGTCCTCTTCCCGCGCGGTCTGTTCAGCCAGATCGGTGGCAACGGCCATTCCGAGGTGTGCAGATGAGCAAGATCAAGTCAGCCTTCGTCGGTAACCGCAACTTCTGGCTCGGTGTGGTCGGTGCGCTGTGCATCGTGCTGCTGCTGGTCGGTTCGAGCATCTTCCAGTTCATCGGGCTCGGAAAACAGTCCATCGACGCGGAATTCGTGCAGGCCGCGGGCATCAAGACCGGCGACAAGGTCGCGGTCTCCGGTGTGCAGGTCGGCACGGTCTCCGGTGCGAAGATCGAGGGCGACCACGTGGTGATCACCCTCGACGTGGACAGCTCGCTGAAGCTCGGTCCCGACGCGCACGCCGCGATCAAGATGGCGACCCTGCTCGGCGCGCGCTACGTCGACCTGCAGCCCGGCGACGGATCGGGTCTGAAGAACAAGACGATCCCGCGCAGCAACACCGACGTGCCGTACGACATCGCCGATGTGGTCCAGGTCGGGACGCCGAAGTTCCAAGCGCTCGACACCAAGAAGCTCGCCGCCTCGCTCAACACCATCAACTCCCAGCTCGGCGATTCGCCGGAGCTGGTTGCCCAGGCGCTCGACAGCGTCGGCGCGGTCGCCAAGGTCGTCGACCAGCGCAAGGGTGAGGTCGACAGCCTGATCAAGGACCTCAACCGGGTCACGCAGCTGCTCGCCGACAACCGCAACTCGATCCTGCTCGTCATCACCCAGGGCGAGGCCATCGCCAACCGGGTGATGGAACGGCAGAGCCTGCTGCGTCAGCTGCTCGACAACGTCGCCACGCTGACCCGTCAGCTGGAGGAGATCGGCGCCCAGAACGGCGACCAGTTCGGCGGCACCATCAGCCAGCTCAACACCATGGCCGAGGGCCTGCAGAAGAACAAGGACAATCTCGACAAGCTGCTGCAGATCGGTCAGCCCACCGCGCGCTACTTCAACAACGCGCTCGGCAACGGTAACTACGGTTCGGTCGCACTGCCGTGGTTGTTCCCCGACAACTGGCTGTGCTTCGTTCAGGTGATCCAGGGGTGCCAAGGATGAAACTGACCAACAAGCTCCGCATCGCGCGGACGATGATGATCGCCACCACCGCGCTGGCACTCGGTAGCTGCTCGCTGCTGCCGAGCCAGTTCGACGACGCGCTCGGCCGCTCGACCAAGATCACCGCCGACTTCGAGAACATCGCGGGCATGTACGAGGGCAACGAGATCATGGTCCTCGGCCTCGCGGTGGGCAAGGTCGACAAGATCGTGCCGAAGGGCACCTACGTCGAGGTCCACATGACCATCGACGCGGGCGTCAAGATCCCGAAGGAAGCGATCGCCGCGATCATCTCGCCCTCGATCGTCACCGACCGGCACATCGAGGTGAGCCCACCCTTCACCGGCGGTGAGGCGCTGAAGTCCGGCGATCACCTGCCCAAGGCGCGGACCAGGACGCCGGTCGAGCTGGACACGATGATCAAGACCATCGACCAGTTCGCCGCCGCGCTGAAGCCCGAACCCGGCCAGGAGGGTCTCGGCCCGCTGTCGGGCCGGGTGCTCTACCCGGTGCTCAACGGCAACGGCCAGAAAATCAGGGAAACCCTCGACGCGCTCTCCGGCGCGCTGAAGGTCGGTGTCGACAACAAGGACGCCATCGCCAACATCATCATCAAGCTCAACGAGCTGACGACGATGCTGGCCGACAACGACCAGTCGGTGCGCGACTTCAGCGACCGGATGACCGCCATGTCGGGGCTGCTCGCCGAGCAGGCACCCGGTCTGCAGGCCACCCTCGACCAGCTCAACCAGTTCCTGAACAACACCTCGACGACCTTCGCCGGGCATCAGGAAGAACTGGCCGCCTCGCTCACCGGCTTGACCACCGTCACCAACCAGTTGCGTGCCAACTCGGGCGCGATGGTCGAGATCGTCGACGTGGTGCCGCTGCTCATGCAGAACATCGACGGCGCGATCAACAAGGAAAAGGGCTTCGTCCGCCTGCACGCGCTGATCGGTACCGCTCTCTCGGGCGAGCTCGTGAGCGTGTTCTGTGAGCGGATCCAGATGCGGGCCGATGGTTGCCGCACCGGAAACGTCCAGGATTTCGGCCCCGATTACGGGCTCACCGCCGCACTGCTCGGACTGACGAAATGAACCAGCGAATGACGATGAAGGCCCGCCGCGCGCTGCTCTCCGCAGCCGCATTGGCCACGGTCACGATCACGACCGGCTGTGGCTTCACCGTGGAGGATCTGCCGCTGCCCAAGCCGGGCACCGGCGGCGAGACCTACACCCTGCACGCGAAGTTCGAGAACGCCCTGAACCTGCCTGACCAGGCCAAGGTGAAGGTCGGTGGTTCCGATGTCGGCGTCGTGTCGTCGATCAGGACCAAGAACTTCGAGGCCGTGGTCGACATGGAGATAAACACCGAGTTCAAGCTGCCGAAGGGCAGTACCGCGGAGTTGCGCCAGGCCACCCCGCTCGGTGACGTCTTCATCTCGCTGAACCAGCCGAAGAACATCACCAGCGCGGAGACCCTGCCCGCGGGCGCGACCCTCGGCCTCGACTCCACCTCGGCAGGCGCCACGGTGGAAGAGTTGCTGATCTCGGTGTCGATGCTGTTCAACGGCGGCGGTGTCGCCAGCCTGAGCAGGCTCGGTACCGAACTCGGCTCGATCCTCAACGGGCACGGCGGTGAGCTGGGGCATCTGATCTACGAGATGACCGGCGTCATCGGCGAACTGAACGCCAACAGCACCAAGGTCGACTCGGTGCTCACGGAGTTCAACACCCTCGCCAACACCATCGAGGCCAACAAGGGTCAGCTCGGCCAGGTGGCCGACACCCTCCCCCAGGCCATCGGCGCGATCGCCGAGAACAACCGGGCGATCGGCGACCTGCTCACCAAGCTGGCCACGGCCACCGCGGCCATCGGTGACTACTCCAACACCACCGGTGACCAGCTCTCCGACCTGCTCACCAATCTCGACAACCTGATGAACGCGCTGGCCGCGACCGGCAACGACTTCGGTTATGTGATGGATCAGTTGCACGCGATCCGTCCCGGAGCCAACCAGACGTTCCAGGGTAAGGGTCTGGCGCCGTACGCGACCCTGACCAACCTCGATGTCGGCCTGCTGACCGACCCGGCGAACAGCAAGCTCTGGGACATGAAAGATGTGAACGATTTCGTCGGCAGCTTCATTCAGGTGCTGCAGGTCGTTCAGGGCCGAGTGGGAGGCCACCGATGAGCAGGCTGAAGAAGTTCGCGAGCAGCAAGATCTTGCTGGCGAACAGCGCGCTCGTAGTCGTGCTGTTGCTCGGCGGGACATATCTGCTGGTCAACGTGATGCGGGTCAATCCGCTGCGGTCCGAGTACGACGTCACCGTCAACCTGGACCGCTCCGGCGGTCTGCAGCCGGGCAACGACGTGACCATGCGCGGATTCCGGATCGGCAAGGTCACCTCGATCGAACTGATCAACGACGGCGAGGCGATCGCCGCCAAGGCGCGGATCGACAAGGACTTCAAGATCCCGGTCGACACCATGATCCAGGTGGCGGCGCTGTCGGCGGCGGGCGAGCAGTACATCGACTTCCGTCCCAAGAGCGATGTCGGCCCGTTCCTCAGTGACGGTGCGGTGATCAAGTACAGCCCGGAGCAGATCCAGACGCCGGTTCCGGTGTGGGCCGTGCTCGACGATACGAGTGCGCTGATCGGCTCGGTGGATCCGAAGCAGTTCAGCGTCATCCTCGACGAGCTCGACATCGCGCTCGGCGCCGGTCCCGACCAGCTGCGCAGCCTGATCAACGGCGTCAGCCTGGTGGTCGCGGGTCTGGACAACCTGCTGCCGCAGACGGTGAACCTCATCGCCAACCTGCGGGTGATCGCCGAGACCACCTCGAACGCCCAGCCCGATCTGCAGACGCTCACCAGCAATTCGGGTGCGCTGCTCACGCAGTTCAACAACGCCAACGCCGAGCTGCAGGGCGTGCTCGACAACGCGCCCGCTCAGTTCGAAACCCTTGGCGCGGTGCTGGATTCGACGGCCGATCCGATCAGCTCGCTGGCGGCCAACTTCGTGGCCATCACCAGGGCGGCGCAGTTGCGTACGCCCGCCATGCGGCTGCTGTTCCCGTCGCTGGCGCTGGGTCTCGGGTCCATCGGCGCCCCGGCGCACGACGGTGAATTCCACACCATCCTCGACGTCTGGCCGCGTCCGACGTGTAACTACGACACCGAGTACCGGCGCAACGAAGAGGTACAGGACGGCAGCATTCCGAAGTGGAACTACTGCACCAACCCGACCTCTGACCTGCAGATCCGTGGTTCGGCCAACGCCCCGCGCCCGAACGTGCCCAACAACGGCGCGCAGATGCCCCCTGGCGTCGACCCGAAGGAGCGGACGCCGATTCCCGCCAAGTGAGAGGATGCCCGGCCAGGCTGTTCACAGCTCGACCGGGCATACTCGCGGGGAAGACGTGTGGCCCGGCTCACGGACCATGCATAGGAAATCGGTGCGATATGTGCGCCGGGAAAGAGCAGGATTGATTCGATGACCAGCGACGATGCCCAGAGCAAGTCCGATGCTGCCGCGGCAGACAAGCCCGATCTGGCCAAGGCCGACGACACCGTGAAGGGTGCGGCGGCGACTCCGGAGGTCGATCAGCCCACTGTCAAGGCACAGACCGTGACCGAGGCGCCGGCTCCGGCCGCTGCCCCGAGCGCGACATCGAGCTCGACGGGCTGGATCGCCGCAGGTGTGGCCGGTGTGGTCGCAGTCGGCGCGATCACCGCGGGTGTGGTGTTCTTCCTGCAGAACAACAACAAGGCCGAGAAGCTCGACGCCATCGCCGAGTCCACCAAGGCCGCCTGTGACTACGGCGCCATCCTGGCCAACTACGACTACTCCAAGGATCTCGACGGCTACATCGCGTCGATGAAGGCGGGCGCCACCGGCGACTACCTCAAGGAGTTCAGCGATGCCAGCGAGGCGCTCAAGGGCGCCATGGTGCAGGCCCAGGTCAAGTCGACCGGCGAAGACGTGCAGTGCGCTTACATGTCGGGCAGCACCGACGACGTCAAGGCCATGGTCACCATGACCCAGTACCGCACCAACTTCACCCAGACCCAGCCCGACCGGATGATGTTCGCGATCGAGATGAGCCTCGAGCGTTCCGGCGACAAGTGGCTGGTCAGCAAGCTGGACTCGCCGCTGCTCAAGAACGGCGGCGGCAGCGCCGCCGGTGGTACGGCACCCGGTCAGGCCGTTCCGGCCCCTGCCCCGGCTCCCGCGCCCGCCCCGACACCGGGGAACTGAGCACCGGGACCTGAGCCAACCGAAACGCCGCGGGCAGATTCCTCGCCCGCGGCGTTTCATTGTGCGGTCCCACTCCGGTCGCACCGCACCTAGAACAGGGTGAGAGTCCCTGCTACCGGTGCTTGCGCTGCGACCGACTTCCCTGTGGAGACCGAATTCGTGGGGACGGGCGCCGCGGGTTCCCGGCGCCGAAGCCTCGCTGGTTCCGGTGCGACCGGCGCTGACTCTCGGCTGAGAGCCGGGTTCTCCCGGACCGCTCGTGCCGCTTCGCCTGCGAGTTTGTCGGCTTGTTCGTTGAAGTAGTTGCCCACGTGACCGCGCACCCAGCGGAAACGCACCGGTCCTTCGCGGCCGGTGATGGCCCGGTCGATCTGCTTGATGATCTCGACGTTCTTCACCGCGCCGCCGGTGGAGGTGCGCCAGCCGTTGCGACGCCAGCTGGTGATCCATTCCGAGGCGCACTTGATGGCGTACTGGGAGTCGCTCTCGATGAGCATCGGTTCGGCGCCGGGGTGGGCGAGGATGGCTTCCAGCACGCCGCGGAGCTCGGCGATCTGGTTGGTGCCGCTGGCCGCGCCGCCGCTGTCGGCGGGCCCGGAATGATTCACCCATGCCCAGCCGATGGCACCACCGGGATTGCGCAGGCAGGACCCGTCGGTGCTCACGATGATCATGACCGCCACCCTAGATGATTGATTCCAGGGTGTGGTGGCCCGCAGAGCAGGCCACCACACCCGGATCAGTGGTCGTAGGCGGTCAGTGACCGCAGTGTCGGTGCG